>NZ_DASVWK010000304.1:0-4695 GCF_036389735.1 Archangium sp. | reverse complement strand
CGCAGGTGCCAGGGGACGCTCACCAGCACCAGGCCCGCGAAGGTGCCGAGCGGCGCGCCGATGAGGCCAAAGAGCTTGAGCCCCGCCGCGCCAAGCACGAAGGCCAGCCCGCCATCGATGAGCGTGGTGAGCGCGATGCGGCGCTCGTCCCCGAAGCAGAACGTGGCCAGCGCCGTGGCATTGGCCAGGTGGCGCAGCACCATGTTGACGGCGAACAGCGCGGAGACGCCGAGCCCCACGTACTTGTCCTCGCCCACCCACCAGCCCACGAAGGAGCCATTGGCGGCCACCACTCCGGCGGCGAGCAAACCGCTGACGAGCAGGGTGGCCTGGGTGAGGCTGGTGCACACCCGCAGCAGGCGCTCGCGTGACTCGCCGGCACGCATCTGACTGAGGCCCGGCAGCGCGGCGCTGACGAGCATGCGCGGCTGGTGGATGAGGATGCTCACCGCCTTGGCCGTGCATGCGTAGGCGACGGTGGCCTCGGGCCCCAGCAGCTTGCCCACCAGCAACAGGTCCGTTCCACTGACGAGCAGCAGGGCCAGCTTGTCGAGGCTCACCCACGCGCCCCGGGACAGCCAGCCCCGCACCTCGGACCAGACGAGTGGAGGCAACTGCCTCGGAAGGAGGTGGCGGTGGTGCCGCCCCAGGCGCCAGCCGGCCAGCAGTGCCACGAGCCCCTGTTGGACGATCCACCCCCACGCGAGCGCCACCATGCCCTTGCCGAGCAGCACGAGGGCCACCGTGGTGGCGTTGCCCAGGAGGAAGGCCACCATCTGCACGCCGGACTGCCAGGCGAGGTCCTGCAAGCCCTCGAGGATCGCCGGCAGCAGGCGGAACGGGTACTGGAGCACGAAGGCGAGCAGCGTGGGCCCCAGCGCCGGACGCAGCGCGTCCCACTCCGAGGGCAGCAACAGCCACAGGCCGAGCGCCGCCACCCCCACGAGCACCGTCTGCATGAGCGCCAGCCGCGCGGAGAAGCCCACCAGCCGCGCGGTGGACCCGGGGTCGTCCTGACGCCCGGTGGAGCTGGCGACTTCCCGGGGCACGAGCGCCACCACGCCCACGTCCAGCAGCAGCAGCCAGCCCAGCAGCTGGAAGCCGATGACCCACAGGCCGTACTGCTCCGTGCCGAGGCGTTGGAGCAGGAAGCGGGTCAGGAAGAGTCCGACCGCCATCGACAGCAACTGTTGGACGTATCCCACCCCCATTCCCTGGAGGTAGCGGCGCGTTCGACTCATGGGCGGCACGATTGTGCCACCACCCGGCCCCAAGCGTTGACTCCCCCGTGCCTCGAAGCTCGGCCCTCCAGGCACCTGACAACCAACCGGGCCCCCTTCCCTCCTGGTCGCATCGTTACCTTGACCTGGTGGGTCTCCTTCTGGTGGGTTCCCCGCGTGCGGTGGCTCTTCCTCAGTCCAGTGGGCGTCGTGGGGGGCGCGGAGCGGACGCTCCTGGACCTCCTGGATTGTCTGCGTCGCGCACCGGAGACCCCCCAGCTCGGGCTCCTCGCCGGCGCGGAGGGGCCCCTGACGGAGCAGGCGCGCGCCCTCGGCGTGGAGACACGTGCCCTGCCCCTGCCCTCCGAGCTCGCCTCCTTGGGGGACTCGCAGCTTCGGGGCGCGGGGGTGGGCCACTTCCTTCGCTTTGGCACCTCCCTGGCGCGGGCCACTCCAGCCGCGGCGGGCCACCTGCGCGCCCTCCAGCGGGCCCTGCGGGACTTCCGGCCGGACCTCGTCCACTCCAACGGGCTCAAGACGCACCTGCTCGCCGCGCTCTGCGCCCCGGGTGCCCCGGTGGTGTGGCACCTCCATGACTTCCTCGGCGAGCGGCCCCTGGTGCGGCGGGCGCTGCGCGTGGCCGGGGTGCGCGCGGCGGCGGCCATCGCCAACTCGGCGGCGGTGGCGGAGGATGCCCGGCGCGTGCTCGGCCGCGTCCCGGTGTACCCCGTCCACAACGGCGTGGACACGGAGCGCTTCTCCCCCGGCCCCGCCGACGGTGCACGGCTCGACGCGCTCGCGGGCCTGCCCCCGGCGCCCGAGGGCACGGTTCGGCTCGGGCTGGTGGCCACCTACGCGCGCTGGAAGGGGCAGGAGGTGTTCCTCCAGGCGGCGGCGCGCCTGCGGGAGCGGCTCTCCTCGCACGCGGTGCGCTTCTACGTGGTGGGCAGCCCCGTGTACCGCACGCCCGGCTCGCAGTACTCCGAGGAGGAATTGCGCGCCAGCGCGCACGCGCTGGGCCTGGAGGGCCACGTGGGCTTCATCCCCTTCCAGGCCGAGCCCTCCGGCATCTACCGCGCGCTGGACGGGGTGGTGCACGCCAGCACCCGGCCGGAGCCCTTCGGGATGACCATCGTCGAGGCCATGGCGTGCGCCCGGGCGGTGGTGGTGTCCGCCGCGGGAGGGGCCGCGGAGCTCCTCCGCTCCGGACAGGACGCGCTGGCCTTCTCGCCCGGGGACGTGCAGGGGCTTACGGAGGCGCTGGCGCGGCTCGTCCGGGAGCCGGAGCTGCGCGCGCGACTGGGCGAGGAGGCGCGGCACTCGGTGCTCGCGCGCTTCACCCGGGAGCGCTACGCCGCGCAGGTGCGGGACGTCTACACGCGCGTGCTGGGAGGGCGGACATGAGCGGGCGGGACGCGGACGCGTTCGGCGTCTCCTGGCACCTCCTCACGGGCGAGTTCCCTCCCCAGCCGGGCGGGGTGAGCGACTACACGTGGCAGGTGGCCGAGGGGCTCGCGTGCGCGGGCGGCGCCGTCCACGTCTGGGCCCCGGGCGAGCGGCAGGACACCGCGCCCGAGGGCGTCACCGTGCACCGGCTCTCCGAGGGCTTCGGCCCGCGCGGCCTGCGGCGACTGGAGCGCGAGCTGGCGCGGCTGCCCGGCCCGAAGCGGCTGGTGGTGCAGTACGTGCCCCACGCCTTCGGCTACCGGGCGATGAACGTGCCCTTCGCGCTGTGGCTCGCCACGCGCCGGGGGGACGAGGTGTGGACGTTCTTCCACGAGGTGAGCTTCCCCTGGGGGTGGGAGCGGCCGTGGCGCCACAACGTGCTGGGGGCCGTCACGCGGGTGATGGCGGCGCTGGTGGTGGCCCGGGCGGAGCGCGTCTTCGTCTCCACCTCGTGGTGGAGCGAGCGACTCCCCCGTCCGCCGCGCCGGGTGCCCCTGGAGTGGCTGCCCGTGCCGAGCAACCTACCCACGCGGCCCCCGCTGGACGCGGTGGAGGCGGCCCGGGCCTCGCTGCGCACGGGCCCGGAGGGCGTGCTCATCGGCCACCTGGGGACGTACGGCGACCTCCTCGTGGGGATGTTGGAGCAGGTGTTGCCCCCGCTGCTGCGGCGGGACGCGCGCCGCCGGGTGGTGCTGGCGGGCCGGGGCAGCACCCGCTTCGCCGAGCAACTCACCGGCCGACACCCGGAGCTCGCCGGGCGCGTCCTCGCGCTGGGAGGGCAACCCGCGGACACCCTGGCCGCGACACTGAAAGCCTGTGATGTACTGCTCCAGCCCTACCCCGACGGGCTGAGCACGCGCCGGGGCAGCGCCATGGCGGGGCTGGGGCTGGGCGTGCCGCTGGTGTCCAATGCCGGCCCCGCCACCGAGCCCCTCTGGCACGGCTCCGGCGCACTCGCGCTGGCCCCCGAGCCCACGGGCGCCGCGGTGGAGGCGGCCGCCGAGGCCCTGTTGTCCGCCCCGGAGACATGGCCCGCCCTGGGCAGTCGTGCTGCGGATTTCTATACGGAGCGATTCTCGCTTGCGCATACGCTGGACGTGCTGCTCGGCCGGACCCGCGCGCACGTCGTGGAGGACACATGAGCACCCCTGGAGGCCCGCTGCGCCTGGCGCTGCTGATGGACCCGCTCGAGGAGGGGTGGCCGAGCATGGACCTCGCGGGCGAGGCCCTGCACGAGCAACTCCACGGCCCGCTGGCGGAGGCGGTGTGGGTGACGTCGGTGCGGCCAAAGCTGATGCCCGTGGCGAGGCGGCTGCCCCTGCTGCGCGAGCAGACGCGGCAGGCGCTCAACGTGGACCGGCTGCTGACGCGCTTCCTCGCGTACCCGGCCCGGGCGGCGCTGAGGACGCGCGGGCTGGACGCCTGGCACGTGGTGGACCACACGTACGCGCAGCTCGTGTACGCGCTGCCCGCCGAGCGCACGGGCGTGTATTGCCACGACCTGGACGCCTTCCGCAGCATCCTCGAACCCCAGAAGGACCCGCGGCCAGCGTGGTTCCGCGCGATGGCCTGGACCACGCTGAAGGGGATGCAGCGGGCGGGGGTGGTGTTCCACGGCACCCATGCGGTGCGCGACGAGATACTCCGCCACGGACTGGTGCCCCCGGAGCGGCTGGTGCATGCGCCGCTGGGGGCCTCGCCGGAGTTCGGCGCTGATCCGGTGCCGGGAGACACGAGCGACGAGGTGCTGCGCTCCCTGGAAGGCCGGCCCTACGTGCTGCACGTGGGGAGCGGCATCCCGCGCAAGCGCCTGGACGTGCTCTTCGAGGTGTTCGCGGCACTGCGCCGCCGGCACCCGGAGCTGCGACTGGTGCAGCAGGGCGCGGAGCTGAACGAGGCGCAGCGGGCCCAGGTGAAGCACCTCGGCATCGGCGACGCGCTGGTGCAACCGCCGAAGCTCGACCGGGCGACGCTGTCGGGGCTGTACCGGCGGGCGCGGGCGGTGCTGGTGACGAGCGAGGCGGAGGGC
>NZ_DASVWK010000303.1:0-6145 GCF_036389735.1 Archangium sp. | reverse complement strand
CCCCGAAGAAAACACGCCACCGCACGCCTGCTCGCTTCGAAGTGGGGCTCGGGAAGCTGGCGAGGGTCGTACCAGCCCCATCCCGCGCACTTGTCAGGCTCCATGACCGTGGGCTCTCCACGGAACTGGTTCGCATACAGGATGACCGAGATGTGGTGCTTCCCGGTCTGCCTGAAGGTCTCGAGATTGTTGGTGAGGGCGATGACCTTCGGGTCCATCAATTCCAGACCCGTCTCCTCCCTCACCTCCCGGATGGCACCTTCCTCGAAGGTCTCGCCCGTCTCCAGCAGCCCGCCAGGAATGGAGTAGAAGCCCTCCTGCCAGCCTTTGCGCTGGCCCAGGAGGATCCGCTCCCCGCGTTGGATGATGACCCCCAGTCCGACCGACGGATGCTCTGTTTTCTGGTTCATGTGCTCCCCAAAGCAACCGTCTCCGGAGCCGCGTGACGGTCAGTCACACTTGTCGGAGCCGCCCTTCTGAGGCGTGCAGCCTCGTGAGCAGGCGGCGGTGGCGGTCACGATTCCGTCCGTGCAGGTGTAGAGGGTGTTCGCATCCGTGCCGGCGAAGCCGTTGTCCGTCGAGGAGCCGCAGTAGGTCCCGTCTGAATACCGGAAGACGTGGCCGCAGGGGTTGCCATCGGCGCAGTAGCCCAACGCCGAGGTGTAGCGCTGTGCCACGCAGTTGGAGCACGTGGACTTCAGGCTGAAGACGCCGTTGCCGCAGCTGTAGACGTTGTCGTAGCTCACCGGGGACGTGACGTTGGCGCGGCAGCCGTACCACGCCTCGTGGTCGACGATGCCCAGACCGCAGTAGTCGCCCTCACCATTGAAGCAGCCACAGTCCGGCAGGTTCGACGGCGGCGGGCTGGCGACCGGCTCAGGGTGGATCCAGCAGAGCACCTTCGACTTCGAGAACCACGACTTCTTGGCATCCCAGCCGGTGCTGCCGGTGGGGGCGTCCATGTTCTGCTGCATGTAGTGGACGTCATCCGCGTCCATGCCGGTGACCACCGCGACGTGTGCGATCGCCAGGCCGTTCAGCTCACCCGAGAAGACGATCAGATCGCCGGGGAGCGGCGCCTTGCCCGTGGTGTCGCGGTAGCCGGGGCCCCAGACGCTGTACTGGGGCATGGCCGCCGCATTCGGGCACATCGCGTCGGCGAGCTCGGTGACGACATTGTCGAGAGCGGGGTGCTGGTAGGCGTCCCGCATGAAGCGATTGCCCAGCTCATCGCACTGGTAATAGCCACCGCCGGAGGGCTGACAGTAGGCGGGAATCCCCATGAACGTGGCGCCGACGACCCCCACCGCCCCAGGAGGGCAGCCATACACCACCAGGTCCGGCGAGCTCAGCGCGGACGGGTTGCTGCTCGTCTCCAGGGGCGCGTTGGGAAGCTCGCGCGGATCCGTGAAGCATCCGCAGAAGAGCGTTGCGAGCGCGCAGGCTTGAATTGCAATGAAGCGACGGGTGGGTCGTGACATGGCGGCGACCTTCTGGACCAGCGGGGTTGAAAGGGAGGCGGTCCAGTATAGGGGGCCGCTCAGCGCCCCAGCCTGCCGCGCGCGCGCTCCCGAGCGGCCTTGAGCGCCGAGTCAACACCGCGCTCCTTCTCGGGCTCCTGGCCCGGCTTCGTCTCGACCGGAGCGTCCGGCGGCCTGCCCCCCTCGGTGGCGTTGCTCGCCGGGGACGGGCTCGGCGCCCGCATTCCGGCCACCGCCCGCCGCGGCCTCGGCGCCGAGAGGAAGCGGCGCACCGCCACCTCCGCCAGCAGCGTCGCCACGGCCAGCCCCACCAACCACGGCGCCAGCGCCACGCGTCCCTCGGACTCCGGCGCCTGCGCGAAGAGGCCCGCCATGGACAGCCGCTCCACGCCGCCGCCCACGGCCGCCACCGCGCGCAGCACCTCCAGGCCCTGCTGGGCGTTGCCGGGCTCGAACTCGGGCGCGTAGGGCAGCGCCACCGGCGGGGCCCGCAGCACCCGCGTCCCCAGCTTCACCACCGGGTGCCACGTGCCACTGCCCGGCAGCGTGTACTCGGCCGCCACCCGGTCCTCGTCCTCCCAGCGCATGGGCACCTCCACCGGAGCGCCCCGCCCGTCCCCTGGCAGCAGCACCAGCGAGGGCAGCGCGCCCGGCAGCGCCTCGCCCGGCGCGAAGTCCAGCGTCACCCGCAGCAGGTTGCCCCGTCGCTCCGAGCGCGCCACCGCCTCGCCCGCCTCGCCCGCGCCCTCCATCGCCCAGCGCACCATGCCCTCCAGGGCCGCGCGCAGGCCGCTCCACGTGCGCAGCTCGCCGGTGAACTCGCCATCCACCTCCGCCATGAGGGCCGCCACCCGCCCCGCCCCGCGAGGCCACAGCGCCAGCACCGGCGCCGCGTTGTCGTCCAGCGTCCGCATCGCCACGCTCGCGCGCGGCCGGAGGTACGTGAGGTTGTAGCCCCCCACCTGCGGCAGCCCCACCGCCGGCAGCCTGCCGAGCAGCGGCAGATCCGGCGCCGCCTCCAGCGAGGTGGGCTCGTCCACGAAGGTGGCCCGTGCCACGGCGATGGTCTCCTGGCTGAAGATGCGCGGGAGGCTCGTCGCGTCCTCGGCGAAGTAGACGCGGCCTCCACCCTTCGCGGCGATCTCCTTGAGCAGCTCCGCGTCCGGGTCCTTCTCCGTGCCCAGGCCGATGACGGACACCGTCACCTTGTCGCGCTGCAATTCCGCCAGCGTCTTCAGGTAGTCGCCCGGCTCCTCCGAGTCCGCCGCGTCCGAGAAGAGCAGCACGTGCCGCGTCGCCTTGTCGCTGCCCAGTATCTGCTCGCGCCCCTCTCGCAGCGCCTCGCCCACGAAGATGCCGCCGCCGCCGCTGAAGCCCCGCGACACCTCGCCCAGCGGCAGGCCCCGCTCCACCGGGCTCATCGGGAAGATTTCATGTGGCTGGGTGTCCACCATGTGCACGGACACCTCGTCCTTCTCGTTGAGCAGCGTGAGCGCGCCCACCACGCCCTCGGCGGCCAGCTCCATCTTCGTGCGCCCGTCCGGCACCTGCACGCCCATGGAGCAGCTGCAGTCCATCAGCACGCTCATGGCCAGCGCGGTGCGGCGCTGCTCCTCGCGCATCTCCAGCGACACCGGCAGCAGCGGCTCCACGGGCGAGCGACGGTACCCCCCTTCCCCGAAGCTGGAGCGGCCGCCCGTCATCACCAGCCCACCGCCGGCCTGCTCCACGTAGGAGGCCAGCGCGTGGAGCCCCGGCTCGCCAAGCCGGTTCGCGTCCACGTTCTCCAGCACCACCGCGCCCACGCCGTCCAGCGCGTCCAGCGTCACGGGGAAGGGCGCGCGCACGTCCACCTCCAGCCCCGCCGAGCGCAGGGCCCGGGCCAGCGTGCCCTCCTGTTGGTCCGTGAGCAGCAGCACCCGGGGCGGGCCCTCCACGCGCAGCACCGCCTGCCCCACGTCGTTCTCCACCACCCCGTCGCCCGGCGCCTCCACCGTCAGCCGGTAGGTCGCCAGTCCCGGCTCGTCCACGAGGTCGCGGAAGGGCAGCAGGTTGGGCCCGGCGCGGAAGTCGAAGGGCCCCTTCACCAGCACGCGGCCATCGCGCTCCAGGCGCACCGTGCCGGTGACGGGCGCCGTGGCCTGAACCACCCCGGTCATCTGGAAGGGCTCGCGCGCCGTCACCGCGGCGGGCACGTCGAGCGAGAGGACGGCGAGGTCCAACGGCGAGTCCTCGCGGGCCACCTGGCGGAAGTCCACCGGGAGGCCACGTGCCGCCAGCCGCCGGGCCGCGCCGCGAGCGTCCGCGCCCGTGGCCCGCCCGTCGGACACCACCAGCACCCGGCCCGTGCGGCCCGGGGGAATGAGGGCCCCCGCCGCGTCCAGCGCCGCCGACAAATCCGACGCCTCGGCGTCCACGGGCCGGGTGAAGCCGCCAAAGCGCCCCGTCTCCGACAGCGGCTGCTCCACCCGGGCCTCGCGCCCGAAGGAGAGGACGCCCACCCTGTCCCCGGGCCGCCGCTGCGACTCCAGCAGGCCCACCAGCTCCGAGGCCACCCGCCCCGCCTCGGCGGGCATGGAGCGCGAGCGGTCCACCACCACCACCACGTCACTGCCCGCGTGGCGCAGCACCCACTCGGGGCCGGCCAGCGCGCCCACGACGAGCAGCAGCAGCGCCCAGCGCAGGACCATGGGCGGGCCGGGGCGCTGGCCGCGCTTCCACAGGAAGAGGCCCAGCGGCACGAGCAGCATCAGCGCCTGCGGCAGGGAGAAGCTCATTTCACCTCCGTGCGACGCGTGAGGTGGAAGTCCGCCAGCAGCGCCGCCAGCAGCACCAGCAGGGGCCAGCACGCCCGGCCCGAGGAAGACTCCCCGCCGGTGTCCTCGCCCGCGGACTCGGCGGGCCGGTCGCCCTCGCCGCGCCCGCGCAGGTCCGACTCGCGCGCGTCCAGCGCGAGCACCTCCACCGCATCCACCGGCTCGCCGTCCCGCTCCAGCACATAGCGGCCGGGCACCACGGGTGGTGGCAGGGTGAGGGCCCCCGCGCCGAAGAGGGGCCTGTCGCCCTCGGGCCCTTCCAGCGTGTAGCGCGCGCCCGCCACCGTCACCACGGCCAGGGGCTCGCCGAGGGAGAGCTGCCGCCGGGGGAAGCCCTCCTGGGCGCGCCGGGCCTCGCGCAGCACGTTGCCCAGCAGCACCGGCCATGCGGGCGTGCGCTGCACGTTGGAGCGGGCCAGGTCCAGGTTGAGGTGCACGCGGCCCTCCTCCTCGGAGAGGAGCACCACGTCGCCCGCCGTCACCAGGGGCCTACCCGGAGGCGCCTCGCCGCCGGCCGCCCAGCGCACGCCGCCCAGTTGTACGTCATCCAGCAGCGGGTGGCCCTTCTCCGCGAAGAAGGGGCCCACGAAGGTGCGCACGGTGCCGCCCGCGCCCACCGTCACCCGCGCGTCCGAGCCCCTCGGCCCAAGCACCCATGCGCCCTCGCCGGGCCCCTGGGCCACCTCCGGCGACACCGAGAGGAAGCGCTCCAGGGCCGAGCGGGCCGGGGCGTCCAGGTCCTCGGCCAGGGCCACGCGTACCCGGCGCTCCGGCGCGGGCGGTAGACGGGCCTCGCCGTCCTCGGGCAGCGCGTCCGGGGGCAGGGACACCTCCACGTCCCCCGCGTTCTCGAAGGTGAGGCGCAGCGTGGCCGCGCCCTCCCCGGGCAGCCGCACGCGCTCGCGCCGCTCGGTGCCCTCCTTCGCGCCCGGGCCGGGCCGGGCCACCACGCGCACCTCCGTCTCCTCGGGCCCCGCGCCGAAGCGCGCCACCCGCAGCGTCACCGTGGCCGTGGCGCCCTCGTCCCGGCGCCACGCGGACACCAGCGCCACGTTGTCCCGGGGCATGCCCAGGGCCGTCCACCGCACCGCTCCGGGCACGGCCACCCCGGGCGCGGGTGGGGCATCGGTGAAGAAGTGCACCCGCCTGCCCGGGCCCGCCAACTCCTGGGCCCACAGCAGCGTGGGCGCCACGTCATGGTCCGCCCCCAGGGCGCGGAAGGACTCCAACGAGGCCAGGGCCCGCGAGGGCTCCACCTCCGGCCCCGCCAGCACGCGCGGCACCGTGCCGCTGGCCAGCACCGTCACCTGGGTGGCCTTCTCCTCCTCCACGCGCCGGGCGGCCTCCTCGCGCACCCGCTCCAGCACCGGGCGCCCGTCCGGCCCACGGGCGGACAGCGAGAGGCTGCCGTCCACCACCAGCACGAGGTGCCGGGCCCGCGCGGCCTCGCCCAAGCGCACGTCCGCGAGGAAGAGGGCCGCGGCCACCACCGCCAGCACCTCCAGCAGCAGCGAGGCCTCGCGGGTGAAGCGCTCGAAGCGCGGCCCGGCCTCGGCGCGAGGGCTGGGCGTGCGCCACAGGAAGAGGGCGCTCACCACCACCGGCTTCTGCTTGCGCCGGAGGAAGTACGCCGCCACCAGCGGCACCAGCGCGCCCAGCGCCAGCAGGCCCCAGGGGAAGCCGAAGCTCATACCGCCCCCGCGGGAAGGAAGAGGGGCCGCAGGGCTCCGGCCACCAGCACGCGCAGGGACTGGGGCGCGGGGGCCACCAGGTGCATCGCCCGGGCCCTCCTCGCCGCGGCCCCGAGGGCCTTCTGGTGCTCGGCGAAGCGCCGCGTATAGGCGGCCA
>NZ_DASVWK010000302.1:0-12753 GCF_036389735.1 Archangium sp. | reverse complement strand
CTGGAAGCTCAAGCCCTGGGCCTGGGCCACCTGCCGCAACTCCCCCATCTGATCGCCGAAGCGGTGCAGCGCGTCCGTGTCGGAGAGCGACCCGCTCTTGAAGGCGAGCACGAAGCTTCCCTCTCCATCCAGCGCGGTGAAACGGCGGCGCACCTCGGCCGGCAGTTCCTCCGCGCCGTAGGGGCGGGCGGCCAGGAGGTCCTCCAGGCGGCGCAGCGCGGGGCCCACCCGCTCGGAGCTCCGGGCACTCTGGGGCAGGCCGTCGACGAAGGCGCGCAGCGCGGTCCGCTCCGCCTCCACGTCCGCGCCGGTGCGCGGCAGGAAGTCGCTGAGCGAGACGATCTCCGCGAAGGTGCGATCCTCGCCATGGCGGGCCTCCAGCTCGCGCAACGCCGTCGAGAGCTTGCCCGCTTGGGCGACGTCCTCGGTGAGGAAGACGGTGGGCGAGTGGCGCCGGCCCAGCTGGGAGATGATGCGATCATCCAGCCTGGTGGCGGCGAACTCTCCGCGCAGCTTGCGCATGTCGGGCTCGAAGCCAATCCGGCCCACCACCGTGGCGGACCAGGCCACCAGCACGCCTACACCCACGACGATGCCCATCAGCACGCCGCGAGGCAGGCGCGGGGCCACGCGGTAGGGGCGGGAGGGCAGTGGCGCCTCGGCGCGACCCGGACGGAGCCGCTCGGTGAGGGCGATGAGCGCCGGGCCGATCAAGTACGTGGCCAGCACGGTGAAGAGCACGCCGGCGGCGGCGATCCACCCGAACTGGGCGAAGGCCTGGAACTCGGCGAGCGTGAGCGCGGAGAAGGCGGCGGCGTTGGTGCAGGCCGACGTCAGCGCGCCCTTCCAGGTGCCGAGGATCGTCTCGCGCAGCGCCTCAGCGGCGGGGTGCTGGCGGCGCTCCTCGGAGTAGCGCAGCGCCAGGTGCAGGCCGTACTCGATGCCCAGTCCGATGAGGATGGCGACGAGGAAGCCGGTGATGATGTTGAGGTATCCGATGGTCTGCTGGGCCAGCGCGAAGGTGATGAGCAGCCCCACGCCCACGGGCGCCCCCACCACGAGCAGCGAGGAGAAGCGCCGGCAGGACAGGACGACGATGAGCGCCGCGATGGCGCACGAGAGCATGGAGGCGCGCGTGAGATCCTGGCGCATCCGCCGGTCCTCCTCGAGCCGCAGCACGTGCGCGCCCGTGGCGTCCGTCTCCACGCCCGGGAAGTCCCGAGCCACCTCGGCGCTCGTGGCCTGAAGCCGCGTCACCAGCCGCCGGGCGAAGACAAGGTCTCCGGCGAGGCCCGCGGGCTTCACGAACAGGTACAGCTCGCTGCCGTCCGCCGGGCTCAAGTACTCGCGCACCATCGTGCGAGGCGCGTGGCGGCGAGCGATCTCCTCCAGCGAGAGCGGAGGCGTGTCCTCGAGGCTCACGAAGAGCGGGTTGGCGGCGAGCTTCTGCTCCCGGACCGCGGCCTCGAGATCCCCGCGCAGGGCGCGCAGCTGCGGCGCGGAGAGGAGGAGCAGGGCGCGATCCTCGAAGAAGCGCGTGTCGTAGCGGAACTCGACGTAGCGCACCTCCTCCAGTGCCTCCAGGCGGGGAGCCAGCGCGTGGGCGAAGCGGCGGAGGCTCTCCGGACTCGCTCCCCGGGCCCGCAGGACCACATAGCCGTCACCTCCGGCCTTGCGGGAGACCGCCTCCAGTTCTCGCACCTCCTGGGTGTTGGAGGGGAGCAGCTCCACGAACGAGCCCCGGAAGACGAGCCGCGCGGCGAGCACGCCCGCCAGCAGGGCCGCTACCAGCACACATGCGAGCACCCGTCCGGGTCGCCGGTACGACAGCCGCGCGAAGTGCTCCATCCCGCGATCGAAATCCAACTGGAAGCGCACGAAGCCTCACCGCGAGAGGGGTCGGGGCCCGGCACGACCCGGCCTTCATCCTACTCTGTCTCATGAGTTCGCCCGGAACCCAAGCCCCGCGCGTCCCCTGAAACAATTCGTAAGACGCGATGTGACCCCCTGTGTGAGCAAGCGAGTTTCCCGCGAGCCGTCCCGCGTCCAGCTCACGCCTGGGGCCTGGTCACTGGAGCGGCAGCGACACGTAGGACGGATTGCTCCAAGGCGAGGAGAACTTCATCGAGGTGAACGGCGCCGCCTGATCGGCGTAGAGCGGATCGACGGTGTCGATGACGAGCGAGAGACGATTCCCGCTCGGCACGTCGTAGGCCGTGGCCGGGAAGTCCGTGTCCACGGTGTACGCCTGGCCAGCCACCGCCCCACGCAGCGTGTACGCCACATGCGTCACGAGGCGCCCCGTCCCGTACGCGTCCGTGTCGTAGAGGTAGGCGATGACCGTCGTCTGCCCGGAGCTGCCAGGAGTCACCGTCAAGCGCAGGTGCGCGGCCCCCCGCAGACGTCGCGCACTCGTCAGCCGGTCCGACTGCCAGACGCCCGCGTTGTCCCGATCCACCGAGGGGATCCACGCCGTCGCCGGTTCGCCCGTGAGCGCCTCGGCGCCGTTCGTCAGCAGCACGGCTCCGCCATGGGCGACGGTGTCGTCGCCCGCGAGGATCGTCCAGCTCCAGCCCGTCCGCGCGCTCGATACGAGCTCGCCCTCGCCGCTCCGCCAGTCCACCTCACCCAGGTTGTAGCGCGCCGTGCTCGTGGAGATCGCATTCCATGAGGGATAGGACTCGTAGCCATCCTGGCCGCGCGGTTGGAGTTGGACCGGTCTCTCCGCGGCGATGCCGGTGTCCACCCCACGCAAGTAGTAGTCGAACCAGCGGTGCACGCCGAGCCACGCGTCGTTGGGCAGGCCGAGCAGGCCGGTCAGCTCCGGGATGGCATGATCGCCCGGGCGAAGCTCGAGCCGCTTGGGCACCGTCAGCCGGGTGAAGAAGTCGGTGAGCTGGTTGGGCGCGAACAGGCTGTCGCCATAGGCGTTCGCCAGGAGGATGGCGGGGCGGTTCGCGTTGAGACGATCGAGGTACGTCGAGGCACTGCGCACCTGCGCGAAGGCGGTGACCCGGGAGAGGTTCTGGTTGCCGAAGTAGTCCGAGAGCGTCTGCTGGAGTTCCGGCGAGGGGCGCCCCGTCAGCTCGGCGGCGAGCTTCAGGAGCCCCACGGACTGCAGGTGACGGGTCTGGTTGGAGAGCAGCGAGTACTGGAGATCGGTCCACGTGCTCAAGGCGGCCACCGCGCGGATGCGCGGGTCGAACGCCGCGCCGAGCAGGCTGATCCCCGAGCCATACGAGATACCCGCCGAGCCGATGCGCGCCGGGTCCGAAGGGGTATGGATGAGCAGCCAGTCGATGACGTCGCTCACATCACTGACGTCCTTGGGCCCGGCCGTCTCGATGTAGCCCCCCGAGAGGTAGAAACCGCGAGGGGTGTACGAGAGCACGACGTACCCGTCGTCGGCGAACCGCTGGGCCTGGGCGAGGTACTCGACGTTGGGCAGCGCCCAACTGGTGATGAAGAGGATGGCCGGGTGGGGGCCCGGGGTGTCGGGCGTGAAGATGTTGCCCGTCAGGACCACTCCATCACGCGCCATGATGTCGACCGTGCGGAAGGACGAGGCGGAAGCGGGACTGGCACCAAGGCCGAGCGACAGGACCATGGCCAGGATGGCGATTGTACGCAGCCAAGACATAGAACTTCTCCGTCGGGTTGTTGGGGGGCGGCGACCGACGAGCCTATATGATCGCCTGGGACAGCCGGGAGAAGGCATGGTTCGCGGTGAACAGCCCTTGGAATTCTGGCTCCAGGATCTGGAGCGGCGCAGGACGTTCGTGAAGCCAGAGCACACCATGCGTGGCTTCTTCTTCAAGGGCATGCTGGAGAACCTCCGGACGTTGGGGGACGAGGCGCTGGTGCGGCGTTGCCAGGAGGCGTGTGGCCAGGAGCGCTTCGTGGACTTCTTCAGCTACTCCGTCCAACTGCTGTTCCCCATCCTCTTCACCGCGCTGCCCACGCTCGCCGAGCGGCATGGCGGTGCGGAGGCCGCGCTACAGCAGATAGGGCGGCAGGCCGCCATCGACTTCCTGGAGTCCGTGACGGGCAAGGCGATGCTGAAGTTGACCCAGGGGCGCCCCCAGCCGTTGCTCAGCATCATGCCCACGGCCTTCCGCATCGCGGTGAACCATGGAAGCTCCAGGCTGGAATGGACGGGGCCGACCCGAGGGTGGATCCGCATGGAGGGTAGCTTCATGCCCATTCCGTTCCATGAGGGGTTGGTACGACAGATGCTCGAGACGGCACGGGCCCAGGGCATCCAGGTCGTCACGCACTCAACGGGAGAGCTCGAGGTGGTGTGTGATTTTTCCTGGGAGTGAGGTCTGGTGCTCGTCGTGAGGTGCCCATGAGCCGCCATACCGTCGTCTTCCTGCTGCTGGCCGTTCCCACCCTCTCGTTGCTCGGCTGCGACACCTCGAAGGACAACTGCGAGGGCAGGAGTCCCACGTATGAGGACACGTTCTGGGTGGCCAACGTGCGCTCGGCCGACGGCGGTACGCCCGCGCCGGGCACCCCCTGCGAGGAGCTGTGCTACCGCGCCGGTGGCTACCAGCAAGCCGAGTGCAGGGTGAACAACGAGGGCAGCGAGAACGCGTCGGTGACGTGCATCGTCCCCTTTGTCTGCGATTGATTCGCCAGGAGTCGCCATGAAGAAGCTGTTCGACATCAGCCTCCGAACCACTGTCCTCGCGGCGGCTTTCGCCCTCGTCGCCTGCGGCGAGGAGCGGCAGGCCACCACCCGCCTGGAGAGCCGCAGCGGCAGCTCCACCACTGGCACCGCCACCTTCCAAGAGGACGGTGACCAGGTGACGCTGATGCTGGAGGTCTCCGGCGCCACCCCGGGCAAGCACGGGGCTCACATCCACCAGAACGGTGACTGTAGCGCCGCCGATGCCTCCAGCGCGGGCGCCCATTGGAACCCGACGACCAAGACCCACGGCTCGCCCGACGCCAACCACCACCTGGGAGACCTCGGCAACATCGAGATCGGCCAGGATGGCAAGGGCACGCTGACGCTCTCCAAGAAGGAGTGGAAGCTCGGCGACGGCTCCTCCGAGGACGTGGTGGGCAAGGCCATCGTCATCCACGCGGGCGAGGACGATCTCGTCACGGATCCCGCGGGCAACTCGGGCAGCCGCGTGGCCTGCGGCGTCATCGCCAGGAAGGAGTAGTCCCCTCTCCGGGTGGGGGCGGTGTCTGACACTTGCGTGGCAGGTGGACGGTGAAGGTCGTCCCTTCCTTCGCCTCCGAGCGCACCGAGATGGTGCCCCCATGCGCCTCCACGATGTGCCTCACGATGAAGAGACCCAGGCCGATGCTGCTGCCCACCCGGTCCTGCTGGCCGGTTCCGCGCTCCAGGGGCTCGAACATCCGGGGGAGCTGTTCGGAAGGAATGGGGGCGCCCGCGTTGTGCACCTCCAGCAGCACCGTCCCGTCCTCTCCGCGTGAGCGCACCGTCACCGGAGTGTCGGCGGGGCTGTAGTTCAGGGCGTTGGTGAGGAGGTTGGTGAGCACCTGGGCCAGACGGTCCGGGTCCCACTCACCCCGCCCGTCACCCTGGCTCTCCACGTCGAGGCGTCGCTCCGGGTGGACCAGCTGCACCTCGTCCACCACCTGCCGGGTGAAGCCATGCAGCTCCATGGGCTTGGGGCTCACCGGAATGCCACCGCCCAGGCGGGCCTGGGTGAAGTCGAGCAGGTCGCGGATGAGGCGGATGGCGCGCTCGGCGGCGGACTGGATGCGCACCACGTTCTTCGTCTGCCGCTCGTTGAGGTCGTCTCGCTGGAGCAGTGCCGTGGCCCCCAGCTTGATGGCGCCCAGGGGGTTGCGCAGGTCGTGGCTGACGATGCCGATGAGCTGCCGCTCGAACTCGGCGCGCTGGCGGACCTCCTCCTGCACGCGCATCCGCTCGGTGATGTCCTCGTTCACCGCGATGCCTCCCGAGATGCGTCCCTCCGCGTCGTACAGCGGCGCTGCCGAGTTGAGGATGATCCGCTCCTTGCCGGTGAAGGTCCGGATGCGGAGAACCTCGTTGAGGATCGTCTCACCCTTGCTCAGCGCTCGCGACAGGGCCCACTGCTCGGGCGTGACGCGCTCGCCAGTCTCCAACCACCAGGCCTCGAACTCGCCGTAGTCCTTCATGCTCACCCGGCGAGCGCCCTCCCAGATGCGCCGGACGGCGGCGTTGTTCATGGTGAGGAGCCCCTGGGCATCGGTCACCCACACCCCCACGGGTAGCGTCTCGAAGACCGTCTTGAGGAGTTCCTCACTCTGCTGGAGACCACGGTGCAGGCGCGCGTTCTCCACCGCCTGGGCGGCCCGACGCGCCACTTCCTCGACGAGCATGAGATCCTCGGGGCCATACCTCCGCTCGGACTCCTTCGTGGTCGCGAAGGTCACCACCGCGAGCTGGCGTCCGTGGGCCACCAGGGGCACCACGATGACCGAGCGCACGCCGATGTGCAGGAAGAGCCGCAGGTGCTCCTCGTTCTGCGCCTGCTGCCGGAGCAGCTCCTCGGTGTACTCCTGGATGAGGACCGTCTTGCCCGCGCGCAGGCCCTGCGCGGACGGTTGCTCGGGGTTGTTCCCGGGGGGAAAGCGACGGGTCTGCTCGGCGAGCGCGGCCTTGGACGGATCCCGGAAGGCCACCTCCACGCGCCGGGCCTTGCCGTCCTCTCCGATGATGTCCACGAAGCACCAGTCCGCCAGGGCGGGCACGGCGAACTGCGCCACCTGGGCCAGGGTCCGCTCGTAGTCCAGGGAGGTCCCGAGCGTCGAGGCGCGTGCGAGCAGCTCCAGGCGGCCCTGTTCGCGCTTCTTGTCCTCGATGTCGGTGCTGGTGCCGAACCACTTCACCACGTGCCCGGCCTCGGTCATGGGCTGGGCGCGCGTGAGAAACCAGCGGTACACGCCATCCGCGCGCCGCACCCGGTGCTCCACCTCGTAGCGCCCACCGGTGGACACCACCTGCGTCCAGCGCTCGGCGGTGAGGGGCAGGTCCTCCGGGTGCACGAATTCCATCCACGAGCGGCCGAGTGCCTTCTCGGTGCTCTTGCCGATGTAGTCGGCGAACACCTGGTTGATGTAGTCGAGGGCGCCGTCGGGCCGGGACGTCCACACCACCTGGGGCATGGACTCGGCGAGCGTGCGGTACTCCTCCTCGACACGCTTGCGCTCGGAGATGTCCAGCACGAGGGCGATGCCCCGCTCGCGTGCTTCATCCAGGGTGGCGCTGCCGATGAGGATGTCCACGCGGTGGCCGTCCCGGTGCAGGTACTGCTTCTCGAAGGGCTGGATGACTCCTGTCTCCTTCAAGGTTCGGACGGTGCGCTCGGTGGCCTCCTGGTGCTCGGGCGGAGTGAGGGTGCGGAAGTTGAGACGGCCCGTCTTCACGTCCTCGCGCGTGTAGCCCAGCATGTGCAGCAGGGTGTCGTTCGCGGCGGTGATGCGGCCGGAGGCATCCCACTCCACGATGCCGACGATGCCCGCCTCCGAAATCCGGCGGAAGCGCACCTCGCTGTGGCGCAGCTCTCCCACGAGCAGGGCGCGGTCGAGGATCCTGGAGAGGGACTCCCCCAGCGTCTCGAAGTAGCGCTGGACCCGGGGCTCGAAGACGCGGGTCTCCTTCACCCCCACGGTGAGGACGCCCAGCAGCTTGCCGTGAGGCCACAACCGCAGGGCCAGCAGCGAGCGCAGGCCGCTGTGGCGGACCTCGTCGCGCACGGTCCCAGGGGGGCTGGTGGCGGCATCTGGCAGGTGCAGGGGCTCGTCGGAGGACGCTACGCGCGCCACGAAGGAGCGCCCGTGCAGCGGCATCGGTTGCCCTGGCGGTAAGGAGGGGAAGGCGCCAGTGACGGCGGCGCACTCCAGGCCCTGGCCCTGGCCATCCACCAGCAGCAACTCCGCTCCATCCACGTGCAGGGCTTCCTGGATGATCTCCAGCAGGGGCGCGAGCTGGGAGGCCGAGGGCTGTCCCCTCCGCTCCAGCGCCTTCGGCGCGAGCGCGTCGAGTTGGCGCTGGGTGCGCTTCTCGGCCTGCCGGTCCTCCAGGGTATAGCCGCTGTAGGTGGCGACCACCTGGTTCATCGCGTCCTGGAGCTCCTCGAAAAGCAGCCCCGTGTCCTCGGGAGGGGGCTGCTCCTCGCGCGGAAGGCCTTCCCACAGCGACGCGAGGAGGCGGCCGATGAGGGCGTACTCGGCCGTCACCTCCTCCTGGGAGTAGCCGTGCCGCAGGCGCAGGCCGATGTGCGTTCCCTCCAGGCGCTTCTTCGTCGCGGCCGGGTCGCCCCGGTGGCCCTGCCGGGAGATGGTGGCGAGCGTGGAGAGGTACTCGGGCAGGGTGTCGACGAGTTCGTAGGGCTTGAGGCTCCGGGCGGAGTCCAGGTTGCCTGCTCGCTGCACGAAGCGTTCGACGAGCTGCTCCCGGTGTTTCTCGATGAAGTCCGCGACCTTGGGCATACCCGTTCCAAGGTGTAGCCATTCTTCATGACGCGGCGGGTTCCAATGAGGGTTTGGGCGTCCTCTCTTCAACACCGGTCCCAACCGCTGTGGTAGATGGGGCCGGCACGCTCTCGCCTGGCAGGCAGGGGAGCGCCAGGGCCCTGCAAGAGCACGTGCGCAACCCCATCATCAGCCTGGCGTGGCAGGAGCCCCGGCTCCGAGCGCGCTCTCGCTGCCACGCCCCGAGGAGGGCGGTCATGCAAATCGCTAAGGACAGTGTCGTCTCCATCGACTACCGGCTGCACCTGGGAGACGGAAAGTTCATCGACGAGAGCGATCCGGGAGATCCGCTCGTCTACCTGCACGGGTACGAGGAGATCGTCCCCGGGCTGGAGAAGGCGCTCGAGGGCAAGAAGGCCGGCGAGTCCCTGAAGGTGCAGGTCTCTCCCGAGGAGGGCTACGGGGAGTACGACCCGGACGGCGTGGAGGAAGTGCCGCGCGAGGACTTCCCGCCGGACATGGAGCTGGAGGAGGGCGGGGTGGTGAGCGCCACCGACGACGAGGGGGATGACGTGGACTTCCTCGTCAAGGAGCTGCGCCCCAAGACGGTGGTGGTGGACTTCAACCACCCGCTGGCCGGCAAGACGCTCCACTTCGAGGTGACGGTGCGCGAGGTGCGCGCGGCGACCGCGGAGGAGCTGGAGCACGGCCACGCGCACGCCCCGGGCCACGAGCACTGAGTCGTGGCCGGGTGACCGGGTGGGCCGCCTAGAAGGCGGTCCCGAGGCTGGCGCCCACGAAGGTGTCGTCCATGTAGCCGCGGCGGAAGCGCATCAGCTCGATGCGCCAGGCCAGCCGCGTGTTGGACACGGAGGACACCCGCGTGCGGCCCCGCAGGCCGATGCCGTACTGGATGAGGGACTTGAGGCCGTCCACCTGCGTCATCTTGTCGCCCACGGTCAGGGAGGTCTGCTGGTACGTGATGCCTCCTCCGACCTGCACGTAGGCTCCATAGTCCTTGCTGTCCCCGAAGGTCAGCTCGTAGGCCGGGGCGATCGTGGCGTAGTGCAGCCGCGTGTCGCCGATGATGAGCTTCGTGCCCTCGCGCACCCCGGCGTACGTGTAGCGCACGTCGAACCAGAGCGCCTCGCGCAGCGCCTCCACGTTGAGGATGCGCCCGAACTCCCAGGTGAAGCGCCCGCCCACGGCCGGCAGCACGTCGGCGAACTGCCCCCGCGGGCTGCTCAGCAACATGGCGCCGCCGAGCACCTCGAAGGCGATGCCCGTGTTCGGGTCATCCAGGCCCGCCATCCGATCGAAGTCCTCTTCCTTCTCGTCCTCCTCCTCGTCTCCCCGGCGGTAGTCGTCCGACGTGTCCTCCTTGGAGGAGTGGGGGCGGCGGTGGCGCGGGCTCTCCTCCTCCTCGCTCTTCTCGTCGTCCGGGTAGGTGTAGGGCGCGTCCTCGTCCTGGGCGAGCGCGGGCGTGGCGAGGGCGAGTCCGCCCAGGAGACAGGGGAGGAGCCAGGAGTTCATGGCGGCGGTCTTCATGGGTTGATCGACTCGCAGGAGGAGTTGACGGTGGTGCTGGCCGGGCAGTCGTCCTTGCCGCCGACGAGCTCGTCGATGGGAATCTGGAGGTGCGTGGCGAGCTGGGTGCACACGGCCTGCTTCAGCTCGATGTTCCCGGACGGGAGGTGCTGGACGAGGGTCCGCATCGCCAGCCCCAGCGTGAACTTCGACTGGTCGTTCAGGTGTTCGCGGGTGCGCTGGGCGAGGCCGGGCTTGTCCACGGACGTGTCCGAGTAGGCCGCCGTCACCGCGCGAGCCAGCACCTGCCGGTCCGCCGCCGTCCTGCTCGCCTTGAAGAGCGCCGTCGCGAGGATGGTGCCCACCTGGTACTCGCGGCCGCTGAACGTGGCGAAGTTGGTGTCGGTGAGCTGGGAGCGCAGATCCCGCGTCATGCAGTTGCGGGGATTCGTCAGGTCCCGGTCGTCCACGGGCTTGCCCTCGAAGGAGGTGGCCAGCACGCGCGTGTTGCAGCCGAAGCTGGACTGGCACGAGGCCACGTAGGCGTGGAAGTCCGCCAGGCCCTCGTCCAGCGACTTGAGGACGTTGAGGCCCGGGGTGGCGATGCCTCCGGTGGCCGACCAGGTGGTAATGGCCTCGGGGAGGGTGCGACCGCTGTACGCGAGGCGGTTGAAGACGAGGTGCGCGTACTCGTGGGTGAGGACGGAGGCGTTGATGGCCAGGGGCGCGCTCTGCACCTGGTCGAAGGGCAGCACCAGGAAGGAGCTCGTCGGGGCGAAGTAGAGGGCGTTGTCGCGCTGGGGCTTGTCGTCCAGGTCGGCCAGGACGAAGTCGGGGAAGTAGTACGCCTTCGTCTGGGGCAGATCCGCCGCCCTCACCTCGGCGATGGTGCGGAAGTAGTCCCAGGCGCGCTCGAGGTTGTAATACGTGGTGACGAGGTTCCACGTGTGGAAGTCCGCCGGCCACAGCACGCCCTGGGCGTCGGTGATGTAGCTGGCGGTAACGGGGCGGCCCTCGTCCTTCACCAGCGCGCGCTCCAACGCCTCCTCGGTGGTGGCCACCTGGAGCTCGGGATCGTTCGAGTCCAACCGGACGTTCGCGCCCCCCAGGAGCCGGACGACCTGGCCCTCCAGGGTCACGATGTCCTTGACCGTCTTGAGCTCGACTTCCTGGGGCTCGTACGTGCCATTACTGGAGAGCACGAGCGCGCGGACCTTCACGGGGGTCTGGGTCTCTGGCGCGCACGAGGCGGCGAGCGTCGCGAGTGCGGCGGCGGCTGTCAGCTTTCGGACCATGCCGCCCTTCTACTACGGGACCGGTGGACACCTGAAGCCGGGGGGGCCGGCCCTCTCGGATTCCTTGACGCACCGTTTCCACGCTCTCTATGGTGCCCCCCTTCCACTCCCCCCCATCAGTGCAGGCGGTGTCATGGCGGTCCCGTTCATTACCGAGGTCAAGCGTACTCACACTTGCGGGCAGCTCACCAAGGCCAACATCGGCGAGGAAGTCGTCCTCTTCGGTTGGGTGCAGAACCGGCGAGACCACGGCGGCGCGGTCTTCATCGACCTGCGTGACCGGGAGGGCCTCACCCAGGTGGTCTTCGAGCCGGACATCGCCAAGGAGGCCCACGAGGTGGCGGGCCAGCTGCGCCTCGAGTACTGCATCGGTATCAGGGGCAAGGTCGCCTCGCGCGGCACCCAGGTGAACCCCAAGCTCAAGACGGGTGAGATCGAGATCAAGGCCACGGACCTGACCATCTTCAACCGCTCCGAGCCCACGCCCTTCCTCGTCGAGGACAACGTGGACACGGCGGAGGAGAAGCGTCTGGCGTACCGCTTCCTGGATCTGCGCCGCCGGCCGCTCCAGCAGACGCTGATGACGCGCTCGAAGATGAACGCGCTCACCCGCTCGTACATGGTGGACAACCGCTTCCTGGAGCTGGAGACGCCCTTCATGGGCAAGTACACGCCGGGCGGGGCGCGCAACTTCCTCGTCCCCAGCCGGCTCAACCCGGGCAAGTTCTACGCCCTGGCCGAGAGCCCCCAGCTCTACAAGCAGCTCTTCATGGTGGCGGGCTTCGACCGCTACTTCCAGATCGTCAAGTGCTTCCGGGACGAGGATCTGCGCCTGGACCGGCAGCCCGAGTTCACGCAGATCGACGTGGAGATGAGCTTCGTCACCCAGGACGACATCTTCAACATCATCGAGGGGCTGCTGAAGAAGCTGTGGGGCGAGGTGCTGGGCATCGACATCCCCACGCCCTTCATGCGGATGAACTTCGACGAGTCCATGGCGAAGTACGGCAATGACAAGCCGGACCTGCGCTTCGGGCTGGAGCACATCGTGCTCACCGACCTCATCCGCCAGCACGGCGCCGGGGGCGGCGTGCCGATGATCTGGGAGGCGGTGGAGCAGGGTGGCATCGCCAAGGCCATGGTCATCCCCGGCGACAAGCCGATGAGCCGCGCCGAGAGCGACAAGCTGGAGGAGTTCGCCAAGCAGAACGGCGCCAAGGGTCTGGCGCGCGCCAAGGTGGGCGAGGGCGGCGAGTGGACGCAGTCGCCCCTGTCCAAGACGATCACCCCCGCGCTGCGTCAGGCCATCAACGAGGCCTGCAACGCGAAGACGGGCGATCTCCTCGTCTTCCAGTTCGGCCGCGAGTCGCTGGTGCACACGGTGATGGCCAACCTGCGCGTGCACGTGGCCAAGAAGCTCGGGCTCATCCCCGAGTACGGCAGCGGCGGCGTGTGGAAGTTCCTCTGGGTCGTCAACCCGCCCCTCTTC
>NZ_DASVWK010000301.1:0-3846 GCF_036389735.1 Archangium sp. | reverse complement strand
GTGGCCCTGGAGGTGAAGGACAACGCGGGCAACGCCGTGCGCACCACGCGCCCGGTCTCCACCCCGTTCCCCACCCCCTCCAAGCTCGTCTTCCTGGACCAGCCGACGAATGGGACGGCCGGCTCGACGCAGGTGCCCCTGCGCGTGGCCATCCAGGACGCCGACGGGCTGCTGGCGAGCAACGCCACCTCCCTGGTGACGCTGACGGTGAAGGGGGTTGCCGGCTTCGGCCCCTTCTACGCGACGGCCGACAAGGGCGTGGCCACGTTCTCCGATGTGCGCATCGACAAGGCCGGCCAGGGCTACACCCTGGAGGCCACGTCCTTCTCGCTCACCTCGGCCACGAGCAACCCCTTCGACATCCAGCACGGCGCGGCCGCGAGCCTGACGCTGTCGGCCGAGGCCCCGAAGGTCTCCTATGGCACCAAGACGCGTGCGACGGTGACGGTGCTCGATGCCCACGGCAACGTCGCGGAGGGCTACACCGGTACGGTGACGCTCTCCTCTGGTGACCTGGCCGCCTCGCTGCCGGAGGCCCATGCCTTCACCGCCACCGACAAGGGTCAGTACACCTTCGAGCCCATCATCCTGCGCACCGAGGGTGTGCAGACCCTCAAGGCATCCGCCACCGGGCTGACGGACGGCACGGCGGAGGTGGAGGTGCTGCTGGGCAAGCTGATGCTGACGGGGCTGCCGGCCACGATGAAGGCGGGGGACTCGGCCACGGTCGCGGTCGAGGTGCTCGACGGCTTCGGCGTGCGTGACACCGGCTACACCGGCACCGTGCGCTTCACCTTCTCCGACCCCAAGGGCGGGCCGTTGCCGGAGTACACCTTCACGACCGCCGACCTGGGCCGCAAGGAGTTCACCGTGACGGTGGTGACCCTGGGCGAGCAGACCCTCAAGGTGGAGGACAAGGCCCTCTCGTGGCTCTCCGGCACGGCCAGCACCACCGTGAAGTGGGGCGCTCCCGTGGCCCTCGTACTGGAGGCCCCGGAGTCCGCGGTGGCTGGCAACCCGTTCTCCGCGCGCGTCACCATGCGCGATGGCCTCGGCAACGCCGTGGAGGACTACACCGGGATCGTGAGCTTCACCGCGGACGCCACCGGCGCCACGGTGCCGGCCGACTACTCCTTCACGCCGGAGGACAAGGGCAGCCGTCTGTTCTCCTTCACGCTGGAGAAGGCCGTCTCCACCCAACTCACCGTGACGGACATGGCCCTGGCGCTGAGTGGCTCCGACACGGTGGGGGTCTCCCACAGCACCGCCACGCGGTTGGTCCTGGCGTTCGTACCCGCGCCCACGGAGCCGGTCGTCGCGGGCACCGGGCTCCTCCTCGAGGTGACCGCCAGGGACGCCTTCGGCAACGTGGCCACCGGCTACGCTGGCACCGTCCGCTTCGAGTCCACGGATGGTCAGGCGGACCTCCCCCCCGACACGTCGTTCGCCGGGGCCAAGGGTCACAAGTCCTTCTCCGTGACGCTGAAGACCGCCAAGGACCAGTCGGTGTCCGCGAGGGATGTGGTCGATACCCTGCTGTCCGAGGATGCCTCCGTCCGCATCGTCCCCGGCCCGGCCAGGAAGCTCGCCTTCCGCGCTCAGCCCTCGAGCCCCAAGGTGCGCGTGGCGATGACGTCGGTGACCGTGGCCGTCACCGACCTGTACGACAACACCGTCTCCGTCGAGGAACCGGAGATCACCGTGGGCCTGGTGGACGGCAACCCCGATGCCGAGCTCGGTGGCTCCCTGACGGCCCTTCCCAGCGGCGGTCTCGCCACCTTCTCCACCCTCACCGTGGACCAGCAGGGCGTGGGTTTCCGGCTCGAGGCCATGGGCGGGATGTTCGACGTCGCCTCCAGTGAGACCTTCGCCGTCGAGGACAACCTCGCGCCCGAGTCAGCGCCGCTCTCCCTGGTGCGCCAGACGAGCACCCAGGTGGAGCTGAGCTGGACGGCCGTGGCCGATGACGGCCTGCTCGGCCCGGCCGCCGCCAGCTACGACCTGCGCTACTCGACGAGCCCCATCACCGAGGCGACGTTCGCCTCGGCGAACCCGGTGGTCGTGGGCTGGCCCCAGCCGCTGGGCGGCGTGGAGTCGGCCCTCATCAAGGAGTTGACCGCCAGCACGACGTACTACTTCGCCCTGAAGGTGGTGGACGACGCCGGCAACGCGAGCGCGATGTCCACGCTGAGCGCGACGACCAACGTGGACCCGTGCGCTAGCGTCACCTGCACGCCGTCCGCGCCCACGTGCGCGGCGGATGGGGTCTCGCTCGTCACCCCCACGTCGACCTGCGTGGTGGCTGAGGACGACACCACCTCCTGCCAGGAGACGCAGAAGACCACCGCATGTCCCGGCCCGGACGGCGTCTGCTTCGAGGCGGCCTGTGACACGGCGCCGAAGCCGACGTTCGGCACGCTCAGCATCTCCGAGGTGATGCACTCGCCCTCGGGCAGCACCACCGAGTACATCGAGCTGACGAACAACACCGGCAACCTGCTCAACCTCAACGGCCTCGTGGTGTCGTACACGCTCGGCTCCGGTACCCTCTCGGGCTCCTTCACGGTGGGCTCCGGTGATGTGCCGGTGGTGGTGGACCGCAAGGGCACCTTCGTCCTGGCGCACAACCAGGAGCTCGCCACCAACGGTGGTGTCTCCGCCAACTACGCCTACGACTCCGCCATGCCCCTGGAGGGGGCGGGGACGATCAAGCTCGTCAACGGCTCCACCGTGGTGGAGGTCTTCACGTACGACTCGGGCTTCCCGCAGACGATGGGCCGGTCGATGAACCTGTCGTCGGCCGTGGTGGGCACGAAGGCCAACGCGCAGCGCTGGTACTGGTGCGACTCGGAGCAGCAGCTCGCGGGCGGTGACTTCGGGACGCCCAACGCCCCCAACTCCACGTGCGGCATCACGCTCGCTCCGCCCGTGGACTACTGCGCCATCCAGTACCCGAAGACGTTCCCGTCCGGGGACGGCAACTACCCGGCCACCGTTGTTCCTGGCTCCTCGTGGGCCATCTACAGCCAGTTCTACGAGCCGGGCCTCACCGACAAGAACACGGGTGGCAACGACTTCTACCCGCACGTCTCCGCCGAGCTGGGCTACGGCACGGACGCCACCAACCCGGCGGGCTGGACGTGGACGTCGGCGAGCCCCAATGCCGGCTACTCCAGCTCGTTCAGCAACAACGACGAGGTGAAGGCGACACTGAGCATTCCCACGGCGGGCACGTACAAGTACGGCTTCCGCTACCGGTTGCTGGATCCGTTCACGGGCACCTACTCGCCCTACACGTACTGCGACCAGAGCGGGGCCGTGACTCCGCCGGCCGGCAGCTACGGCACCGTGACAGTTGTCTCGCCGCCGCCTCCCGTGCTGACCAACCATCTGGTCATCAGCGAACTCGCACCGGCGGGGCCGACTGGAGCCAATGACGAGTTCGTCGAACTCCACAACCCGACCAATGCGGAGGTGTCCCTGTCCAACTGGAAGCTCCAGTACAAGGCGGCGAATGGTGCTGCGTACTCGGTGACCTACACCTTCTCGATCGGCGCGAAGATCCCCGCCCGCGGCTACTACCTGCTGGCGCTCAGCGGCACCGGCTACTCCGGTTCGACGATCGCCGATGGGAGCTATAGCCTGGCCATGGGCGGGGCTGGTGGCCATGTGCGCCTCGTCCAGGCGGATGGGACGACGGTGGTGGACACGGTGGGTTACGGCTCGGCGAACGCTCCCGAGGGCAGTGCCATCACGGGGACCCTTGGCACCAGTGGTAGCTACGAGCGCAAGGCGGTCTCCACCTCGACCGCGGCGACCATGGCGGTGGGGGGCAGCGACGCCACT
>NZ_DASVWK010000300.1:0-4938 GCF_036389735.1 Archangium sp. | reverse complement strand
GAGGGGCGGCACGTCTTCCTCGAGGTGAACCCGGTGGGCGAGTTCATGTGGCTGATGAAGTCCCCGGGCCTGCCCATCGCCGAGGCGCTGGCGGATGTGCTCGCCGGACGCGCGGCACGCCGGCTCGGCCCCGGGCCGCTGTATGAGATGTCTGACACCTTCCTGGCGGCGGGCTCCTGAATATCCGGGTGTCGGGCCGTCGTGTTATGGCTGTGAGGGGGAGGTGCCCATGCCTCGGCGTCAGATGGTGGTTCCCGGAACGGGAGGGGTGCTCTACCAGAACGCGAGTGGCGCCTCGGCGGCGACCATTTTCGCGCTCCTCACCCAGGGCAACGCCGCTCGCGAGCTCTCCAGTGAGCACGGGCCGGACCCCAGTGTGCTCGAGCCGCTGAACAACGCGCTCGTCGCCCGTGGGCACCTGACGCTCGCCTACGAGCCCTTCGAGCACGCCTTCCCCAAGTGGGAGTTCTTCGACTACGACTGGCGCCTGGACATCCGCTACAGCGGCAAGCGCCTCGCCGAGCACCTCCAGGCCGAGGCGCCCAACGGGGACCGCTGGCGGCTCGTGGCGCACTCGCAGGGAGGGTTGGTGGTGCTCGCCGCGGCCCATCACCTTGGTGCCGAGACGATGGCCCGCCTCGTCCAGGGTGTGTGCTTCGTGGGCGTGCCGTTCTTCGGCACCGTGAACGCCCTGACCGCCCTGCTGTCCGGGACGTTCTTCAACAACACCATCCCGCCCGAGGTGACCCGGACCTGGCCCTCCCTCTACCAGATGCTGCCGCGCTGGAGCATCGCCCAGGGCAATCCCAACCGTCCCGATCTGTTCCTCGACGCCACCTGGATGAACGACGGGCTCCTGCCCGCCCCGGGTGCTCCCGTGGAGCTCTCGCGGCACATCGACCGGGGGCTGCTCGCGCGCGGGCGGGCGCTCCTCCAGGCCACCAAGACCGGCTATTTCGAGCCCCTTCGCAAGCTCGACTTCATCCGCATCATCCAGGGCAACAACCTGGAGACCCCGTTCCTGCTCCCCCAGTTTCCCAGCACCGAGGGGACCGTCCACGTGCGGGGCGACTGCCTCGTGCCGGATGGTTTCACGCGCGACAGGCTGCCCTCCTGGGTCCAGGACGAGGCCACCATCAGACGCCTCCCCGCGGCGCAACACTCCATGCTGTGCAGTGAGCCCCTCGTCTTCGAGCTATGCCTCTGATGCGATCCGCTCCCCTTTCCCTGGCCCTCGTCCTCCTGCTCGCGTCGGTCCCGGCCGTCGCCCAGCCTCCACCGGCTCCCGTCTCCGAGCCCGTCGCCGACAGCGATGGGGATGGCGTGCCGGATCTCCCTCCGGGGCAAAAGGAGGCGCCGTCCTGTCATCCCGAGCGGATGCGGGAGTGTGCCGACAACTGTCCCCTCGACGAGAACCCGGACCAGCAGGACAGCGACGGGGACGGGGCGGGGGATGCTTGCGATCCCTGCCCGCTCGTCCCCGTGGAGCGCGGTGAGCACGCCGACGCGGACAATGACGGGGTCGGCGATGAGTGTGACACCTGCCGTCTGCCCAATGCCCGCGACGAGCAGGGCGCCCAGGCCCCGTGTCCCGAGGGGAAGTCCTTCTCGGCCTGGAAGGATCCCAATCCTCTCGGCCGACGGCTGCGGTTCTTCATCCGCCCCCTCGCCCTGGGGTATCGGTACGGGGAGGATTGGGTCGGCTCGACCGGGCTGGGGCTGCACTTGAGCGGTTCCATTGGCGAGTGGCGGTTCGACGCCCAGGGCACGGCCCTGCGGGTGCCCTCCTGGTACTGGTCCGCCGGGGTGTATGGCGATTCGGCCAACCTCTTCGCCGCCGAGCACATCGGTCCCTACGCCGCCCTCGACTTCCGCCCGCTGAACCATGCCCCCTATGCCCGCTCGTGGGCCAGGGAGCTCAAGTTCGGCGTGGGGGCGCAGCTCTTCTGGTCCAAGCGCGTCGAGGGCGTCACCAACCGCCCCCTCCAACTGGGCGTCGGGCCTCGGGTGGGCTTCCTCGACATCGTGTCGGTGATGCCCTTCGCCCAGCTCGACCTCGCCAACGAGCGTGCCCTCTCCTGGGGAGGGATGCTGGTGTTCGACTTCAAGGTCCTCGAGGACCTGGGCGTGCCGGTGCCGAAGTCACTCTGAGGCCCGAGGCGGCGACCGCCCGCCTGCCCACGGGCCCCTCGGCCTCGGGCTTCGCTCTACTTCGAGCGACCCTGGACCCTGGCGGACAGTCCGGGGAACACCTTGCGCCATTCCGGAACCTCCTCGGTCTCCGCCGGAGCCGCGGGCGGAGGGGTCTGCTGGGGGCGCGTGGCCTTGGCGGGCGGAGTTTGAGCCCCAACCGTCCTCGTCGCCGGGCCCGAGGGGGAAGCGGCCTTGCCGCGTCGCCGCGGGCGACTCACCCCGAGCAGGGGTCCGAGCGCGTCGGCGATCTGGTCCAACTCCTCGACCGCCTCCCGGAAGGCCCTCAGCCGGTCCACGCCCTGCTTCAGCCTCCGATCCAGTTCGGCGGGCAGATCCATTCCCTCGGCGTTCTTCATGACTCCGTTCTCCTCTCGACAATGCTGTCCATCACGCTCGCCACCCGCATGCTCCAGTCGACCAGACAGGTGACCTGGACTTCTCGGTAGCCCACTGTAGCCGGGAGCCGTGCTCTACCCGTAGGCTCGCGAGGCCACAAGAGGGGAGAGTCCGATGTTCCAGGTCGACGGAAATACCGTGGTGCAGCTCGGAGCGGAGGACGTGCCCTCCCTGCGCGCGCTGTTCGAGCGGTGTCACGCCTTCATGACGCTGGTCTATGGGGCTCTGGAGCCCGATGCCGCGGAGCAGCTCCTGGAGAGCCTCCCTCCGGGCAAGACGCTCGAGGACAAGTTCGCCTTCGGGCTGTACGCGGACGGGACGAAGCAGCGGCTGCTCGGCGTGCTCGACGCCGTGCGCGGTTTTCCCGAGGGCGATGAGTGGATCATCGGGATGCTCCTGATGGACCCGGACCACCGGCGCGCCGGGCTCGGGGCCCGCTTCCTCGGGGCATTCGAGCAGTGGGTGCGCGGCCAGGGCGCCGCTGGCCTCCGGCTCGTGGTGCAGGAGCAGAACCCGGACGCGCTCCGCTTCTGGCAGAAGCAGGGCTACGAGGTCACCGGCATGACGCTCCAGGAGACGCCCCGGCGGAAGAACATGATTCAGCTCATGCACAAACCGCTGGTCCCCTGATGACCACCGAAGAGCTGGAGAAGCGGCTGCGACTGGGCGAGGACACCGTCACCGAGTTCGCATCCAGCCCGCGCTCGTCTGCACCCTCCAGAAGCTCGAGGCCCAGGGCGAGCGGGTGCTCGTGGTGGAGGTTCCGGCCTTCAGCATCAACCGCCCCTACCATGTGGGTGGGAAGTACTATGTCCGCGACGCGAACCAGTCCCGCGAGGCCCGACGCGAGGAGCTGATCCGCCTGCTCCAGTCGGCCGACTACCACTTCGATGAGCAACCCGTGGAAGGCGCCCGCCTGGAGGACCTGGACCAGGGGGCGGCGCGGGCCTTCCTGGCCACCATCTACGACGAGCCGGACCTGGAGAACGCCTGGCTTCGCCTTCTGGAGAGACTCCAGTGCGTGGATCGCGGCGGGACCCCCACGGTGACGGGAATGCTGCTCTTCGGCCGTGAGCCTCAACGGTGGATTCGGGATGCACGCATCTCGGCCGTCCGCTTTCCAGGCAAGGAGCTGACCTCGGAGTTCTCCGACCGGCAGGAGCTGGAGGGACGGCTGCTCGAGCAGGTGGAGGCCGCGGTGGCCTTCCTCAAGAGGAGCGTCCGGGCTCCCTCGCACGTGGAGGGGCTGGAGCGGGTGGAGGAGGGGATTCCGGACAAGGTCCTGCGAGAGGCCGTGCTCAACGCGGTGGCTCACCGGGACTACCGGGCCGCCTCGCAGGTTCGCATCTTCGTCTTCGAGGACCGGGTGGAGATCGTGAACCCTGGCGAGCTGCTCAACCAACTCACACTGGACGGTATCCGGTTCGGAGGCATCAGCCAGCGCCGCAACCCGGTGCTGGCGGGCCTGTTGGCGCGGGCCCGTCGCCGCGAGAACGTGGGGATGGGGGTGCCCGAGATGCTCCGCCTGATGCGGGAGCGGAAGCTGCCGGCTCCCGAGCTCTCGGTGGAGGCGGGGCACTTCCGGGTGGTGCTCCGTCTGGAGAGAGCGGCGGCTCATGCCTGAGTCCCCGGTCGGCTCTCCGGACAGCGGGAGCGCTCCCTGGTGGGAAAGCACGCCAGCGGGAACCCCCCTGCTGCTGGCGTTCGTCATGCTGGAGCCGGCGCGGGAGCAGGGGACGGAGGCCGAGGGGCCGGGTTGGAGGGTGCGTTACACGGCCGGAGTGGAGTTCCTCGCCGGCAAGCTCGCTGCCGCCCAGCCGCTCCAGTGGCGGGGCGATGGGGTGACGCTGTTCTTCAAGGGGGATGGGCGGAAGTCCGCTGTCGCTCGGGCCCTCGAGGCCGCCGAGGCCCTCCGCGAGCGGAGCATCGTGGACCTCGCGATGCGGGTGCGGCTCGCGGTGCACGCCGCCATGGTGCCGTGGAACCCGGACACCTCGGCGCTGGCTCATCCGGCGATCGACCTGTGCGAGCACCTGACGCACACCGCGCCCGTGAATGGCATTGCCGTCACGGAGGATGTGTACCTGGCCCTCCCCGAGGCCGAGCAGCGGCGCTTCGCCCTGCTGGGAGTGATTGCCCGGGAGGGAGCAGCCGCGTATGTCTTTCCGGCGGGCCTGACAGCCAGCAAGGCGCCGGAGGCCTTCGCACCCGGTGAAGACTTGGGGCTCTGGGAGGCCTTCCGGCGGTACGTGGGCAGCCCGGAGGTCCGCCGGCTCCGGTACGTGGGCTTTCCCCTCCAGAAGAAGCAGCCCCCCAGCCTGGACATCCGCGAGGTGTTCATCGCGCCCG
>NZ_DASVWK010000299.1:0-10656 GCF_036389735.1 Archangium sp. | reverse complement strand
CCGCCCTCCTCCTCCGCTCAGTCTCTCTTCGCTTACCTGCCTGCTCTCCTCAAAATGGCGAAAGTCGAGTCTGACTTTTGATCAGGCTTCCCGCGATTGGATAGCAGCCACCTGACCTTTAGCGAGCCCCTGCTTTCCCGAGGCAGTCGGGCGTGGACCGTTCTCCGACCCGGACGACGCCAAGTTCAAAGCCGAGCGGAACCTTGGGGTGGTGGAGACCCCCTAAACAACGAAGGGCCTGGCCGAGGCCGAAGCCCCGTCAGACCGCCGGAGTAGTCTTCACCTCGCCGCGACAAGCGGGTTTAGGAAACTGTCGCTCTCGGTGTCGTCCTAAGCCAGGGTGGGAATCTTCGCCGGGACAGCGTGCGTCGCATAGAAGCGCCGCGTGGTGGTCGGGCTCTTGTGGTTAAGGAATGCCGCCACCGAGGCCGGGTCCGCACCCTTCTCGATGGCCCAGGTGGCGACGGAGTGCCGGAACCTTCCCGGAGTAAACGGCGGGATGCCCGCCGCCGTGCAGGCTCCCTTAATGGCCAGCGTGTACTTCTCGAAGCTGAACGAGCCCCGTTCCAGCAGCCGCTTCCCGGCCTCCAGCACGTCGGCGGACACGGCGGTGCGCAAGGGCTCGCCACTCTTGGTCTGCGGACACACCAGTACGCCCGCGATCCCCTCGGCCTCGCCCCGGTAGGGCTCCACGCTGCCCATCCTGGCGAAGCGCACCAGCTCCGAGACGTGCCAGCCAGTGCCCGCCTGCACGTCCATCCCGTCGCGCCAGTGAGGCGCAAGGTGCTCGTGGGCGAGCAAGTAGTGCTCCCGGGGAATCACCTTGGTCCGCTTCCACTGCTCGGGCCTGGCCTGGGGCACGGTGAGTCGCCCGAAGGTCGGATCCTCGGCCACCGAGAGGACGTGCTTCACCTTGCGCAACCAGGAGTAGACGCGCTTGAGGACCGCAATCCGATGCCCTCGGGCCTTCGCTCCCTCCAGGGCGGGGAGGATGTCGTCGAGGAGCGTGACCTTTCGCAGGTCCCGGCCCTTGAACTGGTCGGCCCACCACGCGAGATAGCCCTGCTGCTTCTTCACCCAGGTGGAGCTGTTCTTGTCCACGTCGCGCGAGTAGCCGAGGAATTCAGCCGCGAGCGGCGCGTCGAGGTAGATGAACTCCTCGTGGGACGAGCCCGCCGGGTTGAAGTGCTCCGGGTCGGTCTCGAACCGCTTGAGCTGCTCCATGGCCGCTCGGAGCGTGGTCGCCCACGTGCTCAGTTGCCCGGGTTGTGCCCGCGGGCAGGGGAGGGCAAAAGAAAAAGGGCGCCAGACTTTCGTCTGACGCCCTTCTTTGTGCTCCCCGACGAGGACTCGAACCTCGGACCTAGTGATTAACAGTCGTGAAAATGACGGGCGGACCACCATTCCTCCCTTGGAGAGGGGGTTGGAACCGTCGAAAATGGGCGATGTGGTTGCCCGTAATTTGCCCATGGCCGCTCGGGGTTCGAAAGGAACTTTGTACTTCTAGGGTCCGGTGAACAGGATCTCGGAGCCACACCCATCGCAGTACAGCGTCTTGTTGAAGTAGTAGCCTTGCTGTGCGGCTACCGGCTCCTGGCAGGACCTGCAATTGCCCGGGTAGATGTTTCGAGAGGTTTTGTCGTGGAGCTTCTTTTCTTCCCGAGCAACGCGTCTCTTCGCTTCGGCCTCTAACTGCTTCTCTTTTTCCCTGCTCATTGCTGCTCCCGGTTACGGCAGGACGGAGACCAGCACGATATCTCCCCCGAGGATTTCTCTGGCCAACGCAAGCGCCTTCTCCTCGGAGTCGCAGTAGCTGGAGTTGTTCTCCCAGTGGACATTCCAGCCCCTCGTCGTGTGGTCCGAGCTGAGCAGGACCGAGGGGCTGCTCTTTGAACCACCCACTCGCACGTACTGCCGTGTCTCTTCCTGCGGCATGTGCATCTCCGTGGTGGAAGTTGAGGACCGTGAAGGCCCTGGTCAGAACTTCAACTTGCGGATCTCGGCCCCGGGCGAGTCCGAGGGCCTGGACGTGGCCGTTCTCGGGGCCCGGCGAGACCTGGAGGGCTGCGGCCCGGTAGCGGGGAGGCCCTCGCTCAAGATGCGCTCGATCTCGGACACGGGGATGCGCTGGCGCCCGTTGACGTCCACCGTCTTGATGCGGCCCGAGGTGATGAACTGCGCCAGGGTGGTGGCCCGGTCCACCCCGAGGCGACGGGCGGCCTCCTTCTTCGACAACAGCCCAGAGCTGGCCTTGCGCTGCTGGCGGCCCGGGACTGGAGACACCGTGGGGACCGGCAGGACCGGGAGGGCCGAGCCCTCGCTGAGTCGCGCCAGCAGGTGCCGGTTCACCTCCACCGCGCGCTCCTCGGGCTCCATCACCTTGTGGCATTCAACACAGGGCATATCGAGTTCCTGCTCTCTCGGAGGCCGGTACGGGTGCCAGTCCCACCACTCCGTGCATCGTCGGCACACCCATCCATCGGGACGCCCCCGCCTCACGGGAAGCGGAAGACGGAGGTACTCTGGTGGAGGTGGCGGAGGTGGAGCACACATGGCCCCCCGCAGCACCAACGCCCGCTTGGGCTTCTCGCCAGCAGGAGACGACGTGCCGGGCGGGTTGTCCGCCGCCGAACCCTGGGAGGTGGCCGAGCCGTCCTTCTTGTCGTTCTCGTCCATTGAGACCGCTCTCGTATCAACGAAAGGTAGGGAGCCATAGGTGGAATCCCACGGGTAGGCCGCTCGCCTGCTTGTCCCCGAGGCGGAAGTGCTTCACGGCGTTGGCGCCCCCACCGCGTCGTGCTTTGCACACTCGTGCGGGTGGCGTTACCCTCCGGGTGTGCTCTGACGGAAGCCGTCACCCTCCGCTTAGCCGAGCAACGCCGGTGCGACCAACGGTTGGTCAATGGGCGCGGAAACGGAGGGAGACGGAGTGAACCCCGAGTTGGTGCGGCCTCTCGTTGGCCAATGGGTTTCGGGACACTCGAAGTCAGAGGCCGGGCCGTGCTCCCCCGTGAGAGTTACGGAGTTCTAAAGCGAGAACGATGCCGGGCATCTCTTCCCCGTGACGAAGGGACGGAAAACGTAGCCTCCACGCCACGGAGGACGCATCCCTGGCTCCCCCTTGAGGGGGATGCGTTGGAGTCTTCGGCCGCAGCCGAATCCTGGTCGGCAGGGGGAGCTTGCTGGACGGAGTGAGTGGGGTGGCCCTGAGAAAGCCACCAAGGACAGGTGGACAAGCTCGCAGATGGTGGGTGGGTTGGGTCTGGACCAGTTTCGCGCCCTGAAGGTTTTTCCATCGGTGTTCGAGTGAGAATGCCGATGGAAGTTCCGTCTACTTAGACGGGGCTCGCTGCGCGTGTATCCAAGAGGGGAAACTGGCCGCTGCGCGGCCCATTTCCTCCCTCACGCGCTACGCGAGCCCCGTACTACCCACCTACCGCTGGTGTTGCCGTGAAACCGCATAGAAGAGTGAAGCCCTTCACCTACGAGGGGATGAAGGTGGACTGGAGGATGGTCCATCAGATCGTGGCCCACGGTTTCTACTTCCTGCTCGCGCCCGAGCATGACCCGGATTACCCGTGGGTGTTCCAGCAGGAGACGCACAAGCCCATCTGCCCGTTGCACGTCTTCGTGTGGATGCAGCACCACGGGCCCATCAACCAGGGCCACGTCATCCATCATCGGGACCACGACAAACTCAACGCCCAGCTCTCGAATCTCGAAGTTCTTCACCGTCGCGTACATGCGGAACGTCACCGGCTGGAGCGACAGAAGTTCTCGCCCCGGGAGAGGGAGGACTACGGCGGGTTGTACCGTCCCCATGCACCCGGCCCAGTGCGCGAGCCCTCGTTCACGGAGCTGGTGCGGTTGTTGAAGCGGGGGAAGCTCACGCGGCCCTCGTCTTCGTCTTCACCTCGTCCACCCGAAGAAGAGGGGGAGTTCCGGGAGGCTGAGAAGAAGTTGAAGACGGCTCTGCCCCGTCTCGCGGAAGAAGTGGATCACCTCGACAGCGGCCAGCCCATCCCGAGGGTGAACACCCAGCGGCGGGGAAGGGACATCAAGCTGGGCCTGGGCAAGAGGGCGGAGAGAAGGGGATGCACTCCCGCCGAGGCCGCGCTCGTCCGGGCCCTGGTGAAACACCGGATGCACACCCAGCCCAATGAGGCCGTGGCCGCCGACTTGGAGATTCCCGTGGGCGTGGTGGCGAAGATGAAGAAACGGCCCTCGGTGGACTTGGCCCTTTCCCGCTGGCGCGACTACCGGCGTCTTCCACGAATCGGCCCCCGCGAGTGACAGCCAGCAGGAGCACTTGCTGATCAGCCGCTGATGAGCTACACATGTGTAGCGCATGCGTCGCGCATGTGCTGTGCACGCGTGTGTGTGCATGTGGGTGTGCCGCATGCCGATCTCTGACTATGGAGTGGACGATGAGTGAGGAAGGTAGAGCTGTAGGTGTAAACGGGCGGGTGACGGTGCTGGATGAGGTGCAGGCGCGGCCGGAGAACCACGAGTGGACCCTGTGTTTTCAGCGCTGTCGCTACGTCTACACCGATGGGAAAAAGGAGGAAGGATACCGGTTCATCTGGCGCAGACCCGACGGCTCTCTTCAGGGCGCGCGCGGGCAGGCTCGACTGCCTTCCCTCGCTGTCGCTCGCGCGCTGATGGCGGAGGCCGACAGGGCGGGCTGGGGTCATTACGAAACCGACCCGGAAACCCTCCTGTTTCGACCGGCGCGAGCGGCCGAGTAAGTCGACGACTCCTGGGGTGAAATCCCGACTCCCGCTCCTCCAAGCGTGGGCAGAGCCGAAGCCACAAGCGGCGAGGTCCCTCGTCTTCTTCCCCTCTTCCCCGTCCCAAGAAGTAGCCCTTCCCACGCCCGCTGGCCCAGCGGGACAATCCTCGTATGAACCCCACCGTCCGCTCTGCCCGACAGGCTGCCACCGCCGCGATCAACGGGGCCAAGTCCCACGGCCCGAAGACGCTGGAGGGCAAGGCCACCTCCTCGCTCAACTCCATCCGCTTCGGATTCTCCGCCGCCCATCTTCTTCTTCCCGGTGAAGACCCGGCCGCCTACGAGACGTTCCTGGACTCGTGGTTCTCCGCGTTGGCTCCAACCACCATGCCCGAGGCCGCCAGTGTCGCGCAGCTCGCGGACACGAGCTGGAAGTTGGAGCGGTTGAGCCGGGTGGAGAACGGCCGGATGCGAGCCCGGCTGGAGGAGGAGCTGGAGAAGACGGACGAGTTCAAGACCTACGACAACACCCGCATGGGACTGGCGATGATGACGGCCTTCGTCGAGTCCGTGGAGGCCATCCCCACCCCGCCGAAGGACGCGGAGAGGACGAAGGCCTTCCTCACCGGGGTGGAGAAGACAGTGACCGTGCTGCGCGAGGTGCCGGGCCTGCCGATGGCCGTGGTGGAGCCCCTGGCCTTCGTGCTCAAGACGGCCCAGGAGAACGAGGAGACGGAGCGCATCCCCCCGGCCATCTACGAGAACCTGGGCAACATGGCCCGGGTGGTGAAAGGCGCCCTCACCATGAAGCTGGCCGAAGAAGAGGCCGTTCTCGGGCCGCTGCGTGAACGGCTCGCCGCCGAGGTGTTGCTGCTCGAAGATGCAGATCTGCGGAAGCTGGAGAAGGCCCGTCGGACACTGGAGGGCACCATGCAGCGCCAGCTCGCTATCTTCCACCAGTTGCGCGCCGAGCTGGCCAACACGAAGACGGAGAACACGCCCGAGGCCGCGCAGCTGCGCGTGCGCCTTCGATTATTGAAATAGGCGGCGAGCACCGTCTTCACATACCGAATGGTGCCTTAGGGCCTTCTCCGCCAATTTCCGACTCCAGCACACATTGTCACCATCACCATCTCATCCACTCACGCTCCATTGTCTGGGGTGTGGGAAGGTGGGAGATGGCCATTTACGCGCTCTTGAAGTGGGGTGTTGTTGACACTGAAGCGCCCGGACGGGCAGCTCGTAGTCACGTTCACGGGACCAGCACGTGCTCCTAAACCCATGAAGTTCCTGGTGTTTCCGCTCAGTCTGTCCGGTGTGAACCGCTGGCGGTGTACGGAGCTTGCTTGCATAGGGGTGCTTTCGTCCCAAGTTTTCAGGCAAGCAACTTCAGGCAAAAAAAGAGGAGCGTCCGCCGCCAAGCAGACGCTCCTCAGCAGGACTGCCTGGGCAGCCCCACGTCAAAAAGCACGGAGGTTGATATCGCGCAAACGCCTACACCCGTCAACGACCCATGAGGAACCTAATCACCTTGTCCGCACCGCCAAGCGGGCAAGGGGTGCAGAGCGCAGGAGTGCTTGGGCAGCTCCACGTCAAAAACCCAGGCCCTCCTTGAAACTTCAAATGAAGAACAGGAGAGGCTGTGTCGGAATCTAAAACCCAGGGGATCTTGGAGGCACTGTCGCAGCTCAGCCCGGAGCAAGCCATCGTCCTTATCGCGCTTGTTGTTGTGAGCGTGTTGCTGGCGATGGTTTGGAGAGCGTGGACGTACCACTACCCCAGCCAGTCGGAAAAAGTGCCGAAGTCGTACCTTGAGACGGGCAAGAAGCCCTAAGACTGGGTACGAGAGCCGTCCCTCTCCTTCTCCTCCGGTAGAGGGACGGCCCTCAGTCTGGCGTCATCAGGAATTAACTCTGATGCAACGGCAGGGGTGTACCGGCTTGGGTTCGTTCTGACTCCCCTCGCGGACCATCTTCGCCCTGGCTCGCTAATCGGTAGAGCTATCGAATTCGGGAGAGGCCCCCACCCCAGGGGGACAGTGGTTCCCTTGTCTCGGGTCCAATTTGCAAGGCCCCGGTCTTCATCGAGCCCTCCGGGCATGGGGTGGAGCTCGAATTTTTTGGGGACCATCCGGCGATCTGCACGCCCTCCCGGCCGCTGGCCTACGCCCTGACCTTCCTGATGGGGGGACCCAGGGTAAGCCGTGCCTCTCCTCGCGCACGAGGGGTACGGGCGCCCCTGACACCTAAAAAACTCGAGGACTACCGGGAGAAGTGACCGGGAACCTCCGGCGGTGGCGTTGCACCGGAGCTGGTGCCACCGACGACCTGGCCCCCGCCACACCACCCGGACGAGACCGGGAACACCACGAAGGGTGCTGGTGCAGCGGGGACCGTGCCTCGCCTCCGGGCATCTTCACCGCCCTTGTCGCATCACTTCCCGCAGGTGCTCGGCCAGCTCGAGCAGGATGGCCATTGCTACCCGGCGAGTGAGCGGTGAGGTAGCCAGCTTCTTCACGGTGCCCATCGTCGTCTTCACCTCCCTTCCCCTGGAACTCCAGGCACGACGCGGGCGGCAGGTAATGGGGTGGCTGGACGGGGACGTACCTGTCCATCTCGCCATGGGCCTTATGCCGCCGCTCACCAGGGAGTTGCCGCCCTGTCCGAGAAGTTGGCTCCGCGTGGGAGTCTCACGGGGTAGGTATCCGCCCCGGTGAGCTGCTAGCGTGGGCGCCATGAACGAGCGGGACATGCCGGACCTGCCGCCCGGCACGAGCGTCAACGGCGCGATCATCGAAGAGCTGGTGGATAGAGGGGGCTACGGCACCGTGTACCGGGCACGGGACAAGCTGAGTGGCACCCTGTTGGCCCTCAAGTTCGTCCCGCTCCACCGGGCCAAGCAGTGGGCCGAGCGCGAGGGCACCCTCGCCATGTACTTCCAGCACAAGAACCTCGTGCGGCAGGTGGGCTTCAGCTACTGGCCGCCCGTGCTGCCCGAGTTCTTCTGCTTGAAGATGCTGTACGTCGAGGGCCGCCCGCTCGACGTGTGGGCCTGGGAAGAGAACCCCGACACGCTGGCCGTGATGGGCAAGATGGTGGGTGTGGTGCGGGGGCTGGCCGTGGTGCATGACGAGCGCGTCGTCCACCGGGACGTGAAGGAGGCCAACATCATCGTGCGAGACAGCGACGGGGAGCCGGTGCTGTTGGACTTCGGGGCCGCCAAGCGCGAGGGACAGGCCACCATCACCGAGGGCATGTTCCCCCCGGGGACGCCCAACTACCGCAGCCCGGAGGCGTGGCGCTTCGGACTGGAGCACTGGAACGAGCGACGAGCCACCTACCGGCCCGGGAAGGCGGACGACCAATACGCGCTGGGCGTGGTGCTCTACCGGCTGCTCACCCGTCGTTTCCCCTTCGAGGTGGCGTGGGATGACGAGGCCTCGGTGAATGCCGTCATCAACAAGGAGCCTCTGCCGCCGCACATCGTCAACCCCAACGTGCCGCAGGTGGTGAGTGACCTGTGCATGAAGCTGTTGGAGAAGAAGCCGGAGAAGCGTTACCCGAGCGTCCTGGAACTGGGCAAGGAGCTGACGCACCTGCTGGCCCGTGCGGAGGCTTCCTGGCGGGTGCCCTTGCATGACGGGCCTCGTCTACCGAGGAGAGGCCGCCGAGGAGCCGCAGAGCGGAAGAAGAAGCCCGAGGTTGCCGTGCCACCCGTGGAGCCCATCCCGGCGACACCGACTCCGGCCACGGTGGCGGACGTGCCCGTGCAGGCCATGGCGCTCCAGGCGTTTCGACGTGCGTTGGTGTGGATGGCCGTGCTGATGGGCGCGGCCCTGGCCGGGTGGTGGCTCGCTCAGCGGTGGAAGCCCGAGCCCCCACCCGTGGCGTTGTCCACCCCCTCCCAGACGTTGAATTCGCTACTCGGTCAGGAAGTGGCGCCCTCGTGGCCGCCGCCGGAAGCTGAACAGGCCGCAGCTCCGCCCCCGGCGAAGCAAACCCCTGCGGTCGTCGCCTCGCTGGTGACGCGACCCAAGGACGACGCCTTGAAGAAGCCGCAGGCCCCCAGCCCCCAGGGGGACACGAAGCAGAAGGGGGCGCTTTCACCCGTGGCGAAGTGGTGTGTCGGTGCCGCCGCTGCCGCCAACATGGCCTGTCCTGGTGCCCAGGTACGTCTCGGCCCGGAGGCCGAGGCGTGCCCGGCGGGTGCGGTCGAGACCATGACCAACACGCTCGGCATCACCATTCACGGGACGCTTTCTCATCAAGTCGTCTTCCCCCACGTCGGCCAGCACGGGCCCATCCCTGTGCGCGAGGGCTCCACGTCGGTGAAATTGAGCGACTCATGGGGAAAGCTGCCGGGGGGCACCGTTCTCCAAGGCCGCCTCTCCTTCGGGGACGGTCGCATCTACGGACGCTTCACCGAGGCCCAGACGCCCCAGGGGGACACGTACAAGGTCTGCATGCAGATCGTCACCGGGCCGAGTCTGGTAAAGCGAGGCGGTGGGTACTACAAGCCCGGTCCCGGTACGGAGATGGAGCCAGGGAGTTCACCGGACAATGCCCTGATCTTCTCCATCGTGGATGTGGAGGCGGTGGACCGCTTCGAGTAGGACCGTCCTGGCGGTTGGCGGGCCGTAAGCTGGATGCGGCCCACGCACTACCAGGGGGGAAGGTGTGGTAGAGGCCACGTCTCCGGTCTCGTCCCCCTTGCGTGAGGTCCCCGCTCCGTGTCCGTCTTGTCCCCCGCCGCCCTCCTGGCGCTGGTGCTCCTCACGGGGGCCAGCGCCACCGCCCAGCCGCATCTCCCGGACTGTGAGGCGTCACCGTCCCGCGTGGAGTTGCCAGCAGAGCCCACCGGCGAGGTGCAGGAGGTGTGCATCAGCCCGGAGCTGCCCATCACCTTCCGCTTCGATTCGCCGCTGGTGCCGGGCTCGCTGGAGCTGCAAGAGCGCGAGCGGTTCGAGGACGTGGCGCCAGGGATGCGGAGCTTCACCCTTCATCCCCCAGCGGACCTCCAGACCGGGGAGCGGTTCAAGGTGGTGGTGCGCTTCGCGGATGGGGCGGCCCCGACGAGCGCCACGTTCATGCTGGTGGCCCACCTCGCGCTCGGGACACGGCAGGTGAACGTGTTCCGCCTCAAGCGCACCGTGGAGGACTACCAGCGGGAAACCCAGGAAGAGCGCAAGAAATCCCAGCAGCTCGGCCAGGAGCTGGAGCGGATGCGGCTGGAGCACGGGCCGGGCGGCCTCACGGGGCTGATCGCCAGCGGGTTGATGGCGGTGGAAAACCAGAGCGTGAAGGCCGAGGACATCACGAGAGGTGTCACCCGCCACGCGAGCAACGCCCTCGGTATCAACAAGGTCATCAGCTATCGCTCGACGACACACGCGGAGAACGTGGTGCGGGTGGCCGTGGCTGTGATGCTGGTGAACCAGGGCACGCAGTCCTGGGCGCTCAAGGATGCGGCGCTGGTGGGCAAGGGCCAGGAGCCCAAGCCCGTGAAGGTGAGCTGGCAGCCCTCGCCCATCCTGCCGGGCGCAGACACGCCGGGCGTGCTCGTGGTGGAACTGGAGCTGACGGCCCGGGAAGTCCGGGGCCCCTTCACCTTGAAGCTGTGGGACGAGAGCGGGATGCGGCTCGTCACCATCGGCAACGTGACCTTCCCCTGAGTCCTGACGCTCCGGCGTGTGTCAGACCCACCGGGTATTTCCTTGGTCTGGCAACCCATCAGGGGGTGGCCATCACCACGGGGACTTCCCATGAAGTTGGCCGGAGCGGTGGTGCTGTTGGTGCTCCTCACCGGATGCGCGACAACCCAGGGAACGGGAGGTTCTGGCCCTTCACCCTCACCGGGAGCCAAGCCCGCCGTGAAGAAGGAGCTGCCCTGGTTGAACGTGCTGGGCGGGCGCATGAAGACGACCC
>NZ_DASVWK010000298.1:0-4951 GCF_036389735.1 Archangium sp. | reverse complement strand
CACCATCACCTGTCTGCACGGCCAGGTTCCGCCGGGCTTCTGACAGGCCGGGACGCGGAGCCTTGCCCGGATGGGGCCCGCTCTGCGACGGTGCTTCGTCATGAGCACACGACCGTTTCGTATCCTGGGCCTCCAGCAGGTGGCCATCGGTGGGGCCGACAAGGGGCCCCTGCGCAAGCTGTGGGTCGACCTGCTGGGCCTGGAGCCCCAGGGCACCTACCGCAGCGAGCGCGAGAATGTCGACGAGGACATCGTCGTGGCGGGCGCCGGGCCGTTCCGCGTCGAGGTGGACCTGATGCAGCCGGTGGACCCGAATGGGAAGCCGCGCGTGCATGACCCGGCGCTCAACCACCTGGGCCTGTGGGTGGACGACCTGCGCACCGCGGTGAGCTGGTTGGAGGAGCAGGGCGTGCGCTTCGCTCCCGGAGGCATCCGCAAGGGGGCGGCCGGCTTCGACGTGACGTTCATCCACCCAAAGGGCAACGAGCAGTTCCCGCTCGGGGGCGAGGGCGTGCTCATCGAGCTGGTGCAGGCCCCGCCCGAGGTCGTCTCCGCCTTCGACGCCTTCGCCAAGGCCGCTCATACGCCGTAGGCGCGCGCCTGGGTCACCTGCCGCTGCCGACGGCCTGGGCGGGAGGGGCGCCCGACGAGAAACGGCGCAGGTCCGCGCGGAGCGTCTCGTTGAAGCGGAACGGATCCGGGCAGGTCTTCGACTCGCAGACGGCCAGGTAGTCATTGAAGAAGGCGAGCGCGCCACGTGTGGGGTAGCCGCGCAGCCGCTCGGGTCCCAGCGCCTCCTCCAGGGTCCGGGCCATGTGCGCCCCCACCCGGACGAAGAGCCAGTCCGCGCGGGGCTCGTGGGCGGCGCGGATGCGTTCGGTCGCGGCGCCCGGGGCCCGTGCGATGACGTTCCGGTCGAGCAAGTGCGTCACCTGCGCGAAGGCGTCCGGCAGCGCGCTCGTCCCGGGCAGCGTCCCCGGCCCTCGCGTGGCCCACAGGTGGTAGGCCAGCCCGTGGCCGAAGACGCGCCCCAGGCCCTCGTTCACCACCGAGTCCACCCCGTTCTGGAGGCGCGCATTCACGCGAGCACCCCCGTCCTCCAGCAGCAGCTCGATGATGCCGTAGGCGATGCGCCGCAGCGAGGCGGCCTGGCCCTCCACGTTGCTCGCGAGGGTGATCGCCACGCCCTCTCCGGGCAGCAGCAGCAGCAGCGTGGAGGTCTCCGGCTGGGCCCCCGAGTGCGCCACCACGTAGTGGCCCCGGAGCGGCCAGGTCGCGAAGCCCATGCCGTAGTCGGTGCGCCGCCCGTCCCGGGTGCTCATGGACGTCTGCATCTGTCCCGTGCTGGCCGGTGACACCAGCCGGTAGTCGAGCAGCGCCCGCGCGAAGCCGAGCAGGTCCTCGATGGAGGCGCGGGTGCCGCCTCCGGCGAAGCGGCCGGACACGTCGACGACGCGCGAGGGCACCCGCTTTCCCTCGCGCAGGCGGTAGCCCGTGGCGTGGTGCTCGTCGCGCGTGCGGCGATCGTCCAGCGCCGCGTGCTCCATCCCGGAGGGGCCGAAGACGTGCTCCTGGAGGTACTCCCCGTAGCTCCGCCCCGAGACGGCCTCGATGGCGGCGCCGAGCAGGCTGTAGGCCCAGGTGCTGTAGATGAACCGGGTGCCGGGCTCGGCCTCCAGCCCGTACTTCGCCACGAGGGCGAGGGCTCCCGCCGTGTCGAGCGGGCCGGTGTCCTGGCTCGGCCCGAGGTTGCCGTAGTTCGTCACGCCCCCCAGGTGGCCCAGGAGCTGCCGCACCGTCACCGGCCCGTGCGTCTCGGGCCAGGAGGGCACGAGCGTGCGGATGTCGGCGTCCAGGTCCATGCGGCCCTGCTCCACGAGCTGCATCACCGCCACGGCGGTGAAGGACTTGGTGATGGAGGCCATGCGCCAGGTGGTGCGCGGCGTCGCGGGCAGGCCCCGCTCCATGTCGCGCAGCCCGTACGTCCCCACCCAGCGCCGGTCGCCGTGCAGCACGCCCACCGCGAGGCCCGCGTGCGGCTCCCGGGCGAGCTCGGCTCGCACCAGGGCTTCCATCGCCCGCCGCACCTCCTCGGGGAAGGGCTGCTCCACCAGGGACGGGGCCGACAGGGGCCGCTCGCACACGGGCACTGTTGGGGGCGCCGCCCATACCGTGAGGCCCCACAGGAGGACCGGAAGGAACACAGCTCGGATGTCGCGATACATGGGGGAGTGCTGGCGCGGCCGCACCGTAGCCGGATTTGGCGTGGGACGGGGACCTGTGGAGAAAAGGGACAACCCCTGGTGTGGGCCGTGTCTTTCTTCCACGAACCTCCGGAGCCCTCCAGAGGATGTCGGAAATGGAACACGGATTGCTGAGGCGAAACGGGTTTTACCGCCCAGGTTCTTGGGGCACCAAGTTCCTTTTCGCTGACGACATCAAAGCACTCGCCCGCGGGCGAGTGGGAGGCACTTTCATCATGAAGAGGCTGTTCAACCCGCTGCTGGCCGCGTCGATCGTCCTGCTCGCATCCGCCTGCCAGAAGCTGGAGCGCATCGAGGTCAAGCCGCAGAGGCTGGAGCTGTCCGAGGCGGGCGCGGTGGAGACGCTGGTGGTGCAGGGCCTGACGGAGGACGGCACGCCGGTGGAGAAGGCGCGGTTCGAGTTCGCCTCCACCGACGAGAAGATCGCGACCGTGGACGCCACCGGCAAGGTGACGGCGGTGAAGAGTGGCGCGGCTGGCATCACCGTGAAGTCCGGTGAGAAGAGCACCCTGGCCGCCGTGGAGGTGGTCATCCCCTCGGCCATCGACGTGAAGGGCACGCCCGTCACCCTCACCGGCCTGGGCTCCGAGGCGGTGGTGGAGGGCGAGGTGCAGGACGACGCGGGCCGCCCGGTGAAGGAGGCGAAGCTGGAGTACGCCGCCGCCGACGCCAACGTGGTGCGGGTGGAGGGCAACAAGCTGGTGGCCAAGGGCGTGGGCACCACGAGCGTGACGGCGAGCTCCGGCAAGCTGAAGCAGAGCTTCGACGTCACCGTGAAGTTGCCCGAGGTGGAGTCCGTGGCCTTCGAGGCCGTGCCCGCCACCCTGAAGGTGGGGGAGAGCGCGGCGCTGGCCGTGGTGGCCAAGGGCACCGACGGGGCCGCCATCCAGGGCGTCTCCTTCACCTTCACCACCAGCAACGCGAAGCTCGCCACCGTGGACGCCACCGGCAAGGTGACGGCCCTCAAGGCGGGCGCCGTCACGGTCAAGGCCGAGGGCGGGAGCAAGGCCGCCGAGACGAAGCTCACCATCAAGAAGAAGTAGTGGCACCCGGCTTCGGGTGGGGCGCTCGCGCCGCGCCCCCCCGGAGCACCCGGGCCGCCTACTTGCCCTTGGCGGCGATGAACTCGAAGGACGTCTGGGCCTGCTGGCCCTCCGTCACCGTCACCTGGGCCGTCTTCGTGCCGAGCGTCTCGTGCCAGGCCTCGAGGGTGTACGTCCCCGGCGGCACGCCCTCGATGGTGAAGGCGCCGTCCTCGCCGGAGGTGGCGAAGTACGGATGGGGGCTCATCACCACCCACGCCGTCATCCACGGGTGGATGTCGCACTTGAGGCGGATGACGTCGGCCTCCTGGGGCGGCATGGCCTCCTTGGTCTTCAGGGGTGGCTGCATCACGTTGAAGAGCTGCTTGCCCGCGGACATGCCGCGCACGTTGTGCAGCGTACCGTCGCTGTTCATCAGCACGAGCGGCTGGCCCGCCACGGCGCCCTGCACGCGCGGCTGGTAGGTGCACCGGTTCTGGTCCACCACCACCATGGAGCTTGGAGGCGTGGTGGGCTGGCCGGGCACGTTGCCCTGCACTCGCACCAGGACGTTGGCCAGCTTGCCACCCTGCACGTGGACGGACTGATCCACCAGATCCATCCCGTCGCAGTTGGGATCCGAGCCAGGGGTGATGGGGGCGGCGGCGGGGGGCGTGCCCTTGAAGGCGACGATGCCGTGGATGGTGCCACCGCTCTTGGGGGCCTCCTGGGCGGGGGCCTCGTCCTTGGGCAGGGGCGTATCCGCGGGCAGAGGGGCGGCCTTGATGGCGGCGGGAGCGGCCGCGGTGGCGGCGGGAGGGGCCTCGTCCTTCTTGCAGGCCGACAGGGCGGAAAGTCCCACGGCACCCGCTACCGTCAGACCCAGCATGCGCAGCTTCATCGTGCGGTCTCCTCACACTCCCGGTACGCGTGGGGGTCGCGAACCTGGGTGGGAAGTTCGGCGCCTGTCGTAACAGAAAAGCGGGGCCTTGGGCCAATGCGCGGAGGGTCCGCCGGTCGGGTGCGCTCGGGCGCCCTCAGAGGGGGCGGGCGGACGGGCCCTACCCATCAGAGGGGGACAGGGGGGCCCGGCCCGTGGAGTGACTCGGGGGGCGTCGGGCTCAGTTCCGGGGCGGGTGGGTCCGGGGCGGCAGCCGCCCGCTGCGGAATCCGCGCCAGCGCACGTAGCGGGTGAAGTCCCGCACATAGGTGTCCGGGGGCACTCCGATGACGCTCTCGAAGGCCTCCGGGAAGTCCTTGCCGCCGCGCATCTCGCCCAGCAGCGCGCGCACCGAGTCCTCGCCGTAGCGCCGCACCAGGAAGGTGAAGGCGTGGTGGGCCGCCCCGTAAATGAGGTTGGAGTCGTCCCGGTAGAGGTCCCCGGGCTTGCTGACGGGGTCGCTCGTGGGGTTGCGCTCCAGGTGGCGGGCGATCTCCTCCAGCGACACCCACCGGTACGACTGCTCCGCCGTGAACGAGGCCATGCCCTCGCGGAACCACAGGGGAATCCGCTTGCGCGACCAGCCGAGCCGGTCCGCCGCGAGCTGGTACATGAGGCTGTGGGTGAGCTCGTGCAGCAGCAGCTCGTCGATTTGAGGCTGGGAGGCCCCGCCCAATCCCCAACTGGCGGGGGCCTGGACGAGCACCTCGTCATAGCGGCTCCAG
>NZ_DASVWK010000297.1:0-8071 GCF_036389735.1 Archangium sp. | reverse complement strand
AGCCGATGCCCACGTTCGACGAGTGCAGCTGCAGGTCATCCGTGTCCTGCCAGGGCGCGAGCCCGTCCAGCTGGAAGGCCAGCGGGGTGCCCGCGGGCTCCTCCACCACGTCCGGGCGGCCCAGGACGGCGTAGCTCAAGTCCAGGGTGCGGCTGGTGACCCAGTAATAGGAGGCGTTGTACCGCAGGAAGTAGGGCGTCCTGTCCACGTTGGGGATGACGAAGGTGCCATCGGCCTGGGCGGTGCCCGCGCGATAGACGTAGCCCGAGCCATCCGCCAGGGGCACATAGGCGCCGAGGGTGACACCCGCCAGGCTGCCGGGCACCGTGATGCGCGAGCCGTCGGCGTGGATGCGGTAGAGGTTGCGCACACCCGTCACCGCGAGCGGCCCGCACTTCGCGCTCTCCCGCGGGGAGATGGTGTACGTCTGCGACGTCGAGGCCCCCTCGGCGTCCGTCACGGTGGCCACGAGGTTGATGGGATTGTCGAAGCAGGCCGGCCCCACCCAGTCCGCCTCGCCGGAGGTGCTGGTCCAGCGCGTGGCCTGGAGGGTTCCGGAGGTCGCGCTCCAGGAGAAGCTCACGCTCTTGCCCTCGGGGTCATGCGCGGCGAGGCCCGCCGTCACCACCTCGCCAGGGCCCGCCAGGGAGGTGCTCAAGTAGGCCGTGTCGATCCTCGGCGCCACGTTGACGCGCGGCCCGGCCCCGACCTGGAGCACGAGGGTGCCCGAGTTCTGGCCCTTCCTGCCGTCCGAGACCGTCACCTTGAAGGAGCACCGGTTGGAGGTCGGCGTCGTGTGGAGGGTGAACGAGGTGGTGGAGGCCGTCGTGTTGGCGAACGTGCCCAGGCAGTCGGTGCTCCAGGAGTGGGACAGGGCGTCCCCATCCGCGTCCACGGCCGCGGCGGACAGGGTCGTCGTCGCGCCGAGCGCCAGGACGGACGGCGTGCCCTGCATGGTGCGGACCTCCGGCCAGGCGTTGAAGCCGATCGTCACCTTGGCGCTGCCCGTGGCCCCGTCGCGCTGCACGCTGACCTCGAGGCTCGCGGAGACGCTCGTGCCCCGGGCGTCCGTCACCTGGAGGCGGAGGGTCTGCACCCCCTCGGTGGTGGGGGCCGTCCAGGAGGTCGTCGTGGAGGAGGCCGCGCTGAAGGTGCCCGCGGACGCCGTCCAGGCGTAGCTCAGCGCATCCCCGTTGGGGTCATGCGCGGTGGCTGTCAGGGTGATGGACCCGCCCGGCCGCACCACGTTGGCGGACACCACCAGGGAGTCGAGCCGCGGCGCCTCGTTCTCGTAGGGCGGCGGTGGGTTCACCGACTGGAGCATCAGGTTGACGCTCACCGTCTCGCCGGCACCGATGGTGAGGGCGCCCGTGCTCCCCCGGTAGAGGACCACCGAGGCCGCGTCGTACGCGAAGCCCTCGATGACGCGATCCGTGCCCGCGGGAATGTCCGCGAGCGTGCCCTGCCACACGCCGCCCACCTGGGTGAGCTCGGTCTTGAGGGGCGTGAGGATGCCCGGGCCGCGGACCTCGACCCGCACACCCTTCACTTCCGTGCCCGCGAGCTCCTGGGGCAGCGTGACGCGAAGCTCCGCGCTTCCATTCTGGGCAACCGTGGTGGGCGGCGTCTCGCAGCCCGTGGCAACCGCGACGAGCAACAGCGCGACCGTCCACGAGACAGCGCGCCCGCCCCAACTCCGATGAGATGACATAGGGTTCTCCCCCTTGGGTTTCCGGGCGTTATACAGATTGTTGGGATGCCGACGTTAGCCCCCCCTGGCCTCTTCGCCTGGAATGGGTCCTCGCGGCCCGTCCGCTCCACGGGCGGGTTGGCGCCTGGACCCCTCCCCCGGGGAGTCGTTGACACGCCGGGCGGGGAGTGATTTCCGGCGGGCATGAGCGATCAGGGTTATCCGGTGACGGTGGCAGTGCGACGCCCCGACGGGCGCGTGGAGCAGGTGCGGGTGGGAACGGCGTTCCGCAACGGCGAGGGCTTCACGCTGAAGCTGGGAGAGATGTCCATCGGCTCGGCGCCGGACGCGGCGGCGGCCGCTCCGAGGCGGGCGGCGGCGTCGGGCGGGGGCGGAGGAGGCGGAGGCGGCGGCGGCGCGGGCGAGGTGTTCCCCAACTACGGGCGCAGCAAGGGCGGTCCCATCCGGGGCGCGAGCATGGGGGACCTGGAGTACTACGCGAACGGCGCGCGGCGCTCGCTGGCGGACCCGAGCAAGTCCCGCTGGCACGACCGGGAGCGCCAGCTGCTGGCCTCCATCGAGGCGGAGATCGCCCGTCAGCGCGGTGGCGACACCGGCGGTGGTGGGGAGAACGAGCCGCCTCCGCACGGGGACGATGACTTCGGCGGCGGTGGTGGCGGTAACGACGACGACTCCATCCCGTTCTAGGGAGCGGATTCAGGCGGCCGAGGAGCGGGTGCGCGAGGCCGCGCGAGGCAGGGGCAGGAGGACGAGGAACGTCGTCCCCTGGCCCACGGTGCTGAGCACCCGCACCTCGCCCTGGTGGGCCTCGACGATGCGGCGCACGATGGCGAGCCCCAGGCCGGTGCCCGAGGCCTTGGTGGTGTAGAAGGGCTGGAAGAGGCGGGCCAGCCCCTCGGGGGAGATGCCGGGGCCGGAGTCGGTGATGGCGACGCGGGCCACGGGCCGGCCCTCGTGCACCTCCTGGCCCAGCTCCACGTGGAGCGTGCCGCCCCGGGGCATGGCCTGGAGCGCGTTGTTGAAGAGGTTGCCCAGCGCGAGGTGCAGCAGCTGCGCGTCCACGGGTACGTCGGGCAGCTCCGGCTCCGCCGAGCGCTTCACCTGGACGGAGGCGGCGCCGGGCACCGAGCGCACCGCGGCCTCCAGCGCCCCATCCACCACCGAGCCGAGTGACTGGGGCAGCAGGCGTGGCTCCAGGGGCCGGGCGAAGTCCAGCAGCTCGTTGATGAGGTGGTCCAACCGGGAGACCTCCTCGCCCATGATGCGCAGCAGCCCCCAGGCGGTGCTGTTGCGCTCGAGGGTGCCCAGGTGGATGAGGGCGGACACCGAGTTGGCGATGGCGCCCAGGGGATTGCGCACCTCGTGGGCGATGCTGGCGGACAGCTCCCCGAGCGCGGCGAGGCGCTCGCGGCGCACCAGCTCCTGCTGGGTGGTGGCCAGCTCCTCCAGGGACAGGCGCAGCTCGTGGTTGAGGCGGGTGGCCTTCTCCTGGGCCCGCCGACGCTCGCCGAGGGCGGCGGCCAGCAGCAGCCCCGACATGCCCAGCGCGGCGAGGAAGGACTGGAGGGAGATGACGTGCTGGCCGGTGACGGCCAGGCCCACCGGGTCCGGGGCGAAGGGGCCGGTGCCCCCGAGGGTGTGGGTGAGGGCCACGGCGGCCAGGATGAGCAGGGCCGCCGAGGTGCCCCGGGCCTCGAAGCGCAGGGCCGCCCAGAGGATGAAGGGGAAGGCGAGGTAGGTGACGGGGTGGTAGACGTCGGCGTCGGGCGGCACCCAGTGGAAGACGAGGTGCATGGTGAGCCCCAGCGTCCCCAACAACGTGGCGAGCTCCAGCAGGCGCGTGCGGCTCCAGCCCTCGAGGCCGCGCGTGGCCCAGGTGAGCAGGAGCGGCGTCACCAGGAGGACGCCCATGGCGTTTCCCACCCAGAACACCCGCCAGTGGGCCCACGCGTTCGTCGGGTCCACCCTGCCGTGGAGCGCCAGGAGGAGGACGCCCGGGGTGGCGCTGAGCACGGTGCTCAGCATGGCGGCGAGCGTGCCGAGCGCGAGCACGTCGCGCACCCGCTCCAGGGTGGGGCGGAAGCCGACGTAGCGGCGCAGGAGGAGGGCCCCCACGAGCGCCTCCAGGACGTTGGTGGCGGAGAAGGCGAACGCGGTGGGCGTCGGAAGCCGGCCCTGCGCGCAGCACAACGGCCCCATGAGGAACAGCACCCCGAGGAAGGCGGGCCACTCCCGGAAGCGGGACAGCAGCAGGGCGGTGAGGGCCACGCCGCTGGCGGGCCACATGGCGGAGAGCGTCTCGCCCGTCGGGGCCAACCGCATGCCCAGCCACGCGCTAGCTCCGTACACGAGCGCGAACAGCGCCAGTCGCGCGAGGGGAGGCAAGCGCTGCGAGATGGGCTTCGGTTCAGGCACGACCCAGCGACCTTTCGGTGCCATGACCCGGTGCGAGGGACGGGTCCACGTGCGGTGAAAAGTCACGGTCTCACGGGCGGGGACGCGGCGGAAAGCCCCCGGGGCGGGGCGCCGGGAGGGGATGTCGGTGATATGACACCGGGCCATGTCCCTCGTGCGAGCGAATGCGCGGCGGGCCGGGAGGGGCGCGAGCCCTGGTGCGGCCCTGGCCCTGGCCCTCGTCCTGCTGGTGGTGCCCCTGACGTCGCGAGCGGCGCCGGAGTCGGTGCGGCTGTTGCCGGAGCAGCCGGCGGCGGGGGTGATGAACGACAACCCACTGCGGTGGATGGCGCTGGAGCTGGCGACGGGCGCCGGGGCGGCGGTGGTGGCGGTGCCGGCGACGCTGGCGCTGAGCGCGTGGGTGGGCTCGCTGTCGAGCAACCTGGTGCTGGCGGGGGCGCCGGCGGTGGTGCTGTTGCTGGCGCTGCCGCCGCTGGCGGTGACGGGGGCGCAGTGGCTGGTGGGCAACCTGCTCCAACCGGGGAGCGTGCGCTTCCAGCCGGCGGTGTGGGTGGCGCTCGGGGTGCACGTGCTGGCGGTGACGGGGGCTGTCCTGCTGGGGGCCACGGTGGACAGGCTGGGGGACGCGGCGCTCTTCACGCTGGTGGAGGCGTTGGTGCTGCCCACGGCGGTGGCGCTGACGATGCGCGCCACGGCGCCGGTGCCTCCCCCCCCGACGCCGAGAGCCTCCGAGCCGCCGCGCTCCGTGGTGGAGGCCACGGCCACGAGGGCGCTGGTGGTGCCCGTGCTTCGCTACACCTTCTGAGGTCCCATGAGCCCACTTCGTTTTGGTAGGAAATCCTGGTTGCCGGCGGTGCTGAGCGTGGCGCTGTCCAGCGCGCTGCCCGTCTCGGCCGAGTGCCCCACCCGTACCGACTGGCCAACGGAGGACTGGCTCGAGTCCAAGGAGGAGGTGGCCGCGTCGCGGGCCGCCCAGCTCCGCGCCCTGGAGGACTACGCCTTCACGCTGGTGGGCAAGGACGAGGAGCGCAAGGGCGTGCGCACGGACGGGCTGCTGCTCATCCACAAGGGCCGCATCATCTACGAGCGCTACGGGCGCGGCTTCGACGCCAGCAAGCGGCACCTGGCCTGGTCGATGTCGAAGAGCTTCACCAGTGCGCTGACGGGCATCGCGGTGGGGCTGGGCAAGGTGTCGCTGGACGACTCCATCTGCGAGCACGTGAAGGCGACGCGGCAGGAGAACTGCACCATCACCGTGCAGAACCTGCTGGAGTTCGCCTCGGGGCTGGACTGGCGGGAGGACTACGAGAACGGCGGCACGTACCAGACGTCCTCGGTGCTGGCGATGCTGTACGGCGCGGGCCGCAAGGACATGGTGGCCTTCATCACCGCGCACGAGCAGCAGGAGAAGCCGGGCACCTCGTGGCGGTACTCGTCCGGGGACACCACGCTGCTGGCGGGAGTGCTGGACGCGGCGCTGCGGCCCTCGCTGGGCCGGGAGTGGCCGTGGACGCTGCTGCTCGACGTGCTGGGGATGAAGAGCGCCACCTGGGAGAGGGACCCCAAGGGCGTCATCGTCGGCTCGTCCTACGTACACGCCACGCCGAGGGACCTGGCGAAGCTCGGCTTCCTGTACCTCCATGACGGGTGCTGGGAGAACCGGCGGGTGCTGCCCGCGGGCTGGGTGACGGATTCGACGGCGGTCTCCGGGCCCATCAAGCTGAAGTCCCACGAGCGGGGCTCGGACGACGTGCAGGGCTGGCAGTGGTGGCTCAACCGGCCCATTCCCGACGTGCAGGAGGCCCTGCCCTGGCCGAGCGTACCCGAGGGCGCCTACGCGGCGCGCGGGCACTGGGGCCAGTCCATCACCGTCATTCCCTCGAAGGACCTCATCGTGGTGCGCACGGCGGACGATCGGGATGGGAGCTTCTCCCTGGAGACCCTGCTGAAGCTGTCGCTCGCGGTGGTGGAGGACCAGCCATGAGCCCGAGTCGCCTCGCCCTGCTGCTCGCCGCGTGTGCCGCCCTCTCCTGCGAGAGGGGCGATACGGTGCGGCGGCCCTACGACAACAATGACCTGCAGCTCGTCACCTCGTACACGGCGAAGGACTTCTGCTCCTGCGTCTTCGTGATGGAGATGAGCGAGGACTACTGCCGGCGCTGGACGGCGGCGAGCCCGGCGGTGGCCACGGTGCGCGTGGACTATCAGGAGCACACGGTGCAGACGGCCGCGGCGCTGCTGTGGGGCGAGAAGGCCCGCTTCGTCAATGCGCGCGAGGGCTGCGTGCTGGAGTAGATCAGCGGCAGAAGCGCCGGATCCACCGGCGCGTGTCCTCGAGGTCGTCGCCGAGGAAGGAAAACCACGGCAAGGTCTCGACGGAGACGTTCGGGAAGGGAAGCCGCCGCCGCAGGACTTCGAGTCCACCGAGCCGGCCGAGCAGGGGCAGGCCGAGGAAGGTGAGCCAGTAGGCACCTCGAGCCTGGGTACCAATGTGCTGGCTGGTCTCTCCAAGCCTGTAGATATCCAGGCCCAGGTAGCGATCTCGCCGACATCGAGACTGCTGTGGAACGGCCAGCGGCAATCGAGCAGCTCCGCCTGGATGAACTTCCTGCCCTTGTCGTCGAGAGGTTGGAAGTCCCCGTTGTAGTCGACGTACCAGCCCAGTGCTTGGGGTGGAATGGCACGGCGATACGTCTGCAAGGCACGCCAGACAACGTGAGCCACCTCCCCATGGGAGCGGTGCATGAAGAAGCAGATGACGAGACCGTCTCGGGCCACCAGTCCGCCGGAGTCCAGGCCGGAGTCCGTCCGCACTCGAAGAATGGGAAGACGTTCTTTCACTTGAAGATGCCTCGTGGCGAGATGAGCAAGGCCTCTCCACCCAGGGCTTCCTTGTAGACCTTGCCCTGATTCGAGTTTTCATGGGCGCTCGTCTTCTTGGCGTACCGAGCGCGGCCTGGAGGAGATTGTAGTCCGCGTGCAGGACGACACAACGCGGGCGTGCGAATAGTAGCGGTAGCGCTGTTCGATGCTGAAGGGCCTGGGCCAGAGTTGCTCAAGTCCCCGTGAGCGGATGCGCCGGAACGCATGGAACCGGGGCCAAGCCACAGGAACTGAGTTCTTTCAAGGGTGCTCTTGTACAAAAAACGGGGCACCTTCCCGCCGCGCGCCGTACCGACTGGTCCGACCATTGGACCAGTTGCTCCCGAGCGCGGCCGGAACCTCCCCCTGAAGAGACTTGGTTCCTATGGCTTAGTGCACTCCGGCGAGGATCGGTCATGCGCGCATCAGGGCATGAAAACCGGAGATCCTTCCACGGCGAACTCGCCTCCAGCCCCCGTCCGGAAGGCCCATTCGGTCCTTCATGCGCGGCACGCGCTCCTCACGACTCCTTGGTGATGAGCCCATGTCGGCGTACCCGGCGGCCGAGCGTCACCGGGTCCATCTCCAGCGCGGCGGCCGCTCGGCGCACCACGCCTCCGTGGCGCTCCAGCGCCTCGCGGATGATCTCCTTCTCCATCTGCTCCAGCCTGTCGCGCAGCGAGCCCGAGCCGTTCACCCGCACCGAGTGTCGCGTGCCCTCCAGGCGGGCCGTCAGCAGCGCGGGCGGCAGGTGGCGGCGCGTCACCGGCTCCTCGGGCCCGGACAGCAGCACGGCGCGCTCGATGCAGTTACGCAGCTCGCGCACGTTGCCCGGCCACCTGGCCGCCATCAATATCTGCTCGGCCTCCAGGGTGAGCCCGCTGGCCGAGCGCCGCAGCGTGCGGTTGAAGTGGGCCAGGAAGTAGCGCGCCAGGTCCAGGAGGTCCTCGGGGCGCTCGCGCAGTGGAGGCAGGTCGATGGTGAAGCTGTTGAGCCGGTAGAAGAGGTCGCTGCGGAAGCGCCCGGCGCGCACCTCCTCGGACAAGTCGCGGTTGCTCGCGGCGATGATGCGCACGTCCACCC
>NZ_DASVWK010000296.1:0-10909 GCF_036389735.1 Archangium sp. | reverse complement strand
GGTGCCGCCCAAGGGCGGGAACAAGCTGCACAATAAGTGCGCTGACGGGATCAAGTTCAACGCCTACCGTGGGGCTAACGCGCTGGTTAACGGCAAGGCTTTCGACGCGTTGCAAGTTGTCGCAGGCGTGCTTTGGGAGGTGAAAACCGACAATTTCGATACATACCCGCTAGAGCTTCAGGACATTGTGCTCAGAAAAAATGTGCGTGATTTTCTAGCCGAGCGCGAGCTTGCGAGGGCATGCGGATTTGACTTTCGGGTCGGAGTGCGAAGCGCTACGCACAAAGCCATGCTGGAAACCGTGGAGCCACGACTCGACGGAGTCATTGTCCTCATGGATTGGTGCTGAAATGCCTGCCACACGAAAAGATCAGATTGCCATGATCGTGTACGCGCCTGCGCTCGCGGGGGATGATGGCCGCCCTTTGGCGGTTGTTCATGCGATGGAGCGCGCACACCCTGGCTTGCGCATTGGCTTGATGATTTCTGACGAGGGGCAGCTTGTCCCGTTACCGGAGCGCGATAAATTCGTCGCCCGAGAGAGCAGGCGTGGGGAATTTCCGCCTCTGCGCAGCACCGATGACAACTTCCGAGTGAGCGTGACGGGATGGGGAATACCGGCGGGGATTTCCCCTGGTGGTCGGGCACAGTTTGAATTCCATGTGGCACTGCCTCTGTCCGCAGACGGCATCGCGGCTGCGGCAATTTTATTTGAGGCTGTGGCGGAGACGGGGCGCGCGTTCTGGGGGCACGCGACGCCGGTCAGCGCGGCTGTAGACATCGCACACCAGTCGAAGAACCTACCGGACAACCGAGAGCCGCCTCCCCGTGGACTGCCGGTGATCAAGTCCCCAAGTGCCATGCGCTTGCCTGAGATTCCGCATCGCATGGGTTGGCTCAATTACTGGTCGGCCGCTGCCGCACGGGTCATTGGCTTTCCAGACCCGGCCCGCGACGCGGAACTGCTTTCGCGCTCACAGCGTACCGCGACGGGCGGGTGGATTGTCAGCCTCACCGATGCACCGCTCGACCTGGACAACCCCGCGCACCTGGACGCGCTCAAGCGGGCCTACGAGCGCTTCCCGGAGATCGGTGGGCGCTCCCCCCCTTGAGGCTCGGCACGGCTCGCAGTGCTGTACGAGGCGTTGAGGGACAACCTCGCTGGGCCTGCCCAGTTCCAGGTAGAATCCCTTTCCCACGGACGAAACCGAGGTCGACACGTGAGGGGATGCGGGCGGCTGGGAGTGATGGGATTGCTGTGTCTGGTGCTAGCCGGTTGTGCTGCCCGGCCGCTGGAAGGGTGTCAGACGATTTGGAGGAGACGAGGTGCCAGAACAAATCCTTTGACATCTTCCCCAGTTCAAGCATCCAAGCAAGTGCTTGATCAGTCTGTACGCTATCCGTCCAAGCGTCGTGCCGCAGACATGTCCAGTTTAGATCTTCTCAAGAACGGTCCGACAGAACAGGAACGATTTCAATGATTTAGGCGTGTGGCGCGGGATCTTGGAATGAACGCGCTCCTCAGACACGTTACCCCTAATGAAAGAGCACGACGATTGGCCCCAGCCCAGGGTCGCCAAACGCCCCAATCAAAGGAGGAGAACCATGGCTGAAAACGTGAGGCCCATTGCGCCCAAGACGCCTGAGACCATCAAAGAGGCCGTGGACTGGGTCAGGGCAATGCATCAGCGCGGACTCTACAAGGAACGTCATTCTAGGGACATTGTTTGCGCTATCGAAACCTTGGCGCGCGTACTGGACTCAACGGAACCGCGTGAAGCGCAATGGTTCTTGGAAAACGTGGCCGGAATCACGCATCGGTGGACAGTAAAGGAAAACGCCAACACCAACACCGCCAAAAAGCATAGAGAGAAAGCACAGGCTGGACTCAGAGCATTTCTTGCGTACCGGCGAGATCCTGACCACTTCGGTTCCCGGCCGCGGGCCAAATTGGCTGGGAGTAGGAAGCCCAAGGTCCAGGCTAAGGCCCCAAGCGTACCGCACAAGGTAGTGGCAGCAGCACCGTCGCAGACGGTGAGTTCCAAGTCCAGTAGCACTGGTGACGCAGCAGGTTTGCGCAACACATCAGGCGTGCTTGCTTTGAGTGGCCAGGACCGCAGGTGCGAATTCAGCGTACCTGACGACCTCAACATGCGAGATGTGGGGAGGATTTTCTGCCATCTGATGACGCACGCACGAGACTTCGATCCTACCAACCCATCGCATGGCCGTCCTTTCGGAATCACCTCCATGGTTGATTCTGTCCAGACCTGACGTTTCCTGCAGATTGCAACAGAGGCAGCGGGTACGAATCTCCTCATGCCCGTGCCTCAACACCATTTTGAGAATCCACACTGGAGATTTGGTCAGTGAACGAGCAAGGAGCCACAAAGTCTTTAGACGAAGCCATCGTCTGGCTCAGAGAGGCCCAGCAACTCGGACACTACAACTCCGATACAGTCCGACAACTAAGGGTCGCAGCCGAAGCAGTGCGCTCCCTGCTTGCCCCTACAGAGCCACGAACACTTGATTACATCAAATCCAATCGTGAGCAACTGGAACGGCGGCTCATCAACAGGTCGGATTCCATTACCCCACCTACTGCCAAATCCTACCTCAGTCGCGCCGAGCGACTGATGCGCGACTTCATTGCCGGCGTGCCTCTAACGCGCACGCAACAACAAGGTCCAAGACGCCAGCGGACCTCTGCCAAGCATCATTCAGACACAGACACGACGCTGCCGCGCATTGACAGCGGGAACCCTGAACAATTGAGCTACCGAGAACATTCGCTCACTCTATCCAACGGCAGAGCAAGCATCAGACTGCCCGACATCATCACTCCCGCCGACTTCAAACTAATCACGCGTGTTATTGAAGCGCATTGCCCAGAGATGCTTTTTGCCTGGGCCGGCGCCACAACGACCAACGATGAGACCGATCGCCATTAACAAGACTTTCAACCACACACTAAAGACCTAACAAGACCAGCGTATGGCCGGATAATCGGCCCCTGGGAGTGGTGCAGATGGTGTGGCTTTGTCAATCCATTTAGAGCGGCTGTCGTGAGCGCTGCTTGCCCGCTGTCGTGAGCGCTGCTTGTCCGAAGAGACGACGCACGCGCGTCCATATTTGGGAAGAAGGCCCCGGACATGCCCGATGATGACGAGGACTCCAAGGTAACATTGCAGATCGGCATTCCTACTGACGCATCCGGCTACCTGCGACACGAGTGCCCGTCATGCATGTTGGAGTTCAAGGTCAAGGGCGACGAGGCGCGGTTCTGCGACGTGGTGGAGTGGTGGACTTCGAAGGCAGTCGCGGAGAGTGGTCTGGGCGAGGCACAGGAGTCGGAAGTGACCAATCGCGGCCAAATGACCTGTCCGTATTGCGCCGAGCCGACTGACGTGCAGAGTTTTCTGCATGGGGAGTTTCGCTCCTACCTCATTCGGGTTGCTCGGCGCGAGATAATCGAACCGATGATGTTCGGCATGCTCAATAACCTGGAGCGCACCTTTTCACGCCATCGTCGAGGGCCGATTAGTTTCAAGATCGAAAGGGGCAGCGAGGCGCGCAGTCCGCGTCCCATTGCAGGCCCCGAGCCAGACGACATGGTGCGCATTTTCTGTGCGTCGTGTGGAGAGCACTTCAAGATCTCTGAGGGATGGAGTGGTGCAATTAGGTGTCCGTCCTGCTCCTTGGAACTACAGATCAGCTAGGGGGAATCAATGGCAAACTCCAACGAGATCGTGAAGCACCTTTCGGCATTCCGCCATTCGCGAGATGCGGCGGTTCATGCGGATGGGGACGACCTTGAGCACCACCTCATCGAGTTCGTGCGCGAGGTGAAGCGCAATCCGCTCTGCCAGCGGATCCTCTCTGCACTCCCAGCCTACGATGCAAACGTGTGGTGGAATCAGCAGTCGGACCCGGAGTCGCCCCACGGCAATCAACTGACGGCGCTTATGTTTCCCGCAAGCCCCGATGATAAGTTGGTCGTGCTGTGGGATCTCGTGTCCTCAATGGGATCCGGCTCATCGGATTTGCTGGATTTCCAAGGGTTCGGGCAGGTCATGGGGGCCTACAACCGGTCGGAGGCAGCGGCGAAAGCAATATCTCTCGTCATTCGGCCTTTCGCGGAAGCAATGACGGATCGTATGAGGGAGCAAGCAGGGATGGCTAGCCCAAACCTTCGCGAACTTGCTGGGGTTCCGCTTGCGGCGATCCCTGGTGAGAACGAGTCTCGGATCTTTCTCAGCCATCGGTCGGCCGACAAAGCACTGGTTCAGCCCTTCTTCGAGGTGCTGCGCGAGCTTGGTCATCAGCCATGGCTCGACGCACACGATATGCCCGCTGGGACTACGCTGCATCGAGGAATCACTGAAGGTATCGACGCATCTTGCGCAGTCGTCTTCTTCGTCACGAAGAACTTCGAAGACGAGCGATGGCTTGGGCGAGAAGTGGACCAAGCGGTCCATCGTAAGATTGAAGTGGTGGATAAGTTCGCGATCATCACTCTAGTGTTTGACGGTGGTGAGGTTCCTCGCCCCCTCCGAGACTACGTGTGGGTCAACGTCACGAGCGAGGCCGATGCAATTCGCGCGATAGTTCGAGCCCTGCCTATTGAGCTTGGGCCGCCACGCTGGAGGGCGCGGGTCTACAAGAAAAAGGAGCGCTAGTTCCCTCAAGCAGGTGCGGAGGAGGCGAGCGTGGCGCTTACCGCTGGCGGCCCCAGCACCCGCTTCACCATCTGCGCGGGGTGGAGTTCCTCCAAGCAGCAGGAGCGGAGGAGGCGAGCGTGGCGCTTGAGGCAGCGACCAGCAAGGAGCCGCTAAAGAAGAGGACGCCGCGAGTGGACTAGGCAAAACTCCTGAGGAAGACGTTCGACTTCGACGTGTTCGCCTGCGTGAACTGTGGAGGCAGGCGGAGTGTGTTGGCGTACGTGAAGCAAGCGCGAGGGGTGCGAGCGATTTTGGAGCGCCTGGGATTGCCCACGACAGGTGCGCGCTTGGCCCCAGCGCGAGGGCCACCCCAGGCCGCGTGGTGTTAGGTTCGAGTAGCCACAGCCAACAGGCCCACACCCTTGTCGCCCCCTCTAGGGAGGGCGGACCAGGCAAGCGTGTGCCCCAAGGAGGCTCCACCCAGAGTGCACTGGCATGGCGCACAACTCTTGGGCTCCCGTCAGCGGCCTTCCTCTGCCTCTCTGCTCCCACCCACTGCCCTCGACATTGCCCCCATTCCTCTTATGCGCAGATTTGGTCCGAATTTGGTCCGACAAGAATCGATTTGGTCCCCCAAAGCGAGCCGCGCATCCTCGTTGGGAGTAGGCTCGGCTTAGAGCGGCGGGTTAACTTTTAGTGGAGGCGGCGGGAATCGAACCCGCTGCGATAATCGGCGGCGCGCTCTTCCTAGCTCGCCCAGGCGTGAGCGCATCTTCCCCCAGGCCCGACCCGCCACCTCCTCCAGCGCTGAGGGCGTGCGAGAGCGAAGTAGACTTCGTGCCCATGACTCCTTCCTCACAGGATCGCCTCGCCGGGGCGCTGCGCGGCGCGGTGGCGGAGCGGCGCGTCCCGCCCGGCCTGCTCGTCGCGTACACCGACCTCCACGGGCTCTGGGGCGGGGTGTCGTACTCGGTGGCGAGCGACGGCGCGCTCCATGTCGAGCGCCGACAGAGGGGCGGGGCGCCCTGGTTGGGGGCGTGCCAGGTCGCCGCTGTACGGACAAACCCATACACCGTCCAATGGAGTTGTGCCGGGCCCGCGCCCTCTGTATGCACAGCTCCATGCAAACGCTGAAGAACCTGCTCTTCCGCTCACCCCAGACTCCGGCCCTCCGGGAGGGAATTCCCATCCTCCCTGGCGCCCTGCCCTTCGTGGGCCACTCCCTCTACACCATGGGCAACGCCATCACCTTCCTGCGGAACGCGCAGGCCCGCGTGGGCCCGCTGTTCTGGACGCGGAACATCGGCATGTACACGCTGGTGTGCATGGGCGAGCCCGGCTTCGAGCTGCTCAAGAACAAGGTGACCAGCAGCGAGTTCATCCGCCAGGGGTCGCCGGACTTCATCGGAGACTCCCTGCTGTCACGGGATGGGACGCCCCACCGCAGCCTGCGCTCGGCCATGAGCGGGCCCTTCACGCCCCGGGGCCTCACGGCCAGCGGGGCCTCGGCCATCTCGGCCGAGGTCATCGAGTCCTACGTGACCCGCTTTCCCGAGGAGCCCTTCTCCCTGCTCGCCCAGACGCAGGGGCTCGCGCTCGACATCATCTTCCGCGTCATGGGGATCGAGGGTAGCGAGATGGAGGCCTGGAATCGCAACTACCGCGAGTTCATCCTGGGCGCCCTCCCCCTGAAGGGGGACTTCCCCTACTCGCCCGCGAGGCGCGCCCGGACGGGGCGGGAGTGGCTCGATATGCACTTCTCCCGGCTGATCGCCGCGGCGCGCGGCAAGCCGGACATGCAGGGCACGCTCGCGGCACTGCTGAAGGCGCGTGACGAGGAAGGACGCGAGCTGAGCGAGGCGGACCTCATCCAGAACCTGCGCCTGCTGGCCCTGGCGGGGCACGAGACGACCGCGTCGGTGATGGCGTGGCTGGGCATCGTGCTCGCCCAGAAGCCCGAGCTCTGGGACCAGCTGCGCGAGGAGGCCGTGGCGGCACCGGGCCTGCCCCGCTCGCCCGAGGAGCTCAAGCGCCACCCCTTCGCCGAGGCGCTCTTCCGCGAGGTGCTGCGGATGTACCCGCCCGTGTCCTGGACGGGGCGCGAGGCCAAGGAGGATCTGGAGCTGCACGGCAAGCGGGTGCCCAAGGGCACGACGATCCTCGTCCCCCTCGGAGCCTACGGCTACGACCCGAAGCTCTTCCCCGAGCCGGATCGTTTCGATGTCACGCGCTGGATGGGCAGGCGGTTGCCGCCGTCGGCCGTCGAGACCGCGGCGTTCGGCGGTGGCCCCCACTTCTGTCTGGGCTATCACCTGGCCTGGGTGGAGGTGGTGCAGTTCGCCACGGCCTTCGCGCGCGAGCTGGCTCGCCGGGGAATGAGGCCTCAGCTCGCTCCGGGAACGGCCCCGCCCAAGCTGACCTACATTCCCTTCGGTGCGCCGCCGAAGAAGACGCGCATCCAGCTCGTGCCAGCCTGACGCGAGGTCGGCTCTCCTATACTTCAGACATGACACCCCAGAGACCGCCGCCGCAGACCTGGTGGGCCGAGCGCGCCGCCGTCATCCGCCGGTACGATGAGATGGAGTCCCGCCTCACGGCGTCCGTCAGCGAGCGGATGCTCGACCTCGCCTGCCTTCGGCCGGGTATGAGGGTGCTCGATGTGGCTTCGGGGATGGGCGAGCCTTCCCTCCGCGCCTCGCAACGGGTGGGCCCCTCCGGCTTCGTGCTGGGAACGGACCTGTCCGAGGGCATGCTGGAGGCCGCACGGGAGAGAGCACGCGCCCAGGCCCTCTCGAACATCGAGTTTCGTGTCGCGGATGCGGAGACGCTCGAGGTGCCGGAGCAGTCCTTCGATGCGGCGACCGTGCGCTGGGCGTTGATGTACATGCGCCGGCCCGAGCTGGCACTCGAGCGGCTCTGGCGGGCGCTGCGTCCTTCCGGACTCCTGGTGTGCGCATGCTGGGCGGGGCCCGGGCAGGTCGAGTACTGGTCGCTGCCGCGCAAGACCCTGGCGCGCTTCCGTGAGCTTCCCCCCGTGGAGCCCGAGGCCCCGGGCGTGTCCCGCTTCTCCGACCCCGAGCGCCTGCGCCCGCTGTTGACGCGCAGCGGGTTCTCGATGGAGCACGCCGAGTCCATGCATGTCCCCGTGATGGAAGCCGAGGATGGTGAGGGAGTCGTGCGCTGGATTCGCGAACTCGGGGGCCCCGTGGCGAAGATCGTGGAGGAGCTGCCGCCGGAGGAGCAGCGGGCGTGGGAGGAGGATGTCGCCCGCGAATGCGAGCACCATCGAACGGGCGGGAAGGTCTTGCTCGGGGGAGTGACCTGGCTCGTCGTGGCGAGGAAGTGAGCGCGGTCAGGCCCGCAGCGTCCGGCCGAACAGGTCGAGCAGCCTGCTCCAGTGCTTCTCGGAAGTCTCCTTGTGGTACGCGGTCATGCCCTCCACCGCGTAGCCATGGCGCGCGCCCGCATACAGCTCGGACTGGTGCTTGACGCCGGCCTCCTTCAAGGCCGCCTCCAGCTTCTCGATGGCCTCCGCCGGCATGGAGCCGTCATTGTCCGCATGGCCGAAGTACAGCTCACCCTTCACCTCGCCAACCAGTCGATGCGGGCTGTCCGGAGCATCCGTGGCCAGCCGCCCACCATGGGACGAAGCCGCCGCGCCGATGCGCTCCGGGAAGTCCGCGGCCATGCGCACGGCGATGCCGCCACTCATGCAGTACCCGGCCACCCCCACCTTCGGCCCCTTCACCAGCGGATGCCGGGCGAGGAAGTCGAGCTCCGCGGCGGCATCGATCTTGAGCCGCTCGGGCGTCAGCCCTCCGATGAGCGCATAGATGCGCTTGCGGAACGCCTCGTCCTCGAAGGAGCCATTGAGCTCCAACCGTGACGCATGGCCTTCCCGGTAGAAGACGTTCGGCAGGAGGACGACATAGCCCTCCGCCGCGAGCCGGCGCGCCATGGCCTCGAAAACGGGCCGGACTCCAAACGCGTCCACCAGCAGGATGACCGCGGGCCATGGGCCTTGGCCGTCCGGGTGGAACAGCTTCGCGTCCATCGTTCCTTCAGGGGTCTTGATGTCGACGTCTTCCATACGGCTCCGTGACCTCCACGCATCCCTTCTCCATCAACTGGACCACCATAGAAGCTTCTTGCGACAGCCCGGAGAGGCGGCCACTCTTACGTGCCATGGCATTGCAAAACCTGACGTTCCTCGAAGTCGACAAGCGAATGCCGCTCATGAGCCTGCCCGTGCGCACGGCCATCGTGCAGCTCGAGACCGCGCGCGTTCTCTTCTCGCCAGCGTCGACGCTGACCCCCGCGCAACTCGAGGAGGCGGGTGACATCACCACCATCGTCGCCCCGAGCCTCCTTCATACCGCGGGGATGAGTGCGGCGGCCCGGGCGCATCCTCGAGCCAAGCTGTGGGGCCCGGTGGGGGCTCGGGACAAGCTGCCCGAGCTTCACTGGAGTGGCACTCTGGGGGTGGACCCGTGGCCCTACGAGGAAGAACTCTCGCGGGTCGGGCTCGCGGGCATGCCGAAGGTGAACGAGAGCGTCTTCCTGCATCGTGCGTCGCGGTCCCTGCTCGTCACCGACATCATCTTCAACATCGAGAATCCGAGTGGACTGGGTGCGCGGTTCGTCTTGAGCGTCTTCGGGACCTATCGCAAGCTCGGCGTCAGCCGGCTCTTCTTGAAGCTCGTGAAGGACGACCGCGCCTTCCGAGCGGCCATCGCCCAGGTGACCGCACTCGATTTCGAGCATCTGGTCCCGTCCCACGGTGCCATCGTGATGAACGAGGGGAAATCGCGCTGGCTCGCGGCGATGCGTGAGCGGCGACAGCTCGACTGACGCCGGAGACGGAACCGTGCTTCGTTTTCTCCAGGACACAAGGGGGTAGACGGGAAAATAGCCAGCTGATTCCCTGCATGATTTTTCCGCTCGCCGTTTCTCCCCCATGAAGGGCATCCGAGCCCTCGAGGGGGAACCGCATGAACCCGGCGTTTCAGTCCGAAGCACTCGTCCGCGAGCCGAGGAGGGTGACTTTCATTCACCCGCTCGTGCTTCTCACCTGACTCGTCGCGATCACCCCCGGCGAGGCGCGGGCACAGGCTGGGGACGCCAGTACCGCGCCGACTGCCTCCGCGACCCAGGTGACCCCCGACAGCGCCGCTCCCGCGTCAGACGAACCGCGGACGGTCAGCGAGTTCCTGCTCATCAGCAAGAACGGAGAGCCCGAATTCTTCCGCCATGACGTCGTCAAGCACGTATCCGCGGGATTGGTAGGCGGCGGCACGCTGCTGGGAGCGCTACTCCCTCCACCTGTCGCATCCACTGTAACCCCGAACCACTGTCGACCCCTGGAAATACAGCACCATGAACATGTCCACCCTCTGCAGGATGGGAGCCGCAGTCCTCATCATGGGCCTGGTCGGATGCGCTCCCGCGCGCATGTCGCTCAAGCCCTCGTTCTGGAAGGAGACTCAGCACAAGGTCGGTGTCGCGACCCTGGCCGCCCCCAAGCTCGCGGCCTACCGCGCCGGCAGCGAGGGGTTGCTGGACATGGCCATCAACTCCGCCATGGCCGGCAGCCTGGAGGCGCATCTCCAGAGCCTGGATGCCAGCAAGTTCGCGGCCGTTGCCGACCAATATGTGGAGAAGCTCAATGAGCGCGGCCTCAACGCCCGGAGACTCTCCAAGACGGTGAATCCCCTCACGATGAGCCCCTTCACCTCGGAGGCGCCCGGTGAGTTCGCGGAGAAAGACCTGCGGCCACTGGCGGAGCAGGAGGGCATCGACATGCTCATCCTGCTCTCCCTCCAGCAATGTGGAACCACCCGGAAGTACTATGGCTTCATCCCGCTGGGTCCACCGGAGGCGCTCTGCGTGAGCAAGGGAGAGCTGATCGACCTGAGGACAAACCAGATCGCGTGGCGTGCCTACCCGGAGATCAGCGAGGCCATCCTGCCGGTCGAGGGGGAGTGGGCTCAGGCGCCGGACTATAGGAATGTCACGCTGGCCATCGACAAGGCCATGACCCGGGCCCAGGTGTTCCTGCTCGAGGATTTCTTCGGACCCTCACAGCGCGCGACCTCCAGGCCGCCCAGGGTGTCAGACTCGACTTTCGCCATTTTGAGGAGAGCAGGCAGGTAAGCGAAGAGAGACTGAGCGGAGGAGGAGGGCGGCCAACGGGAATGGTTGAGAAGTCGACCAAGACTTTTCCCGTCCAGTACACCGATGACCGCCCC
>NZ_DASVWK010000295.1:0-1952 GCF_036389735.1 Archangium sp. | reverse complement strand
GCGCTCGAAGATGCGCTCCAGCACCCCGGGCAGTTGGAGGATGGAGGGCCCGGTGTCCACCGCGTACTCGCCCCGCTCGCCCAGGGTGAGCCCCTTCATCCGCCCTCCGGGCACCGGATCCTTCTCCACCACGGTGACCTTCAGCCCCAACCCCGCGAGGTTGATGGCCGCCGACAGGCCCCCGGGCCCCGCTCCCACGACGATGACGTGACGTACCATGGCGTGCCTACGATGCCTGGAAACGCCCGACGTTTCAGCTACCGCCGCACGGCCCCTCGCGTGTGCCGGAGCAGCCGCACCGTGAAGGTGGTGCCATCCTCCTCGGTGGAGCGCACGGAGACGTCGCCGCCGTGGGCCCGGACGATCTGCTCGACGATGTAGAGCCCCAGCCCCAACCCCGAGGTGGAGGGAGGCGCCTCGTTCCCCGAGAACCGCCCGAAGGGCTCGAAGATGGACGCGAGCCGCTCGGGCGGAATGGGTGGCCCTTCGTTGTGCACTTCCAGGAGGATGCCCTCGCGCTCGCCCTGGACCGAGAAGCGCACGCGCGTCTGCTCGGGGCTGTAGTCCAGCGCGTTCTTCCCCAGGTTGATGAGCAGTTGGGAGAGCCGATCCGCGTCCCACGTGCCCCGCAGGTCTCCCTCCAGCTCCAGCGTCACCTCGCGCCCGGGGCGTCCGGCCTCCAGCTCCTCCACCACCTCGCGGCAGAGCATCCCCAGGTCGAACGTGCGGAGGGTGATGGGGATGCCGCCCCCCAGCCGCCCGCGCGCGAAGTCGAGCAGGTCGGAGATCATCCGCTTCATGCGCTCGGCACTGGTGACGATGCGGCGCACGCCCCTCACGTGACGCTCGCCCAGGTCGTCCGAGCGCAGGAGCGCGGTGGCCGACAGGAGGATGGCGTTGAGGGGGTTGCGCAGGTCGTGCGAGACGATGCTCATGAAGCGCTCGCGGAACTCGGCCGTCTCGCGCAGCCGCTCCTCCGAGCGCTTCTGGTCGGTGATGTCCACCACCACCGCGCCCAGCCCGAGGATGCAGCCGTCCTCGCTCAGCACCGGGTAGTAGCCCGTCAGCCAGTAGTGCCGGCCCCCGGGAAGCTGCCGGGACACCTCCACGTCCACCACCGGCTGGCCCGTCACCAGCACCCGCTGGAAGAGCGGCTCCACCGAGGGAGCCAGGTCCGGCAGCACCTCGTGCAGCGTCTTGCCCAGGGGCTCCTCGGGCCGCAGCCCCAGCAGCTGCGCCAGCCGCCCGTTGAGCCGGGCGAAGCGCAGCTCCGAATCCCACAGCCCGAGCCCCACGGGCACCGTCTCCATGATGGCGTTGAGGCGGGCCAGGGTCACCTGGGCCGCCGTGCGGGCGCGCCGCTCGGCGTCATAGAGCCGCGCGCGCTCCAACGCCTGGGCGCACTGGGCCGCGAGCCCCCACATGAACGCCCGCTCCTCCTCGTGGAAGGGCTGCCCCTCGCGGAAGGACAGGCCGATGGCGCCGAGCAACTGGCGCTCCACCTGGAGGGGCAGCACGGCGAAGGCCCCATAGCCCTCCACCTCCGGCAGGCCCTTCCACTGCGGGTAGTCGCGCAGCACGTCCTCCAGCGTCTCGTAGAAGACGGGGGCCCCGGTGCGCACCACCTGGCTGTAGAGGGAGGGGGTGTCGGAGGGGAAGTGCGTCCAGGCCCGCACCTCCGCATCGGGGTAGCCGGTGGCCTCCAGCATGTCGAACCACCGGCCGTCCTCCGACAGCAGCCCGAGCCAACCTCCCGCCGCCCCCAGCATCCGCACCGTCTTCTCCACCACCACCCGGGCCACCTGGGCGGTGGTGAGCGCTTGTGCCAGGGCCGCCGTCACCTCCTGGAGCCGGGCGGTGCGGGACTCCTGCTCGCGCAGCCGCGCCAGCGCCCGCTCCGCCTCCTCCCGTGCCTGGCGCTCGCGCGCGGCCAGCTGTGCCTGGACGATGAG
>NZ_DASVWK010000294.1:0-7774 GCF_036389735.1 Archangium sp. | reverse complement strand
GGATGGCCGCGCCCACGGCGACGACCTCGTCCGGGTTGATGCCCTTGTGGGGCTCCTTGCCGAAGAACTCCTTCACCTTCTGCTGCACCGCCGGCATGCGCGTCATGCCGCCCACCAGGAGCACCTGGTGGATCTGCTGCGCGGCGATGCCCGCGTCCTTGAGCGCGATGCGGCACGGCTCGATGGAGCGATCCACCAGGTCGGCCACCAGGGCCTCGAAGGTGCCGCGCTCCACCGTCTCGGTGAGGTGCTTGGGACCGGTGGCGTCCGCGGTGATGAAGGGGAGGTTGACCTCCGTCTCCGTCGCGCTGGACAGCTCGTGCTTGGCGCGCTCGGCCGCTTCCTTCAGGCGCTGGAGCGCCATGCGGTCCTTGCGCAGATCCAGGTTGTTGTTCTGCTCGGCGAAGCGCTTGGCCAGGAAGTCGATGAGGCGCTGGTCGAAGTCCTCACCACCCAGGAAGGTGTCGCCGTTGGTGCTCTTGACCTCGAAGACGCCCGAGTTGAGCTCCAGGATGGAGATATCGAACGTGCCGCCGCCCAGGTCGTAGACGGCGATGCGCTCGGCACCGACCTCGCGCACCTTGTCCAGGCCGTAGGCGAGCGCCGCGGCGGTGGGCTCGTTGATGATGCGCAGCACGTTGAGGCCCGCGATGCGGCCCGCGTCCTTGGTGGCCTGACGCTGGCTGTCGTTGAAGTAGGCCGGGACGGTGATGACGGCCTCGGTGACGGGCTCGCCGAGGTAGTCCTCCGCCGTCTGCTTCATCTTCATCAGCACGATGGCGCTGACTTCCGGCGGGCTGTAGCCCTTGCCGCGGATCTCCACCCAGGCGTCCCCGTTGGGACTGGGCACCACGCGGAAGGGACTCACGCTGATGGCCTTCTTGGCCTCGGGCGAGTCGAACTTGCGGCCGATGAGCCGCTTGACGGCGAAGACGGTGTTCTCCGGGTTGGTGATCGCCTGTCGCTTGGCGATCTGCCCCACCAGCCGCTCGCCGGACTCGGTGAAGCCCACCATCGAGGGAGTGGTGCGGCTACCTTCGCTGTTGGGGATGACCACCGGCTCGCCGCCTTCCATCACGGCGACGCACGAGTTGGTCGTACCCAGGTCGATTCCAATCACCTTGCCCATGACGTCCTACTGGCTCCCCGTGGGAGTGGTTCCGGTCTTCTCGGTAGCGGCATCCCCCCCCGTGGGAGCACCGCCTGGAGTCGCTGCTGAAGTTGCTTCGGACGCGGGCGGCTGGACGGCCGGCGCGCGCGCCACCACGACGAGCGCGGGGCGCATGAGCCGCTCATTGAGCATGTAGCCGCGCACGGCCTCGTAGAGGACATGGCCCGCGGGCACCGCGGCGCTCTCCACCTGCTGCATGGCCTCGTGCAGGCGCGGATCGAACGGCAGGCCGGCGGCGGAGAAGCCCTTCACGCCGTGCTTGGTGAACGCGCCCTCGAAGAGCTTGCGCGTCATGTCCACGCCGGTGCGGAAGCTGTCGAAGTCGTTGGACTTCTGGGCCGCCTCCAACGCGCGATCCAGGTTGTCCAGCACCGGGAGGAAGTCCTTGAGCAGGCGCTCGGAGCCGAACTTCTGGACCTCCTCCTTCTCCTTCTGGGCGCGCTTCTTGTAGTTGTCCAGGTCGGCCGCCGCGCGCAGGCCGCGCTCGTGGCTGTCCTTGAGGCGCTCCATCATCTCGCGACTCTTGGACTGGCTGAACTCCAGCTGGGAGCGCGCCTCCTCCAGCTCGCGGCGTGCCTGCTCCAGTTGCTGGCGCGTCTCGGCCAGCTCGGCCCGCAGCGGGCCGGAGTCATTGGAGTCAGCGGACGGCGCGGCCTCGGGCTCCTCGATGCCACCCTCGGGCATGGGAATCTCCAGCGTCACGCCTCCGTACACCTCGTCTTCGGCAGGTGCCGCCTCCACCTCGGGCTGAGGCTCGGCGACACGCTCGACGCTCTTCAGCGCCTCGTCGATGACGTCCTGAGAGATGTTGGTATGGAAACTACCCTTCGCGTCACGGTTCGAGCCGGCCACGCGCGCACTATGTCACGGGGGGCGGGTCGATCCAACCGCCGTGGAGGCGACCCAGTCAGGTGGGCCGCCCGGCTGTTTCCTCCTGGAGGTTTCCAGAGCGGATGGAAGCCCGTCAGGTGGAGGGACGAGCGGGCTTCTTGCGGCCGATGGACTTCTGGGTGCCCGTCTTGGCCGCCGCCTTCTTGGCCGCCGCCTTCTTGGCGGGGGCCTTGGTGGCCGGAGCCTTGGTGGCCGTCTTCTTGCGGCCGATGGACTTCTGGGTGCCCGTCTTGGCCGTCGCCGTCTTCTCGGCGCGGGGCGTGGGCTCCGCCGCCGGAGACTCGGGCCGGGCGCTGGAGGCCGGAGGCGTCGTCGTCCCACCGGGAGCGGAGGCCCCCTTCTGGTTCTCGAAGGCACCCTCGACGGTCTGCTCCACCTGACGCACGGCCGTCTCGATGCGCTCCGCGGCCTGCTTACCCGTGGCCACCGCCCAGGTGCGCAGGTTCTCCAGCCCCTCCTTCACCTTGGCCTGCTTGGCGGGGTCCTTCACCTCCACCAACAGCTTCTGCGCCTCGACCTTGAGCTCCTCGCCGGTGCGCTTGAGCTCGTCACCCGTGCGCTTGAGGAACTCCATCAACGGAAGCTTGTCCCATTTCTCGGCCATCAGTTTCTCCCTCACGGACAATGCGAGCCGCCTGGCGCGCCGGACACGGCTATAGTGGGCAACCAGTCCGGCGAACGCAGGCTTCCGCATCAGACTGCACCCCCGTCCGCCGCGCAAAACAATCTTCACTCCTGGAGAGACGGATGAAAGCGGTACTGATTGCCCTGGCCACCCTGCTGGCCGTCCCGGCCCTGGCCCAGCAGGCCCAGCAGAACGACTTCGCGCCCCCCGGGCAGCAGCAGCCCGCCGGCACCCCGGTGGTGCTGGACCGCGAGGCGCTGATGCAGCAGCTCGCCCGCATCAACGAGAAGCTCGCCGTGGCCACCGGCCGGGCCAAGAAGGACAAGCAGCTCCTGAAGCTGCTGGAGGACTCGCGCGCGGAGCTCAAGGAGGTGGGCCGGCAGGTGACGAACGCGCCGCTGGCGCGCGTGGAGCCACAGCGTCCTCCCGCGCCGCAGCCCCCGCCGCAGCCCGCGGTGCAGCCCATCACCGAGGCCATGTTGCGCTCGCTGGTGGTGGCCATCCGCAACGAGCCCTTCGCGGAGGACCAGCTCGACGTGCTCGGGGAGGCGGCCCCCACCCAGTACTTCCTGGTGAGCCAGGCGCAGCAGCTCCTCCGCCTCTTCACCTTCTCCAAGGACCGGCTCAAGGCCATGCGCCTGCTGCGTCCGCGCCTGCTGGACATGGAGAACAGCTTCAAGCTGTACGAGTCCTTCGAGTTCTCCACCGACAAGGAAGAGCTCAAGCGGATCCTCGCGGCGCAGTAGCCCGCGTCACGCTTCTGTGACCGACCGCTGACGCGCTAGAGTCGGGCTCTCTCGGGGCAGGACAGGCCCCGCGTCTGGAGCCCGACTCACCATGCCGCTCTTCCGCCTGCTGGGAACGCTCACCGTCCTGGCGCTTCTCGCCGCCTGCAAGTCTCCGCCTCCGACCGACGCGCCCCGGCTGCCCGAGCTGGAGCTGCTGGAGACCACCGAGGGCGCGCCCTTCGAGGTGAACCTCGGCGCCACGGGAGGCACCCCGCCCCTCTTCCACGCGCTGGAGAAGGTGCCGCCCGGCTTCTCCTTCTATACGGGCCCCGGCCTGCTCAAGGGCCCGGCCTCGGCATCGGGCCAGTACGCCTTCACGGTGCAGGCGAGGGACGCCCAGGGCGCCGTGGACACGAAGACGTACCAGCTGCTCGTCCAGCCCCCACTCGTCATCGGCACCACCCCGTTGCCCGTCGCCTCGTTCGGGACGCGGTATGAGCACCGACTCCAGGCCAACGGAGGCAAGGCGCCCGTGAGCTGGACGCTGGCGAGCGGCACGCTGCCCCCGGGCATCACCCTGGGCGAGGACGGTCTGCTCTCGGGCCTGCCCCAGGAGCGGGGCACCCATGCCTTCACCGTGCGCGCGCGGGACGTGCATGGCGCGCAGGCGACCAAGGCGCTCACCCTGGAAGCCCGCGGAACCCTCGCCGACAGCGGTACTCCCGGTGGCAACACCGATGGGGGGACCTCGGATGGCGGTACTTCGGACGGCGGCACGGGGGACGCGGGCACCGGCCTGTCGTTCAGCCTGGCCAATTGGAACATCGAGTGGTTCGGAGACACGGCCAACGGCCCCACGGACGAGGTGAAGCAACTCGACAACGTGCAGACGGTCATCGCCGGTGCCGGCCTGGACTTCTGGGGCCTGGCGGAGCTGGTCGACACCACGGCGTTCAACACGCTCAAGCAGCGACTGCCCGGCTACGACGGCTTCCTGTCCAATGATTCGAGCATCCCGTACGGGTCCAGCTACTACTCCACCTACGAGCAGAAGGTGGGCATCCTGTACCGGACGGACGTGGTCACCGTGAAAAGCGCGCAGCTCATCCTGACGGAGAGCGAGCAGTATTTCGCCTTCCGTCCGCCGCTGCGGGTGGACCTGCGCCTCACGCGCGATGGCACGAGCGTGGACCTGGTGGCCATCGTGCTGCACATGAAGGCGCTCACCGACACGTCGTCCTACGGCCGGCGCAAGGACGCGGCGCTGGTGCTCAAGAACTACCTGGACACGCAGCTTCCGAATGAGCGCGTCATCGTGCTCGGCGACTGGAACGACGACGTGGACGTCTCCATCGTCTGGGACTCCGCCAGCAGCAGCTACCTGCCCACGCCGTACCAGAACTTCCTCGATGCCCCGGCGGACTACACCTTCGTTACCCAGCCCCTGTCGATCGCCAGACAGCGCAGCACGGTGAGCTTCCCCGATTTCATCGACCACCAACTCTACAGCAACGAGCTGGCCGCCAACTACGTGAGCGGCTCGGCCCAGGTGCTCAAGCCGAACATCTATCAGTACGGCAACACCACCTCGGACCACTACCCGGTGCTCAGCCGCTTCTCCTTCGACGCGGAGCCCCCGCCGCCACCGCCGCCCGCGGCCTCGCCCGTCTTCATCAACGAGTTCCTGCCCCACCCCTACGACAATCCGGCTACGGGCGCGCCTGACTACGACCAGCAGTTCGTGGAGCTGTTCAACTCGGGCACCGAGGCCGTGGACATCAGCGGCTGGCAGTTGAACGACGACAAGTCCTACAGCGGTCTGGAGCCCACACGGCATGTCTTCCCACCGGGAACGCTGCTGGCGCCGGGCAAGGCCTATGTCGTGTACTCGGGCCCCTCGGCCTTCCCCTCGGACGCGACGAACACGGCCTATGCCAGTGGGTTCGATGGCTTGCGCTTCAACCGGGGCAAGAACCAGGGAAGCTCGGGCGACACCGTCTTCCTCCAGCGCGCCGACGGGACGCTCGTGGACAGCCACCACTACGACAACACCTACCCGGGCATCTCCTACAACAGCAGCCCGGACATGAGCCGCATGGACTCCTTCGTGCGGCACGACGTGCTGGTTCCCGGTACTGTCTCCTCGCCCGGCCTGCGAGCGGAAGGGAGCGCCTTCTAGGTCTCCCACCCTTCGGAGTCCCAGAGCCCGGGCGCCTGTCCGCCTGCCCGCTGGGACTCGCGACGCCGTGCCCGGCATGCCGAGTGGGCCGTGCGCATCTCCAAGCTGGGCATCCTCGCCCGGGGCGTGGTGTTCGTGATGCTCGGCACGTTCCTCGTCCAGGCGGCGCTCACCGCCAACCCGCGCCGCGCCCGAGGCCTGGACGGAGCCCTGGAGACCCTCGCGGCCCAGCCCCATGGAGATCTGCTGCTCGCCTTGGCCGCGGCGGGGCTCGTGGCCTACGCCGTCTACATGGCGCTCGAGGCCCGGTACCGACGCTTCCTCGGGGCCTAGCCGCTCCCCTCCCCTGCTTGGGCGGCGGTGGCTTTCCCCGGGGGAGCGGAATATGAGTCCCCGCGCCTCCCATGCTCCGCTCCCGCCTCTACCTCCTCGCCGCCGCCGTGCTCTGGTCCACGGCCGGCGCCGCCGTGAAGCTCTCTTCCCTGTCGGCGTGGCAGATCGCTTCCGGGCGCTCGCTCGTCGCGGCGCTGGTGCTCGCGCTCGCCATCCCCTCCGGTCGCCGGCTTCCCTCCCGGCGAGGGTTCGCGGCGGCGGTGGCCTACGCCGCCACGGTGGTGCTCTTCATCATCGCCAACAAGCTCACCACCTCGGCCAACGCCATCTTCCTCCAGGACACCGCACCGCTCTACGTGCTGCTCCTGTCCCCGCTCCTGCTGCGCGAGCGCCCCTCGCGCGGCGAGCTGGCCGCCGTGCCCGTCTTCCTCCTGGGCCTGAGCCTCTTCTTCCTCGACAAGCTCGACCCCGGGCAGTTCTGGGGAAATGTCATCGCCCTGGGCTCGGGCCTCGCCTTCTCGCTGTGCATCCTCGGGCTGCGCGCGGTGGGCGAGGAGGGCTCCAGCGTGCTCGTGTGGGGCAACGTCATCGCCGGCTTCAGCGTCCTGGTGCCCGCGCTCGGCGGCCCGAGCCCCACGACGCTGGACCTCGGGCTGCTCGTCTTCCTCGGGGTGTTCCAGCTCGGCCTCGCCTACACGCTCTTCCAGCGTGGCCTGCGCGAGACGCCCGCCGTGGAGGCCTCGCTGCTCATCCTGCTCGAGCCGGTGCTCAACCCCGTGTGGACCTTCCTCTTCACCGGCGAGCGGCCCGGCCCCTGGGCGCTCGTGGGCGGCACCATCATCCTGCTGGCCACCGCGTGGCGCACGCTGCTGGGCTCGCGGAGCAGCAACACCCCCTCGACGGGCGAGGCCCCGGCGCGCGAAGGGGCCGGAGGCTGACCATTCCGCTCGTCACCGGTGACGAGTGAAACGCACCGGGCTCAGCCCAGGTCGACGCCGTGGCCGGCCTGGACGTGCCCGATGTCGATCCGCCCCCCGTCCTGCATCCGCAGGCCGCCCCGGAAGGAGTGCTCCCGGATGAACAGGTGCGTGTCCAGGTCCGCGTAGTCGAAGCCCCCCAGGCCGGCGGCGAAGTGCGCCGCGCTGCTCATGGCCAGGGTGCTCTCCACCATGCCGCCCATCATCAACTCCATGCCGGAGGCGCGCGCCAGGTTCCACATGGCCAGCGACTCCACCACGCCGCTCTTCATCAACTTGAGGTTGACGCCGTGCGCGCCGCCCTCGCGCGCCAACCGCAGCACGTCCTTGGCCGTGCGCGCCGACTCGTCCGCGCAGATGGGCACCCGGGACGAGCGCGTCAGCTCCGCCATGCCCTCCCAGTCCTCGCGGGGCACGGGCTGCTCGAAGAGCGCCAGGGGGATGTCGGCGGCCTCCAGGCCCACGAGGAAGGTCCGCGCCTGCGCCACGGTGTAGCCCCCGTTGGCGTCCGCGAAGAGCCGCGCGCCCGGAGCCTCGCGGCGGATGGCCACCATGCGCCGCACGTCCTCCTCGGCCGAGCGCGCGCCCACCTTCACCTTGAGGGTGCGGATGCCCCGCGCGACGATGGCCCGCGCCGACGAGGCCGCGTGCGCCTCGTCCCCCGCCGTCACCGTCATGTCGATGTCCAGCGTGCTGCCCGCGCCACCGAAGAGGGTGGCCAGGGGCATGCGGTGGTGGCGGCCCAGCGCGTCCAGCAGCGCCAGCTCGATGCCACAGCGCGCGGAGGGAGCGCCCGGGAGGGCCTCGCCCAGCCACGTGCCAATGGGACGCCAGGCGCGAGCGTCCCGACCGAGCAGCGCCTCGCGCACG
>NZ_DASVWK010000293.1:0-12082 GCF_036389735.1 Archangium sp. | reverse complement strand
CGGCGGATCGTCCGGTGTCCAGCTCGGGCACCGCCTGCACGGCGACGTTCGGCACCGAGTCCCGGCGCGTCAGCTCGAGATCCGGAATCGACTGCACCGGCACCGGCGCGCGACCGCCCGCCAGCTGCGTCTGCTCCAGCTCTGGCAGCGTCGCCACCGCCACCGCCACGGGGGCGGCCACGGCGAGCTTCTTCCCGCACACTTCACACTCGATGCCCTGAGCCTGCTGGTGCTCACACATGGGGCAGATGATCATGCCCGGGAGGTTAACGGCCCCGCCCCATCCCGGGCAATGTGCTCTCGACGTTCCCCGCTCATCTCAGTGCACGAAGGGCGGCGGTGGGGCGCTCGTCATCGGGACGAAGCGCACCCCCAGCAGCTTCTCCACCTGGGGTGCCCCCCCTCCGAGCGGCCGGGTGACGCGGATCAGCTCCTGCGCCCCATGCCGCGGGCCCACCGGCAGCACCAGGCGCCCGCCCGGCCGGAGCTGCTGGTAGAGCGCGGGGGGGAGGTGCTCCGGGGCGGCGGTGCCGATGATGGCGTCGAAGGGGGCCTCCTCCGGCCAGCCAGCCGTGCCATCGCCTACCCGGTAGCGGATGTTCTGGAAGCCGAGCCGCCCGAGCCGCTCGCGCGCGGGCCCGGCGAGTTCCGGGAGGACCTCCACCGTGAATACCTCGCCGCAGAGCCCCGAGAGCACGGCCGTCTGGTAGCCCGAGCCCGTTCCAATCTCCAGCACCCGCTCCCCGGGCTGGGGATTCAACACCTGCGTCATGAAGGCCACGACGTAGGGCTGGCTGATCGTCTGGCCATGGCCGATGGGCAGGGCCGAGTCCTGTCGCGCCTCGGCACGCCTCGCCTCCGGGACGAACTCCGCCCGATCGAGTCGGCGAATCGCCTCGAGAACCCGTTCATCGGTGATGCCCTGCCTCCGGAGGATCTCCGCGAGTTCCACGTCACCCATGCCGACAACCTAACCCTCTCCCGCCCGGTCTACTCAAAAGTCGTGAGCCCCCTTGAAAATCCCCCCGAATCCAGAGAGGGAGTCGCCATGGACGCCACCGACGAACTGCTCCGCCTCGCCTTCGAGCGGGCCCCCGCCGCCGAGGCCAACCAGGCCATCTCGCGCATCCGCGCCCAGGAGGGCGATGAGCTCTCCGGCGCCACCAGCTACGAGCTCGTCCTCCCCACGGAGAACGTCCGTGCCTGGCTGCTCGACCGCATGCTGCCGCGACTCGTGGACTACCTCGAATCGAGCGGCGCGAAGCTGCCCCACTGCGGGGGCGTCTTCCTCTCGGTGTTCGCCGGGGACACGCTCCACTTCCTCCGCGCCCGGGACGTGGTGGAGCTGCTCTCCCAGTGGAGCGGCCTGTCCATGGCCGAGCTCAAGCAGCGCTACGGGCCGAAGTAGTGTTATCCGTCCCGCCCATGAGCCCCACCGAGCGCCTCTACTTCAGCGATCCCTTCCTCTTCCGGTTCTCCGGGCGCGTCGTCGCCCATGACACCTGGAACGGTGCGCCCTCCGTCGTGCTCGATCGCACCGCCTTCTACCCCGAGGCAGGTGGCCAGATGGCCGACCGCGGCGTGCTCGGGGGACTCGGCCTGCGCGACGTGCAGGTGGATGACGCGGGCGTCGTCCACCACCTGCTGGAGCTGCCCGAGGGCGCCCGGCTCCCCGAGGTCGGCGCCGAGCTGACCGGGGAGATCGACCGGGTGCGTCGCCGCATCCACATGGCGCTCCACACCGGCCAGCACATGCTCTCGCGCGCCCTGGTGGACGTGGCCAACGCCCACACCGTCTCCTCCCGCCTCGGCGAGACGCTGTGCACCATCGACGTGGACCTCGACGTGCTCGACGAGAAGCGCGTCGCCGAGGCCGAGGACCTGGTCAACTCCCTCATCGACGATGACGTGGCCATCCGCGCCTTCTTCCCCACCCCCGAGGAGCTCGCCGCCCTCCCCCTGCGCCGCGCCCCCAAGGTGACCGAGAACATCCGCGTGGTGCAGGTCGGCGACTTCGACGTGTCCCCCTGCGGCGGCACCCACTGCACGCGCTCGGCCCAGGTGGGCATGGTGCGGGTGCTCGGCGTCGAGCGTTACAAGGGCAAGGGCCGCGTCCTCTTCTCCGCCGGCCGCCGCGCCCGCTCCGAGCTGTGGGAGGAGGCCGGCACGCTGCGCTCGCTCGGCCGCGCCTTCTCGTGCGGACCGCTCGACGTGACGGCCTCCGTGGACAAGCTGCGGAGGGATCTCACCGACGTGCGCGAGGCGCTCGGTGCCGCCCGGGCGAAGCTCGCGGAGAGCACCGCCGCCGAGCTCGCCGCCCAGTTGGCCCGGTCCCCGGACAAGCGCGTGGTGGCCGTCCTTGAGGGAGCCACCCCCGAGTACCTGCGCTCCGTCGCCGCCCGCCTCACGGGTCAGCCCGAGGCCGTGGTGCTGCTCGCTGGCCGCGCCCCCGAGGGCCTGTCCGTGCTCATCACCCGGGGCAGTGGCTCCAGCTTCGGCTGCGGGGCCTTCCTCAAGCGCGCCGCCGAGGCCGCCGGTGGACGCGGCGGCGGTCGCCCCGAGCACGCCGAGGGGCGTCTGCCCCCCACCACCGACTGGAACGCCCTCGTGGCCTCGCTGCTCGGCTGAGCCAGCGGGCTTTCAGAAGGCGGCGCAGGAGGCCGAGCCCGCCAGTCCCGCGAGCGCCCCCAGGCCCCGCTGGAACTGCTCGAACGAGAGCCTTCCGTTGGCGAACTGCTCGCTGAGGCTCAGCAGGGGCTGGGCCTCGGCGATCGCCATCCAGGCGCGGTGGGCCTTCTCCTCGACCTCGGAGAGGACCGACGCAGGGGGCACCTGGCGCGCCAGCATATCCAGGCGGGCACTGGCCTTGCGCGCCAGTTCCTTCATCTGCCCACGCACCGTGGGGTCCAGCCGCCCCGGCTTCCCGTCGATGACACAGAAGGAGCCCACCGTCCGGCCCATCACCCGCAGCGGGAAGCCCGCGTAGGCCTGGATGCCGTAGCGCTCCACCAGGTCCTTCGGCAGGCCGGGCTCGTTCCGGGCGTCCTCGATGAGCAGGCACTGCTCGCTGGCCACCACGAACTGGCAGAAGGACGTACACCGATCCGTGGCGAGCGCCGCCACCAGGTCCGGCGGCAGTCCCACCTGGGCCCGGAAGAACTGGATCCGATGCACCACCAGGCTCACCAGCGCGATGGGGAAGCCGGTCACCCGGGTCGCCTCGGCCACCAGTTCCTGGAGCTCCGGATCCGGGGTCCGGTCGAGCAGCGGCGAGTCGAAGGCGGACAGCCTCGAGCGGTCATCCAGCAGCGAGAGATCCGTCGGAAGTCGATTGCTCATCTGCCACCTTCCTGCCGCAGCCGCGGGGAGAGGATCTGGGAGTCCATGGTGAGGGCGGTCCGCGAGCGGGAGTGCTGGCGGAGGCACAGCGGGAAGACGGACTTCTCCTCGATGTCCATCAAGGAGCGCATGGCCGCGGTCACCGTGCGGAAGCGCTGCCGCAGCCGGTCCACATCCGGGTCCAGGTGCACGAAGAAGCCATGCACCGCGTTGGACATCACCGTCAGGTTGGTGCGGAAGACGTTGAGCAGCGTGAGGGTGCTCGCGTCCTGCACCTCGCGGCACGTGGCGACCACGGCGTCATAGAGCTGCTCCTTCGCCCGCTGGTGCGCCAGGAAGGCATCGTGCAGTTGGCGCAGCAGGCCCGGCAACTCCACGGCGCTGGCGTCCTCGCAGGCGAGCAACAGCACGCGCAGGCGACCATGCTCTTTCTTCAACGTCTCCACGCGATTGAGCATGAGGGGGGGACTGCGAGGACCGTGCCAGCGCCCTCCCCTCGGGGGCCCCAGGGCCCCTGGAGCCCGATTTGTAGCGTCCCGCCCCAATTCATCGGGGTTCCAGGGGCTGTGGCACTTCGGGACTGTGGCGATCCGCCACGCCCGCTCGCCTCCCCCACGGCGGTGCTGGGGTCAAACAGATTTCTAAAGGAATTTACAGTTGTGTATAGTCGCCGGCTGCTGCGCTGGCGGCGAAAAGTCCAGGGGGAAGAGCCCCGAGGGTCAGTGGTCGGACGGATCAAGCACCAGCGGAGCGAGCCCCACCCCGGTACTGGCATGCACCTCCAGGTGCCAGACGACCGGGGATCTCCCTAGACGCAGTCCGGTGGAGTTCTTCATGTCCATGCCGTGGCCTCGCTGGCCTCTGCTCCTCGCCTCGCTTCTGACGGCGGGTACATCCCTGGCGGGTGACAAGCTCACCGCCTTGTCCCCTTCCGCTACCCTGCAGCTCCGCGCCAAGGAGCCGTCGCGCGTGGCCGAGTCGCTCGCGAACCTCCGGGCCCAGAGCCTGGAGCTCGGGCTGGGCTCGCAAAACGACTTCCGCCTGTCCGGCCCCGCGAAGACGGACGCCTTCGGCCAGACGCACGCCCACTTCGAGCAGCTCTACCAGGGCGTGCCGGTGTGGGGGGCCATGGCCATCACCCACATGGATGCGTCCGGGCTGCTGCTGCCCGTGTCGGCCGACAGCCTGCGCAAGGGCATCCGCCTGAACGTGGCGCCCACGGTGGACGCGTCGGATGCGATCTCCCTGGCCACCCTGGAGCTGCAGCCCCGCGGCCTCCTGGGCGCCGAGCCGACCACGCAGCTCGTCGTCTACCCCGAGACGCACCAGGTGAACCGCTTCCCGGAGAAGCCGTACGCCCAGCAGAACGCGGCGGACTTCACCGAGGAGGTGACGGGCTACCGGCTCGCCTGGCACGTGCACACCGAGCTGGACAATGCCCAGGACGGCGTCGCCCATACGGACTTCCTCCTCGACGCGCAGTCGGGCGAGGTGCTGAAGAAGTGGAACTCGCTGCAGACGGCCGAGGCCATGGGCACCGGCAAGTCCCAGTACAGCGGCGAGGTGCAGCTCAACGTCTGGCAGAAGGCGGACGGGGCCTACGAGCTGCGCGACACGACGCGCTCGCTCGGCGCGGGCATCCGGACGTATGACGTGGCCCACGCCGAGGTGCAGAATGGCGGCTCGGGCACGCTCACCCTCTACACCGACCCGGACAACGTCTGGGGTGACGGCAAGAACTACGTGGCGGGCGGGCCCACGCTCGACGACAACGGCCAGACGGCCGCCGTGGACGCGCACTACGGCCTGCTGGCGACGTGGGACTACTACAAGAAGATCCACGGACGGAACGGCATCGATGACCTGGGCTCGGCCACCTACAACCGGGTGCACGTCAGCAACGCCTACGACAACGCCTTCTGGAGCAACGGCTGCTTCTGCATGAGCTACGGCGACGGCTCCGCGCCCAAGGCCGGAGGCTTCAAGTCCATGGCCTCGCTGGACGTCTCGGCCCACGAGCTCAGCCACGGCGTCATGTCGCAGACGGCGCAGCTCATCTACGCCGGTGAGTCCGGCGGTCTGAACGAGGCCAACTCCGACATCTTCGGCACCATGACGGAGTTCTGGGTGCGCAACGGCCGGGGCGACACCATCGGCGACACGGGCGGCAACTGGGTGGTGGGTGAGGATCTGCGCGCCAACCCGCTGCGCTACATGTACAAGCCGACCAAGGACGGCGTGAGCCCGGACGCCTGGTACTCCGGCATCAACAACGTCGACGTCCACTACAGCAGCGGCCCGATGAACCGCGCCTTCTACTTCCTGGCGCAGGGTGCGCAGACGACGGAGACGGCGAACGACTACTCCAGCAAGTACCTGCCCGGCGGCATGGCGGGCATTGGCAACTACAAGGCGGCGGCCATCTGGTACCGCGCCATCACCGTCTACCTGTACCCGTCGGCCAACTACCTGGCGGCCCGCACGGCCAGCCTCCAGTCCGCGGCGGACCTCTTCGGCGCCGCCTCCACCGAGTACCGCGCGGTGCAGAACGCCTTCGCCGCCATCAACGTGGGCTACACGGCCGGCACCTATGACGACCGCACGCCCCCGACCGTCAGCGCCAGCGTCTCGGGCAGCGCTCCCTTGCTGCAGCTCAACGCGCTGGCCCAGGACAACGTGGGCGTGACGCGCGTGGAGTTCTACGTCGATGGTGGCGCCGCGGGCACGGACACCTCGCTGCCCTTCAGCGTGGCGCTCGATGTGACCCAGCTCAACAACGGCTCGCACCAGCTCGCGGTGGTGGCCTACGACGCGGCTGGCAACGTGACCATGTCGAGCCCCATCACCTTCAACGTGGCCAACACCTTCGCGCAGCTCTTCATGGACCCGGGCTTCGAGAAGGGCGGCGAGGGCTGGGAGGCGGACCCGCGCGGCAACATCAACTTCCCCGTCAGCAGCGGGGCGCGTACGGGCCGCGGCTACGTGTGGCTCAACGGCTACGGCCAGGTCAGCACGGACAACCTCTACCAGGACGTCACCATCCCGGCCTCGGCCACCCAGGCCTCGCTGACCTTCTACCTCAACCTCACCACCGCGGAGACGGGCACCGTCGCCAACGACACCCTCGTGGTGCAGGTGCGCAACACGTCGGGTGAGGTGCTGGAGACGCTCGCCACCTGGTCCAACCTGGACGCGAACCTCGGCTGGGTGCAGCGCAGCTTCGACCTGTCCGCCTACGCGGGCCAGACCATCCGCGTCTACCTGGAGGGTACCGAGAACGCCTCGCTGGCCTCCAACTTCCGCCTGGATGACTTCACGCTGCGCACGATCGACGCCAGCGATACCGAGGCGCCGGCCGTGGCCGCCCGCCTGATCAACACCGGGACGAAGCTGGGCCTCTTCGCGGATGTCTCGGACAACGGCTTCGTGGGCACCGTCGAGTTCTTCTTGGACGGCACGTCCGTGGGCAGCGCGCCCACGTCGTTCGCCCACGTCCTGAACATCGCGGGCTTGAGCAATGGCCTGCACTCGATCGTGGCCAAGGCCCAGGACGCCGCGGGCAACGAGGGCACTTCGGCCGCGGTGAGCTTCTTCATCGACACCAGCCGCAAGCAGCTCGTCGTCAACCCGAGCTTCGAGGACAACACCGCGGCGGGTCAGGCGGTCTGGCCGGTCAGCACCAACGTGGCCGGCTCGTCCCGGATCTTCACGAACGCGTCCTTCGCCCACACGGGGAACCGGTTCTTCATCTTCTTCACCAACCTGGGTCCCCAGAAGTCCACCGTCCACCAGACGGTCACCATCCCGTCGGACACCACCGCGGCCGTCTACAGCTTCTGGCTGCGCATCTACAGCGGTGCGTTCACGGACGGAGCGGTGCACCACACCCTCGTCGCGAAGGTGCGGGACACCAGCGGCGCGGCGCTGGCGACGCTCAAGTCCTTCTCCAACCTGGACGACACCGGCGGCAAGCACTTCGAGCATCGCTTCGACCTGAGCGCCTACAAGGGCCAGACGGTCCAGCTCGCCTTCGAGGCGGACCTGTCGGAGGCCGCACAGGTTTCCGGCGGTGTCACCCAGCTCTTCCTGGATGACGTGACGCTGACCACCACGAGCACCGCGGACACCCTGGCGCCCATGCTCACCGGCTCCGTCGATGGCAGCTACGGGACGATCCTCCTCAACGCCAGCGTGAGCGACAACATCTGGACGTCCACCCTCGAGCTGAGCGTGGACGACACCGTGGTGGCCACGCGCACCAACCCGACCGGCAGCCTCCAGGTGCCGTTCGACGCGTCCGGCCTGACCAACGGCGCCCATCAGTACAAGCTGAAGGCCGTGGACTCGGCGGGCAACGTGGCCATGAAGACGGTGGACTTCACCGTCCAGAACTCCTCGGGGACCGACGTGGGCGCTCCCAACGTCAACGCCTCCGTGGACGGCCTCTTCGAGACGACGGTGCTGAAGGCCAATGCCAGCGACGACACGGGCGTCACCGCCGTGGAGTTCTACGTGGACGGCGCCTTCAAGGGCAGCGTCCTCACGCCGCCGTACGAGCTCGCCTTCAACCCCATCCCGCTGTCGCTCGGCGAGCACACGGTGGACGTGGTGGCGTACGACGCCTACGGCCACTCCAGCAGGTCGACGACCACCTTCATGCGCGAGCCGGTGGCCGTACTCATCGCGACGTCGCGCATCGGCGTGCCGGTGGGCGGCTCGCACAGCTTCACCGCGAGCGTCAGCAACGTGGTGGACACGTCGGTGACCTGGGCCGTGCAGGAGGGCACCACCTGCGGCGCCATCACCAAGGCTGGCGCCTACAGCGCGCCCGCCATGCCCGGCCTCTGCCACGTCACCGCCACCAGCAACGTGGACATCGCCCAGCGCGACATGGCCACCGTCAACGTCTTCACCGCCGACCTCAACGGCGACGGTGTCGTCGATGGTGAGGACATGGCCCAGGTGGCCCAGACGTACGGCGCCAACGATTCCGAGCCGGCCTACAGCCCGGCGACGGACTTCGACGCCAGCAGCTCCGTGGACGACAACGACGTCACCCTCTTCGTCAGCCAGTTCGGACGGTAACCCATGAAAACGTTGACCAAGCTCATTGTTCCGCTGCTGCTCGGAGCGCTTGCCGCGTGCGGCAACCCCGATGCGGGGCCGGTGACGGTCTCTCCGAAGACCGTCTCCGTGAAGGCCGGCGATAAGACGACCCTCACCGCCACCGTCGAGGACGCCAAGGAGTCCAAGGTGCTCTGGACCGTGGAGGGAGATGACTCCCACGGCACCATCACCAGCACGGGCGTCTACACCGCGCCCACGGAGGCCGGCACGTACACCGTGGTGGCCACCAACGCGGTGGACACGTCGAAGAAGGACACGGCCTCGGTGACGGTCCTCCCGGCCGTCGTCGTCGCCATCAACCCGGTGACCGAGTCCGTCGGCACCGCCGGCACCACCACCCTCACGGCCAAGGTGACGGGGGACAAGGACACCTCGGTGACCTGGTCCGTCGAGGGCGGTGAGGCCAACGGCACCATCACCCCCGCGGGCGTCTACACCGCTCCCACCACGGCGGGCACCTACACCGTCATCGCCACCAGCGTGGCGGATCCGACGCGCAAGGGCTCCGTGCAGGTGAAGGTGGTGGCCGTCTCCGTCGCGGTGAAGCCGGGCAACCAGACGCTGGACCAGGGCGCCACCACCACCTTCACGGCGGAACTCCTGGGCACCAGCAACACCTCGGTGACCTGGGCCCTCGAGGGCGGTGAGGCCAATGGCACCATCACCCCCGCGGGCGTCTACACGGCTCCCATGAAGGCGGGCACGTACACCGTCATCGCCACCAGCGTGGCCGACCCGTCGAAGAAGGTCACCGCCACCATCACCGTGCGCGCCGTGACCGTCTCCCTCATGTCGGCCGAGCTGACCTTGTCCACCGCGGGCAGCGTGGCCTTCTACGCCACGGTGACGGGCACCACCGCCTCCAGCGTGGTGACCTGGGCCGTCGAGGGCGGTGAGGCCAACGGCTCCATCACCTCCGCGGGCGTCTACACGGCTCCCACCACGGAAGGTACCTACACCGTCGTCGCCACCAGCGTGGCCGATCCGTCGCGGAAGGCCACCACCCAGGTGACCGTGAAGCCGGTGAAGGTGAGCATCGATCCGGAGACGACGACCCTTGACCAGGGCGCCACCGCCACCTTCACGGCGAACGTCACGGGCACCTCCTTCACGGCGGTGACCTGGTCCCTCGTGGGCAGCAACACCAACGGCACCATCACCAGCACGGGCATCTACACGGCGCCCTTCAAGGCGGGCACCTACGTCGTCGTCGCCACCAGCGTGGTCGACCCGTCGAAGAAGGCCACCGCCACCGTTCACGTCCGCCCCGTGGCCGTGGACGTCTCGCCCGCGACCGTGACGCTGCACCAGGGTGCCTCGACCACGTTCACCGCCACGGTGACGGGCACCACCGCCACCACGGCGGTGACCTGGTCCGCCGCGGGCGGCTCGATCGATGACTCGGGCCACTACACCGCTCCCACGGCGGTGGGCACCTATACGGTGACGGCCACCAGCGTGGCCGACTCGTCGAAGAAGGCCACCGCCACCATCACCGTGCCGGCCGCCGAGGGCCTCGCCTACGCGGACCCGACGGGCACCGGCTGGCGCCTGGTGAAGAACAGCGCCGAGTCCACGGCCAACCACCTCGTGTTGGACCTCGTGGGCCCCTCGGGCCAGGCGGGCCGCGGCGTGGACCTGACGCTCTCGGCCGACGCCACCCGCGCCTCCTGGGCGAAGGTGTCCGCCGCGGACGCCGAGCACGTGACCAACCGGGCCTTCGCGATCGGCACCACGCCGCGGCTCCTCAAGGGCACCGTCAGCGAGGACAAGCTCCTCGTCGGCGTGTTCCAGAAGGGCTCGGCCACCCCGGCCACCGAGTACTCCAGCGCGCTCGTCTCCGTCGCGCTCGAGCTCAAGCCCAGCCCCTCGCTTCCCTCGGGCGCCCTGCTCCCGTTGGCGCTCGTGAAGGCGCATGCGCTCTCGGACAGCGGCACGCTGAGCCCCATCGACGTGGCCGTGGGCACGCTCACCGCCGAGTGAGCTGAACCCTCGCCTCAAGCGGTTTGAAACGGCGGTCTCCTTCCCGGAGGCCGCCGTTTTTCATTGGGAGTGATTTTTTGTAGCCCCGTTGCTAGGATCCGCCCCGTTTCAGGGGGGGTCAACGTCGCCCCAGGTGAATTGCGCTCTGGCAGTGCGAGCCGCGCGAAAGCTACACTTCGCGTGAACCGGGAGGACGCATGAAGACCCAGCGAAACGTGTCCGTGGATGAGAGCCGCAGCAGCAGCACCAACTTCGCGTTGCTGCGATTCCTCGAGCAAAACCCTGGAATCGAAACGGTTTCGGATTTCGTCAACCACTGCCGTACGCGCGGTGGTGAGTCCTACTTCCAGGCCTGCTGCCGGGAGATGGAGTTGGATCCGAACGAGCTTTGCACCAGCCGGGCGTCGGAGATCTCCGAGTGGGTCTGGTCGGACTCACGTGGCACGGAGTACCCACCCCAGTACGCCGCCGTCGGCTGAGCTACCCCACCCTGGCGAGGGCCAGCCGGCCCTCCCAGCGCTCCTCGAGAGCCTTCACCAGTGCCTGGTGTTCGGAGGCCTCGAGGCGCGGATCCTTCGCGAGGATCCGCCGCGCTTCCTGCTGAGCCAGTGACAGCAGGTCGCCATCCCGCGCGAGGTTGGCCACCGCCAGTTCCGGAAGGCCGCTCTGCCGGGTGCCGAGGAACTCGCCGGGACCGCGAATCTCCAGGTCCTTCTCGGCGATGACGAAGCCGTCGCTGCTGTGCTCCATCACGCCGAGCCGCTCCGAGGACACCAGGGAGGAGCGCGCCAGGTTGGCCACGAGGTAGCAGTAGCTCACCGCGGCCCCGCGGCCCACGCGCCCGCGCAGCTGGTGCAGCTGCGAGAGGCCGAAACGCTCCGCGGACTCGACGACCATCACCGACGCGTTGGGCACGTCCACGCCCACCTCCACGACGGTGGTGCACACGAGCAGCTGGATGTGGCCCGCCCGGAAGGCGTCCATCACCAGGTCCTTCTCCTCGGGCTTCATCCGTCCGTGGAGCAGGCCCACCTCGACGCCGGGGAACACCTGCCGCAGCTTGTCCGCTCCGCGCGTGGCGTCCTCCAGGTCCAGCTTCTCCGACTCCTCCACGAGCGGGTACACCACGTAGGCCTGGTGGCCCTTCTGCACCTCGGACGCCACGGCCTCGTAGACGCGCGCCCGCTGCTTGTCGTTGAAGACCCGCGTCTTCACCGGCGTGCGCCCCGGGGGCAGCTCGTCGATGATCGACACGTCCAGGTCCCCGTAGAGCGTCATCGCCAGCGTGCGTGGAATGGGCGTGGCCGTCATCACCAGCACGTCCGGGAAGACGCCCTTGCTCATCAGCGTGTGCCGCTGGAGCACGCCGAAGCGGTGCTGCTCGTCGATGACGACGAAGCCCAGCTTCTGGAAGCCGATCTCCTCCTGGATGAGCGCGTGCGTGCCCACGGCCAGGTGGATGTCCCCGCGCGCCACCGCGTCGCGGATCTCCCGCTTGCGCTTCGCCGGGCCCGCCGCGCTCACCAGCCCCACCTTGTAGCCCAGCGGCTCCAGCAGCTTGCGGAAGGTGCGCTCGTGCTGCTCGGCGAGGATCTCCGTGGGCGCCATCACGGCCACCTGGTAGCCGTCCTGC
>NZ_DASVWK010000292.1:0-4317 GCF_036389735.1 Archangium sp. | reverse complement strand
TGGCCTTGAGCAGGCTGGCCGGCACGCCGAACTCGGCGGAGGCCTTGGCGAAGGCGGCGTCCAGCTCGTACGGGGTGCGCTCGGCCTCGCGCTGGGCGGGGGTGCGCGCGTCCTCGACGGCGGCCGGGGCCGGGGGAGTCGCGGGCTCCTGGGGACCACAGGCGGCCAGGGACAGCGCGGCGGCGGCAGCGGCCACCAGGGGCTTACGGAACGGGTGCATGCACGACACTCCTTGTGTGGGGGGACGGGGGATGGGGGCGAGAAGAGGCACTTCCCCGGACTGCACGGGAAGACTGTATTTACAGGGAATCCGCGTTGGCACGAACGAAAACGGGCCAGGGAAGCGAGTCCCCCGGCCCGTTACAGGGGGCGGGCCCGGCCAATCGCCGTGCCCTACCCCGCTACATCACGACTTCAGCGCACCTGGATGGCGTCGGCGATGACCTGGGCGCCAGACGTGGTCCAGCGGCTGACCTGCACCTTGTTCCAGCCCGCGGAGAAGTTGTAGGTGCCCAGCGTGTTCCACCGGCCGCCGTTGATCTGCTGGTTCATGCTCACCGTGGCCAGCTTGGTGCCGGCCGCGTTCCAGATGACGAAGGGCGTGGTCGTCGAGCGATCCGTGGCCGAGGTCCACCAGGCGTCGACCGTCTTGGTCGCCGCCGCGGGCAGGTAGAAGTAGAACGTCGCCGGCTCGGACACCGCCGCGGTGGAGGAGGCGTAGTAGCCGCTGCCGTAGAAGCCGCCCACGTTCGAGGACGAGACCCAGCTGGCGCCCGTCAGCTCGATGTAGCCCTTGGAGGTGTCGTTGTTGGCGTTGTTGCTGTCGACGATGAGGCCCGTGGTGGTGGTGCCGCAGTAGCTCTGGATCTTGCTGATGTACGTCGACCACGGCCAGTTGGGACCCGGGTCCGTGCGGGTGGCCGGCTGCAACCGGCCGTGCGCCACGATGTGGTAGCTGTCACGCACGATGCCCTGGCCCTTCGTGATGTCGCAGGACAGCTTCGCCGAGGCGTCGATCTGCCCGGCCGGGAACGAGGTCTGGCTGGCGAAGCCGCCGTGCTCGATGCCCACCGAGAAGTTGTTCACCGACTGGCCATTGGCGCCGCACATCACGCCGCCATTGAGGTTGCAGTCGTAGCTGGCGCCGATGTGCCAGCCACGGTTGGCCTCGGTCACGAGCTGCGAAATCTCCGAGCCGCTCTCGTTCACCACGTAGTGCGCGCTCACGCCGGAGGCGGAGTTGACCAGCCAGCTCCAGCAGCTCGAGTAGCTGCCCTCGCACGTGTGGATGATGATCATCGAGACGTCCGTGCCCGCCGGACGCGCGTTGTAGTTGGGGGACGGGCGCCAGATGGCGGGCGCGTAGTCCGCGCTCATCGCGCTCACGCGCGGCGAGGTGAACTGCGCCTGCACGCCGGCCTCGGGCATCAGCGAGACGGCGACATGGCCCTCGGGGGTGCTGGCCACGACTCCCTTGCGCAGCACGCCATACACCTCGGCGTGCACGTAGTTGGCCTGCGCGTCCGCGTGGGTGATGCCGCTGAGCTCCACCACCGCCGGGGCCCACGCGCCCAGCTCCGCGCGCTGCACGCCCAGCTTGTCCGCGTACGCGGAGAGCAGCGCCGCGGCGCCACGGATGTTGGCCTCGGGCTGGGTGCGCACCGCCTCCTCGGACACGCCCGCCAGGCGCGCCGCCTCGGCCACGTTCGCGCCGCGCAGGGCCATCAGGCCGTACGCCGCCGGCATCCCCTCGAACTCCACCTCGCCCTTCACCATCTCGAAGCGCGTCTCGGTGTAGGCGATGGCCTTGAGCAGGCTGGCCGGCACGCCGAACTCGGCGGAGGCCTTGGCGAAGGCGGCGTCCAGCTCGTACGGGGTGCGCTCGGCCTCGCGCTGGGCGGGGGTGCGCGCGTCCTCGATGACGGCGGGAGCGGGGGTGGACGTGGGCTCCTGCGGACCACAGGCGGCCAGGGACAGTGCGGCGGCGGCGGCGGCCACCAGGGGCTTACGGAACGGGTGCATGAGCACTCCTTGGGGGGGAACGGCGATGGAGGAATGGCGCCTCCCCGCTTGGCGGGGGGCCAGGCGCGATAAGATGCACTTTCCCGGACGACAAGGGAAGCCTGTTTTTCTAGGAAGGCAAGAAAGCCGCACAATTGTCTTGCAGCGGTCAGCAGGACGTGGCGCATGACGCGGCGCGTGGAGTGCACATCCGGGGCGACTCGGGCCGCGGGCCTGGGTTAGGAGAAGACCATGCGCCTCTTCGCCATCGGCGACACCCACCTGCCCTCCACGCGCAACAAGGACATGCACCGCTTCGGCTGGACGGATCATCCGTTGCCGCTCCAACGAGCCTGGGACGAGAAGGTGCGTCCCGAGGACGTGGTGCTGGTGGTGGGGGACATCTCGTGGGCCACGCGCCCCACGGAGGTGCAGGACGACCTGAAGTGGCTGGACGAGCGGCCGGGGCGCAAGGTGCTGGTGCGCGGCAACCACGACTACTGGTGGGGAGACTCGGCGGCGAAGCTGCGCCGGGTGCTGGAGCCGTACAAGACGCTGGAGGGCTTCCTGCACAACAGCGCGTTCGTCATCGGGCGCTGGGTGATCGCCGGCACGCGGCTGTGGACGGCGCCCGAGGCCCCGCCGATGCCGGGCGGGGAGATGGGGGACGAGCCGGAGGATCTGGGGTACGTGGAGCGGGAGACGCGGCGGCTGGCGACGTCCATCGCGGACGCGGAGAAGAAGGAGAAGGAGAGCGCCGAGCCGCTGACACGGGTGGTGGCGGTGCACTTCCCGCCCCTGTACTCCAACGAGAAGCCCACCTCCTTCAGCGCCCCCATCGAGGCCTACAAGCCGAAGGTGTGCGTCTACGGGCACCTGCACGCGGGAGGCATCCCGGCCGGCTTCACGGGGGAGCGGGCCGGGGTGCGTTACGTGCTGGCCTCGTGCGACGCGGCGGGCTTCTCGCCGGTGCTGCTGGACGGCTAGCTACGGGGCCAGGGAGAGCGTCTTCCAGGGCTGCGCGCTGCCCGCCGGGCGGCACTCGCGCCAGGCCTCGCCGCTGTCGTGCACGGGCGAGCCGTTGCGCTCGAGGGGCACGCCCACCGGGCACACGCCGCGGGTGAGGTTGCCCGACATGTCACGCACCTCGAAGTGGACCGTGTACACGCGACCATCCCCGGAGCCCGAGCGGTCCGCGCGGACCTTCACGGTGGTGGCGTCCACGAAGACGACATCCGGCTCGGCGCCGCTCTGCGGCTCGTCGGAGGACACGCAGGTGATGGCGGCGTTGGCGCCGGTCTGCGTGAGGCCACCGCTGCACTGGTCCCGCACCACGATGCAGTCCTCGAGGCGCACGGTGCGGTAGAGCTGGTCGACGGGCCAGAAGGGCACGGGCGGCGTCACGGTGACGACCGGGGACGTCTGGTCCACCACCTTGAGGGTGGAGGTGCACGAGGCCTCGTTGCCCGAGGCGTCCCGAGCGGTGTAGCGCACGGTGTTGGTGCCGAGCGGGTACCAGTCCGCCTGTGGGCCGGAGACCTGGGCCGTGGTGCAGGTGTCGACGGCGGTGGCCAGGCCGGGGGCGATATAGGCGGAGTTGCGGCCGGTGCACTCGGCGGTGATGGACTCGGGGCACACGAGCACGGGCGCCACGGTGTCCACGACCGTCACGGTGGGAGCGCAGGTGGCGGTGTTGCCGGACGCGTCCGTCGACGAGTACTCGAGCTTGTGCGAGCCGAGCGGCAGGTGGAGGGGCCCATCGGGATGCGTCACGCTGGCGGGGCCGCAGTTGTCCGTGGCGGAGGTCTGGGGCGGAGTCACGATGGCGCGGCCCTGGCCGGAGCACTGCACCTGGAAGTCGGCGGGGCAGACGAGCGCGGGAGCCTCGCAGTCACGCACCGTCACCTTGGACCAGCAGGAGTCATGCGCCCGGCCATCGGTCACGGTGGAGCAGACGCCGTGGTTGCCGGGGGCATAGGGGCCCAGCGGATGCACGTCCCACGAGAGCGCGTCCCCATCCGCGTCGGTGGCGGTGGCCGGCGGGGTGCTCAAGGTGGCGACGCACACGCCCGGGTCGGTGCACACGGAGACGTCCTGGCAGGTGGCGTCGGGCGCGCGGTTCTCCTTCTGGCACGAGGCGGTGCAGCCATCGCCGTCCGCGCGGTTGCCGTCGTCGCACGTCTCGCCGGAGTCGATGCGGCCGTTGCCGCACGGGTTCTCCTTCTGGCACGAGGCGCTGCAGCCATCGCCGTCCGTGCGGTTGCCGTCGTCACAGGACTCGCCGGAGTCGACGCGACCGTTGCCGCACGGGTTCTC
>NZ_DASVWK010000291.1:0-7273 GCF_036389735.1 Archangium sp. | reverse complement strand
GAGGCCCTGCGTCTCGGTGTGACGGGCTGGGTGCGCAACCTCACGGATGGTTCCGTGGAGGCGGTGGTGGAAGGCGCGCCCGAGGCCCTCGAGGCCTTCGTCAACTGGTGCCGCCGCGGTCCTAGCCAGGCCCGGGTGACGGATGTGGAGCGCGCCGATGCGGAGGCGCGTGGGGAGTTCAGCACTTTTACCGTGGAGCGCAGCTCATGACTCCCTACGCGCTGGCTTCTCTGCCAGCCATGCTGGGCATCAAGTCGGGCAGCAAGGTCTCGGTCATCAACCCGCCTCGGGGCTTCGTCCAGCAGCTCAACCCCCTACCCGACGGCGTGGAGTTCCTCATCACCGCCCAGACGGGTCTGGACGTCATCCTGTTCTTCACCCAGGACGCCCACGAGCTCGTCCAGCGACTGCCGGCCCTCTCCCGGGCCATGACGCTCACCGGGGGCATCTGGGTGTGCTGGCCCAGCGGCGAGGGCATCAAGACATCCCTCTCCGAGGACTTCATCCGTCAGGCTGCGCTCGACATCGGGCTGGTGGACAACAAAATCTGCCTCATCGACAGCACCTGGACCGGGCTGCGGCTGGTGCGCCGTCCGAGGGGCCGGCTGGACAAGCCGGAGAGCCGCAAGAAGGCCCCGACCGCCCAGGCTTGAGCCCGCAACCCCGGCTGCCCCCTGGGTGGGCCGGCCTCCGGGGTTGCCCACCGGGCGACATTTTCCATGTCTTGCCTTTACAGGTCGTATCAGGCGTGAAAACCTTTTGTTGTTTTCGGGCCTTGGGACGTTCCACCCAGGGTGGAGCGTTTGAGGGCCCAGGAGATTTTTGAGACGGGTGCGTTCCGGGACCAGGGCGCGCCGGCTGCACCGAGCCTCTATCGCCCCCCCAAGGCGCCCGCGGATGGGCACCGACCGGGTGTGGAAGGAAGGGGTCGGGCGGCACGAGCGCCAGGGCGCCTCGAACGCTCGGTAGAGAAGCAAGTCCCCGCCCGGCAGGGTGCCGGATGACATGGGGCACATGAACTCGGAGGAGCAGGTGTTGGTCCCCTCAACCCCCACCCGCGCGGAGACAGCCGGTACCCGGACACCCGGGCCGACCCTCGTCCGTGCATCGGGGGCAACCGGGACCGCCTCTCCCCTCGCAGCGCGCTCGGAAGCGGGAGACGCCGTCGCCTCCCGTCCGCCGGAGCTCACGCATCCGCGCGCGCGCCCAGGATTCCTCAATGAGCAGCATCCTCGTCATCAACGCGGCGGGCCGGGAGACCCGCGTGGCCCTGGTCGAAGGTGGCCACATCGCGGAGTTCTACCTCGAGCGTAAGAAGGACAAGGGCATTGTCGGTAACATCTACAAGGGCCGCGTCGTCCGGGTGCTCCCCGGCATGCAGGCGGCCTTCGTGGACATCGGACTCGAGAAGGCGGCCTTCCTCTACGTCAGTGACGTCGTCTACGACCCGGACTTCGCTCGCTCCCAGTTCGAGCTGACCGAGGGCGAGCATGACGACGCCCCGGAGGTGCCCGAGGAGTCGGAGGCCATGGCCGCCGAGGCCGCCCACGAGGGCGGTGGTGCCGACGTGGAGGCCGAGGTCCACGAGCAGCCCGCCGCGGCCGAGGTGGCCAGGCCCCCTGTCGAGGAGCCCCGCACGGAGGAGCCGAAGCGGCTCGCCGAGGAGCCCCGCGCCCAGGAGCCGGAGCGTCGCGCCGAGGAGGCCACGCCCGTGGCCCCCGCGGAGACGAGCCCGGCCGAGCCGGTATCCGCCAGCGCCACGCCCGAGGCGGTGAGCATATCCCCGGTGCCGGTGGCGCCCACGGAGGCCGCGCCCGTGAGCGTGGAGGCACAGGTGTCCGCCTCTCCGGAGCAGCCCACCACCGAGGGCTCGGTCGCCCTGGCGCTCCCGCAGGAGCCCACCCCCGCCACCTTGAGCGAGCCCGCCGCCGTGGCGGCTCCCGTCCTGACCGAGGCCGCTCCGCGCACCGAGAAGGCCGAGAAGCCCGAGACGACGGCTGGTGAGCGCCGCGCCCCGCGCGAGAACCGCGAGGTCCCCCGCGAGGCCCGCGAGGGTCGCCGCGAGCAGAAGGACCGGGAGAAGGAGAAGGAGCGGGAGAAGGAGAAGGCCGCCCGCAAGCAGCGCGAGGAGCAGCAGCGCAAGCGCGACGAGGAGAAGTCCAAGCCGCGCAAGACGGCGAAGATCGAGGAGCTGCTGAAGGTGGGCCAGGAGGTCGTGGTCCAGATCTCCAAGGATCCCATCGGCACCAAGGGCGCGCGCCTCACCTCGCACATCTCCATCCCGGGCCGCCACCTGGTGTTCATGCCCACGGTGGACCACGTGGGCATCAGCCGCCGCATCTCCAACGAGAAGGAGCGCAAGCGCCTGCGGGAGATCGTCGACCGCCTGCGCCCACCCGGGACGGGCTTCATCGTGCGCACGGTGGCGGAGAACGTGCCGCAGGAGAAGCTGGAGAGCGACATCCGCTTCCTCATCGAGGTGTGGAACCAGGTGGTGCGCCGCAACGAGAAGCGCGGTGGCCCCGGCCTGCTGCACCCGGACCTCGACCTCATCCTGCGCGCCACGCGCGACCTCTTCGCCCATGACGTGGAGAAGCTCGTCGTCGATGACCGCGAGGAATACGAGCGCATCCTCGGTTTCGTGAACGCGCAGGATCCGGCACTCAAGGACCGGGTGGTGCTCCATGAGTCGGACGAGCCCGTCTTCGACGCCTATGGGATCGAGCACGAGCTCCAGCGCGCCACCCAGCGCAAGGTGTGGCTCAAGAGCGGCGGCTACCTCATCATCGACCAGGCCGAGGCGCTCACCGCCATCGACGTCAACTCGGGCCGCTACGTCGGCAAGAAGAGCCTCGAGGAGACGATCACCAAGATCAACGTCGAGGCGGCCAAGGAGATCGTCTACCAGCTGCGGCTGCGCAACATCGGCGGCATCATCATCTGCGACTTCATCGACATGGAGAAGCCGCAGAACCGCGACAAGGTCTTCAAGTCCCTCCAGGAGGCGCTGGGCCGGGACAAGGCCAAGACGAACGTCCTGAAGATCTCCGAGCTGGGCCTGGTGGAGATGACGCGCAAGCGCGTGCGCGAGTCCATCGGCCGCATCCTCCACGAGGACTGCCCGTACTGCGACGGCAAGGGCTTCGTGAAGACGGCGACCACGGTGGCCTACGAGATCTTCGGGGAGATCCGCCGCGAGGCGCCGGGCTACAAGGACCCCACACTCGTCATCAACTGCAACGCCGAGGTGGCGCGGCTGCTCCAGGGCGAGGAGCGCCAGGAGCTGCGGCACCTGATGGACCGCTACAACAAGTCCATCCAGGTGAAGGCGCAGCAGAACTACCACCGCGAGCAGTACGACATCTACGGCCGCAGCGCGCAGGGCGGGGACCACAAGGTGGCCTCGTCGCCGGGCTCGGGCGATGGCGAGCTGTCGATGCAGCGCCGGCCGGAGAGCGGCGGCCTGGGCGAGCGCGGCCCCCGCTCCGAGGGTGGTGGCCGCGGTGAGCGGGACCGCGACCGGGGTGACCGTGGCGGCCGGGGTGGCGACCGGGACCGGGACCGTGGCGGCCGGGGTGGTGACCGGGACCGCGGCGGCAGGGGTGGTGGTGACCGGGACCGCGGCGACCGTCCCCGTGGCGAGCAGCCCCGGGGTGAGCAGTCCCGTGGCGAGCAGCCCCGGGGCGAGCAGCAGCGCCGGTCCGAGCAGCGCGAGGGTCGTGGCCAGCAGCAGCAGTCCCAGCAGCAGCAGGGTTCGGCCGGGGGCGAGCAGCCAGGCTCCGGAGGAAACCCGCCGACGTCGTCCGGTGGCGGCAACGAGCCCGGCGGTAAGTAGCTGAACCGGGAGTGAGGGTGCCCGAGCAAACCCACTCGGAAGCACCCTCCCCCTGGCCGAGTCACCCCGGGATTCGCTACCCTGCGACTCCCGGATGTGGCCCCTCTCCCCCCTGTTCTTCAAGCGGCTCCAGGCGCGAGTGCTCCAGTGGGTCCGGCGCACCTGGGCCCCGCTGGAGCGGACCCGCACGGGCCGCTTCGCCATGGACACGCTGCTGGCGGTGCGCAGCCTCGCGCGGGGCTTCCAGGGCGAGAACATCCGCCTGCGCGCGGCGGCGCTCACCTACATCAGCGTCTTTTCCCTGGTGCCGCTGCTGACGGTGGTGGTGGCACTGCTGGGGGCCTACCACCAACAGTCCTTCCAGCAGCGCCTCCGGGAGTTCATCTTCGCGGTGCTGGCCCCTGGCGTGCGCGAGGAGTCGGCGGCCTTCCTCGAGCGCTTCTTGGACCCGAGCCACACCACGGCCATCGGGAGCGCGGGCTTCCTCGGACTGCTCTTCTCGGCGGGCTCGCTGCTTCACAACATCGACGTCTCGCTGAACGAGATCTGGGGTGTGAAGAACCACCGCTCGTGGTGGGTCCGTGCGCTCATCTACTCGGGGTTGCTGCTGCTGGGGCCCCTGATGTTGGCCCTCTCGTTCGCGGGAACGGGCGAGGTGCGCTCCCTCCTCCAGGACACCCATGCCCCCCTCCTCCCCCGCCTCTCCGAGCTGCTGTTCGGGACCCTGTCCCCGCTCACTGGAGTGGTCGGGCTCACCCTCCTCTACTACGTGACGCCCAATACCCACCTGCGCTGGCGGTCGGCGTTGGCGGGCGGGCTGGTGGGGGGTCTGGCCTGGTGGGTGGCGCGGCACGTGTACACGGGAGCCGCGGCGTACAGCTTCCGCCACAACCCCCTCTACGCCTCGCTGGGCGCCCTGCCCATGTTCCTCGCGTGGCTGTATGTGGACTGGCTCCTCGTCCTCACCGGCGCCCGCCTGTCCTACGCGGTGGAGCACGCCAGCTTCCGGGACTCGCTGTGGGCCTTCGGAGCCCACCCGCGCGCGCGCGAGCTGGTGGCCGCCCGGATTGCCCAGGAGGCCACGCTGGTCTGGTTCGACGGCGGGACACCTCCCCGCCCCCGTGACCTGGCCCTCGGCCTCCGCGTCGCCGAGTCGCTCGTCGATGAGGTGGTGGACGACCTGGAGCGGGCGGGGCTCATCGAGCGCCATCGCCGGGGAGGCATCCTGCCAGCCCGGCCCCCGGCGGAGCTGACGCTGGCCGACCTGACGCTCGCCGTTCACGGCGTCTACAACCCCGCCGAGCCCAACGCCCCGAGCACCCCTCTGGCCTCCGGCTTCGAGTCGGTGGACGCCTTCTTCCGGCAGTCGGACGAGTCCGGCCTGGACGTGCTGCGCCGCACCCGGTGGCTGGACCTGGCCCTCCTGGTGCGTCCCGGGCTCGCCACGGCGGCGACGGCGGCGCAGACCGCTCCAGTCGTGGCCCCGCTCGTGGTGGGAAGCGGAAATCCGTAACGTTTCTGGGAGGTTGGCGGGTCTCGTGGCTTGCGCACGGGATTCGTTCTGTTATCTTTCCCGGATTCGACCACGGGCCATGCGCCCTGTTTCCGAGGGGTTACGCGGTTTGCGGGAGCATGCGATGCTCAAGTCCGATCTGATCAACGTCCTCGTCTCCAAGAAGGGGATGACGCAGAAACAGGCCGAGGCCACGGTCGAGACGATCTTCGAGTCCATGAAGGAAGCGCTGTGCCGCGGGGAGAACATCGAGATCCGCGGGCTGGGCGCCTTCCACGTGAAGAACTACCAGGGCTACCAGGGCCGTAATCCCAAGACGGGGCAGATCATCCCCGTGAAGCCCAAGCGCGGCCTGCTCTTCCGTACCGGCAAGGAGCTGCGCGACCGGGTCAACCGGCCGGCGCCCCAGACGCCTCAGTCCGACATCTCGTTCGACCCCAAGAGCGGCACCAACTACTAGCGTCCGCTCAGTGCCCCATGGCCACCGGTGACAGCCGCCCCAGCGGGCGGATTTGCAGGTTCATGTCCAGCTCGCCATAGGTGAGCACCGCGACGTCCGGGAAGGCGCCCTCGCACAGTTTGCGCAGGGTGCGCCGGACATCGGGCGCGGTGAGCAGCACCGTCTGTCCTCCCGTGGAGACGCGCTTCACCCCCTCCAGGATTTCCGCCACCCGCTCGGGCGCGGGCGCCGGCCCTCGTGGCCCGGTGGCGCGCAGCGTCTCCTCGATGTCCGGATCCACGAGGTAGGCGAAGAGCGGCCCCGAGGGGGCGTACTTGTGGCTCAAGTAGCGGTACAGCGCCTGGCGGCAGCGCTCGGCCAGGGCCGTGGCATCCCCCTCGGTGGTGGGGGCCACCAGCGCCTCGAGGATGGCGCGCATGTTCCGGATGCTTACCTGCTCCTCCACGAGCTTGCGCAGCACCTCGGTGAGCAGCGGCAGCGGGACCTTCTGAAGCGCCTCCTTCACCAGCGTGGGTGCCTGGGAGTCGAGCCCATCCAGCAGCCCCTGCACCTCCTGGATGCCCAGGAGTCCCGCCACACGGGTCCGAAGGATGCTCCGCAGGTGCTCGGCGATGAGCTCTCCGGGGCGCCGCAGCGGAACCTGCGCCATCTCCAGGCGCGCCCGTCCCTCCTCCGTCAGCCGACTGATGGGCCTGCCGGTGGAGGGCTCCACCGCGGGCTCCGCCTTCAGTTCCAGGAAGGCCAGCTCCTCCGGCTGCGCCACCGCGTAGAGCGCCCCGGGCACCACTTGTCCCATCCCCGCCGGCACCTCATCCACCAGGATGCGGTAGGTCCCCACCGGCAGGTACGCGGCCTCGGTCCGCACCCGGATGCCCGGCACGCGCACGCCCAGCTCGTAGAAGAGTTCGTCCCGCACCCGGTTGAGCACCTGGTGCACGAAGGCGCCCCCCTGCTCCTGCGCCATCGGCGTGAGGTCCGGAGCGAGATCCACCGTCAGCGGAGCCACCCCCACCGGCGCCACCGCGCTCTCCGGCGCCGCGCCCGGTGCTCCCTGCGCGGCCGCTCCGGCCTCGGGCTTGCCTTCCGCCTGCGCCTCGGCGGCCTCCTCCTCCTTCGCGGCGGCCTTCACGTATTTGAGGGAATGCGCGAGCCCTCCCAGGGCCGCGCCCAGTCCAAGGAACGTCACGAGCGGCATGCCCGGCATCGCGGCGAGGGCCCCGCAGAGCCCGGCCACCACCCAGAGCGCCTTGGCCTCGCCAAAGAGCTGCGCGCCGATCTCCGCACCCAGCGAGTCATCCTCCTTCTCCGAGGCCACGCGCGTGACGACGAGACCCGCCGCCACCGCGATGCACAGCGAGGGAATCTGCGACACCAGCCCATCACCGATGGAGATGAGGGCGTAGGTGGAGGCCGCCTCGGCCAGCGTCATCCCGTTCTGAAGCACGCCGATGCAGATGCCGCCCAG
>NZ_DASVWK010000290.1:0-2236 GCF_036389735.1 Archangium sp. | reverse complement strand
CCGAGCACGGGCCGCGTCGAGGCTGGGTATGGGCCAAGCTCGGCAAGGCGCGTATGGCGACGGTGCTCCGGCACCTTGTCGCCCTCGCCGACGCCACCGAGGCCCCGGTCGGTGGCAGTCACCTCGACGGCGTGGCGAGCTGGTATGCCTCGGCGGGCTGGAGGGCCGATGGGGCCGCCCTCGCCGCGCTGGCGCTCGCCGATCACGCCGATGGGGCCGCCATCTACGGAGCCGTCCGCGCGCTCTATCTGCCATGGCTCCAGCGGGCGGCCGAGCGGCTGCGCGAGATCGTCCAGACCAGTGGCTATCCCAAGCCACATGGCGTGCCCGTCGAGGACGGTACCTGTCTGCTGTTCGCGGACGGGCTGCGATGGGACGTGAGCGCGGTCCTGGCCGAGCGTCTGCTGACCGCCGGCAAGCGGGTGGCGCACGATGGGCGCTGGGTGGCCTTCCCGCCGGTCACCGGCACCTCGAAGCCCGACATCTCGGCGATTCGCGACCAGCTCACGGGAGGTGCGGGAGCGGCCGATTTCACGCCGTCGGTGAAGGCCACTGGCAAGACGTTGGACAGCGTGACCTTCCGCAAGTTGATGGCCGCGGCCGGCGTGCAGGTACTCGAGGGGACCGAGGTGGGCAACCCGTCCGGGCGAGGCTGGACTGAGTTCGGTGACATCGACAAGTACGGGCACAAGCACGGGTGCAAGACCGCGCGCCACGTCGATGACCAGCTCCGCGAGCTGGAGCAGCGTGTGGCCGAACTGCTGGCCGCCGGCTGGAAGAGAGTGCGCATCGCCACCGACCACGGCTGGTTGCTGGTGCCCGGCGGAATGCCTCCCGCCAAGGTGCCGGCGGGCCTCGCCGAAAGCCGGTGGGGCCGCTGCGCGGTGCTCAAGGCCACCTCCAAGGCCGATCTACCCGCGCTGCCCTGGGCCTGGGATGAGACGGTGGAGGTCACCTACGCCCCCGGCGTGGGTGCCTTCTACGCCAACACCGAGTACGCCCACGGCGGGCTCACGGTACAGGAGTGCTACACGCCCGTTCTGACTGTCACCCTTGACAAGCCCAACGTGGACGGCTCCATCGATGAGCTGAGGTGGCTCGGGATGCGCTGCAAGGTCAAGGTGTCCAGCTCCGCGTCCGGGCTGGTGGTGGACCTGCGCCGTAAGGTCGCGGACGCAGCGTCGAGCCTCGCCCTCGGCCCCAAGACCGTCGGGGCAGACGGTACCTGCTCCGTCCCAGTGGCTGACCCCGACCTTGCCGGCACCGCCGCCTTCGTCGTGCTCCTGGCCCCGGATGGCACCGTCCTCGACAAGAAACCCACGACCATCGGAGGCGACGCATGAGCGCCCACCTTGATGATCTCGACCGCCTGACCGCGAGTGCCTTCGAGGGCTACGTTGTTCGCAAGGACCTGGTGCGGTCCTTCGCACGACAGTACCCGGTGCCTACCTACGTCGCCGAGTTCCTGCTGGGCCGCTACTGCGCCACGACCGACGAGCAGGAGATCCAGGAGGGGCTTCAAATTGTCGCTCGGCAGCTCCAGAGCCGTAGTGTGCGCGCGGGCGAGGAGGAGCTGTTCAAAGCCCGGGCGCGCGAGGAGGGCTCCGTCCGCATCATCGACCTCGTTTCCGCGCGGCTCGATGCCAAGACCGACTCTTACATTGCCGAGTTGCCGAGTCTGCGCCTGCGCGATGTGCGCATCACGCCCGAGTTGGTCCGCCAGCACGAGCGGATGCTGACCGGCGGCTTCTACGCCGAGGTCGAGCTGGAGTACGACGCCGCCATCGCTCAGGAGGCCAGCGGGCGGCCCTTCGGCGTGGCCTCACTGCGGGAAATCCAGCTCTCCAAGCGTGACGTGCTCGGGGCGCTCGCCAAAGGCCGGCGGCAGATCAGCACGGCCGACTGGAAGCGGCTGCTCCTGCGCAGCATCGGCCTGGAGGGCGATCGCCTCACCGAGCGCCAGAAGGACGCCATCTTCTTGCGCATGGTCCCCTTCGTGGAGCGCAACTACAACCTCGTCGAGCTGGGGCCGCGTGGCACGGGCAAGAGCCACCTGTATCAGCAGGTATCGCCCTATGCGCATCTGATCTCGGGCGGCAAAGCCACTGTCGCCCGCATGTTCGTGAACAACAGCACCGGCCAGCGCGGCCTGGTCTGCCAGTACGACGTGATCTGCTTCGACGAGGTGTCGGGTGTCTCGTTCGAGACGAAGGAGGGCGTCAACATCCTCAAGGGC
>NZ_DASVWK010000289.1:0-11159 GCF_036389735.1 Archangium sp. | reverse complement strand
CATCGACGCCTCCAAGGAGCTGGAGAAGCACTTCAAGAAGCGGAAGATCGACCTGCACACCGGCGCCAAGGTGGAGAAGGTGGAGAGCACCGCCACCGGCGTGCGCGTCACCATGACGGTGGGCACCGAGACCAAGACGCTGGAGGCCGAAATCCTCCTGTCCGCGGTGGGCCGCTCGCCCGTCACCGAGGACATCGGCCTGGACAAGACGAACATCAAGCCCGAGCGCGGCTTCATCAAGACCGACTCGATGATGCGCACCAGCGAGCCCAACGTGTACGCCATCGGTGACGTCATCCCCACGCCGATGCTCGCCCACGTGGCCAGCGCCGAGAGCGTGCTCGCCGTCGAGCACATCGCCGGGAAGAATCCCGCGGCCATCAACTACGACCTCACCCCGTCGGCCACCTACTGCTACCCCGAGGTGGCCTCCGTCGGTCTCACCGAGAAGAAGGCCAAGGAGCGCGGCTATGACGTCAAGGCCGCCATCTTCCCGTTCTCCGCCGTCACCAAGGCCTCCATCTCCAACGAGGCCTTCGGCATGATCAAGGTCGTCTCCGACAAGAAGTATGACGAGGTGCTCGGCGTCCACCTCGTGGGCCCCCACGCCACCGAACTCCTCGCCGAGGCCTGCGTCGCCATGCGCCTGGAGATCACCACCGAGGAGCTGGCTCACACGATGCACGCCCACCCGACGCTCTCCGAGATCATCAAGGAGGGCGCCGAGGCCACCCTGGGGCACCCGATCCACATCTGAGTCGGGGGTCGCGACCTGGTGGGTTCAGGCCGTTCGAGACTCCTCTGTCTCGGACGGCCTTCGCATGTCTGGGGGTGGGCGGACCTGGACGTGGCCCAGCAGCTCCGCCAGGTCGAAGGCGTCCAACAGCGCGTGCCCTTGCAGGTCGTTGTTGAAGTAGACCCACGCCGTGCGGCCCTTGCGTCTCCACTTGTCCAGCTCGCACGCCACCGGCCACAGCGCCTCGCGGCCGTAGCGCCCGAGGTAGCGCGAGCCCGCTCCGTGGAAGCGGATGTAGCGGAAGCCTCCCGTGAGGCGCGGAGGGGGCACGGGCACGAGGTCGTGCTCGCACACCGCCGCGCCCCAGCGGTCGAGCACCTCCAGCACCTCCTCGTGGTACCAGGCCGCGTCACGGAACTCGAGGACGTAGGAGATGCCTCGGGGAAGGGCCGCGAGGAAGCGATCCAGGCGTGCCGGGTCCGGCTTCTTCATGTGCGGTGGGAGCTGCCACAGCACCGGGCCCAGCTTGGGCTTCAGCCGGAGGATGACCCCGAAGAAGCGCTCCAGGCCCTCGCCCACGTCCGTCAGCCGCTTCATGTGCGTGAGGTAGCGGCTGCCCTTGCACGCGAACCGGAAGCCCGCGGGCGTCTGCTCCCTCCAGCCGTCCACCGCGTCCGGCGTGGGCAGCCGGTAGAAGGGCGCGTTCAGCTCCACCGTCGCGAAGACTCGGGCGAAGTAGGGGAGCCAGCGACTGGCTGGCAGCTCGGCTGGATAGAAGAGTCCCTTCCAGTGCTTGTAGACGTAGCCACTCGTTCCCAGGTGGATGGCCTTCATGCTCCCAAGCATGCGCACTCCGGCCGCCCGAGGCGGTCCACTCATCCCTCACCCAAGCTGTGCTTAAGGTCGCTTGGCGCTGCCCGCTCTCGACGAAGGCGTTACATCGGGACGAAGTATCTGGACCCTCCGCGGAAGCTGACGCCTCGCGTCAAGGCTTCCCCCTTGACCCTGCTTTCGCCCCAACCGTAGAAGGCCCGCGACCCATGGCGACTCCCGACCGTTTCCCCCTGCCGCAGGTACCCGAGCAGCCCACCCGGAAGCCCGAGTGGCTGAAGGTGCGCCTCCCCCACGGGGAAGGGTACGAGCGGGTGAAATCCATCGTGCGCCGCACGAAGCTGGCCACGGTGTGCGAGGAGGCTCGCTGCCCCAACATCGCCGAGTGCTGGGGCGGGGGCACCGCCACGGTCATGCTCATGGGCGAGGTCTGCACCCGCGCCTGCCGCTTCTGCCACGTGAAGGTGGGCGCGCCCCCGCCGTTGGACCCGATGGAGCCCATCCACCTGGCCCAGGCCGTCAAGGAGATGGACCTTGAGTACATCGTGGTCACCTCCGTCAACCGCGATGATCGGCCCGATGGCGGAGCCAGCCACTTCGCCTCGGCCATCCGCGAGCTGCGCCAGCACTCGCCCAAGACGATCGTCGAGGTGCTCATCCCCGACTTCAAGGGCGTGGAGCGCGACCTGGCCACCGTGTCCGAGGCCCGCCCGCACGTGGTCGCCCACAACGTGGAGACGGTGGAGCGGCTCACCCCCACCGTGCGCGACCGTCGCGCCACCTACCGCCAGTCCCTCAAGGTGCTGGAGTACCTCAAGCAGCGGCCCGAGCGGCTCTACACCAAGACCTCCGTCATGGTCGGTTTGGGTGAGACGGACGCCGAGCTGGAGCGGACCTTCGAGGATCTGCGCGGCGTGGGCGTGGACGTGGTCACGCTCGGCCAGTATCTCCAGCCTTCCCAGTACCACCTGCGCGTGGAGCGCTTCGTCACCCCGCGGCAGTTCGAGGACTACAAGAAGCTCGCCGAGTCCTACGGCTTCCTGTACGTCGCCTCTGGACCGCTCGTGCGCTCCAGCTACCGCGCCGCCGAGTTCTTCATGAAGGGCCTCATGGAGCGCGAGCGCCTGGGTCTTGGCGCGAGCACCTGACGCCTTCTCCACCCACACCCCGAAACGGACCCCCGCGAATGGCGATCTTCGAGTTCAAGCTGCCCGATCTTGGCGAAGGCGTGCAGGAGGGCGAGCTCGTCAAGTGGCACGTCAAGGCCGGCGACTCGGTCAAGGAAGACCAGACGCTCGCCGAGGTGATGACCGACAAGGCCACCGTCACCGTGCCCAGCCCGAAGGCCGGCCGCGTCGTGCAGACGCACGGCAAGGAAGGCGAGATCGCCAAGGTGCACCAGATCCTCGTGACGATGGAGATCGAGGGCGCCGCTCCGGCCCAGGCCTCCGGTCATGGCGCGCAGGGGGCCGCCGCTCCCGCTCCCGCCGCTGCCCAGGCCGTGGCCGCCAAGGGCGATGGTGCGCAGGCCGCCTCCAAGGTGCTGGCCACGCCGCTCACCCGCCGCATGGCGCGTGAGCACGGGCTGAACCTCTCGGAGATCGCCGGCTCCGGTCCCCAGGGCCGGGTGATGAAGGCGGACGTGGAGGCGGCCCTCGCGGGGGGCAGCGCTCCTCGCAACGAGGTGGCCGCCCCGGCCGCTCCCGCCCAGGCCCGTCCAGCCGCTCCCTCGGTGGCTTCCGGTCGTGGCGACGAGCGCATCCCCCTGCGCGGCCTGCGCAAGAAGATCGCCGAGAAGATGGTGCGCTCGAAGTTCACCGCGCCCCACTTCGGCTTCGTCGAGGAGGTGGACTGCACCGAGCTCGTCGCCCTGCGCAAGCGCCTCAACGAGACGCTGGCCGCCTCCGGCGAGCAGACGAAGCTGTCCTTCCTGCCCTTCATCATCAAGGCCGTGCTCGCGGCGATGAAGAAGTACCCGCACCTCAACGCCAACATGGACGAGGCCGCGCAGGAGCTCGTCGTGCGCGGCGAGTTCAACATCGGCATCGCCGTGGCCACCCCCGAGGGCCTCACCGTCCCCGTCATCAAGGGCGCCGATCGGCTCACCCTGCGCGAGCTGGCCAACGAGGTCGTCCGCCTCAGCAACGCGGCGAGGGAGCGCAAGCTGAAGATGGAGGAACTCACCGGTGGCTCCTTCACCATCACCTCGCTCGGGCAGACGGGCGGCATCTTCGCCACGCCCATCATCAACCACCCCGAGGTGGCCATCATGGGCATCCACCGCATGCGCAAGCGCCCCGTGGTGGACAAGAACGATCAGATCGTCGTGCGCGAGATGATGAACCTGTCCATCTCCGCCGATCACCGCGTCATCGACGGCCAGATCGCCGCTGACTTCGTATACGAGGTCATCAAGTACCTGGAGCGTCCGGACATGCTGTTCCTGGCCATGGCCTGACGGCCGGGTCGCCCGCCGGGGGCGCGTGCCTCGCTGGGAGCGCTCGCGCACCGCGCTCCCGGCCTTCGAGGAGGTTCCCCATGGCCGAGAATGTTCGCGACGTCCTCCGTGCCGCACAGGCCGCGGAGCTGGGTGGTGACAAGGCCCGGGCCATCGAGCTGCTTCGCCGCGCCGCGGAACTCTACCGGCGCGCGGGCGGCCTGTCCCGGGCCGAGCAACTCCTGCGCTACGCCTTGAAGTTGGATCCCTCCCGCGCCGATGTGCAGGAGGAGATCGGTCGGCTGGGGCAGGTGACGCGGGTCGAGGAGCCTCCGCCCGCTGCGTCCCCTCCCGTCCCCGAGGAGGAGCCCGACGATGACCCCGACAGGGAGGTCTTCGTCCTCGAGGAGGACTCCTCGACGTCCCTCCAGCAGGCCCTGCGCGAGGCGGAGCTGGCCGTGGGCCGGCGGCTCAACCCCGTCGCCGTGGCCGCGGAGGTCGTGCGCTCCGCCGTGCTCAGCGTGGAGGTGACTCCCGAGACCGTGCGGGCGCCCGTGCCTTCCCCTCCGCCTCCCTCCGCCGCTCCTCCTTCGCCTCCCCCCAGTGAGGCCACGGAGGCCAGCCCTCGTTCAAAGGGAGAGGGGGTTTTCATCGAGCGCGGACCCACTCGGGCCGATCCCTCCCTCGAGGCCTGGTGCTCCTTCTGCTGCCGGCCGCGCTCCGAGGTCGGGTCGCTCGTCGCGGGTCCCGCCGGCGCGTTCATCTGCTCGGCCTGCATCGGGGAGTCGGGTGCGTTGCTCGGTGGGGTGGCTCCTCCGCTTCCGCGTCCCCGGGTCGTCCGGCCCATCACCTTCGGGCTGGTGGGCCAGGAGTCGGCCCGGGCGAGCCTGGAGCGGGCCCTGGAGACCGGCGTTCGCCATGTGCTGCTGCTCGGGCCCGAGGGCTCCGGGAAGAGCACCTGGATGCGGGCGCTCGCGGAGCAGGGGAGGGGAGTGCTCGGTTCTTCCTCCGACGTGGACAACGCTCCCCTGGACGTCGCGCTCCTGGTGGAGGATGTGGACCGGCTCCCGCCAGCGGAGCAGACCGCGTTGGCGGCCTTCCTCGCCCGGCACCCCGAGCGCACCGTGGTGATGACCGCTCGGGGCCATGCGGCGACTCCAGGGCCGGTGCTCGTCTCGGACTCCGGCCGGTTGCCCGTGCCCACCACCGCCGCGCTCTCCGAGGCCGTGGAGGGCTCGCTGCCCGTCTCGCTGTTGGAGAGGGTGCGGCTCCTCGTCCCGCTCGAGTCGCCGAGCGTCGAGGAGCTCGTCGAGATCGCCCGGCGCCAGCTCGCCTCGCGCGAGGACTGTCACCTCTCGGAGGAGGCACTCGTCGCCCTCGCCACCGAGGCCGCCCGCTCGCCGCGCTCCGGGCATGAGCTTCAGGCGCTCCTGGCCCGCGTGCCCCCGGGCACCTGGCGTGTGGAGCTCAAGAAGAGGGGGAAGGCCAGGCCGGCCCGTCGCGGTCGGCGGAAGGGAACGTCGTGAACACGTTGACGGTGTACCGGTTCGGTCGGGTCGAATACGAGGATGGGCTCCAGCTCATGAAGCTCTTCGGCGAGGCCCGCCGCCAGGGGCTCTGCGGGGACTCCCTGCTCCTGCTCGAGCACCCGCCCGTGCTCACCCTGGGTCGCGCCGCCAAACGTGCCAACATCGTCGCCAGTGACGCGCGGCTCGCCGCCGAGGGCGTGGAGATCTTCGAGACCGACCGCGGTGGCGATGTCACCTACCATGGCCCCGGGCAGCTCGTCGGCTACCCCATCTTCCTCCTCCCCGAGGGGCGCCAGGACGTGCGCCGCTACGTGCGCGACGTCGAGCAGTGCGTCATCCGCACCCTCGCCGAGTACGGCATCACCTCCGGCACCATCCCCAAGTGGCCCGGCGTGTGGATCGGCCAGGAGGACTCCCCCGACGCCCGGAAGATCGCCGCCATCGGCGTCCACCTCGCCCGCTGGCTCACCAGTCACGGCTTCGCCCTCAACATCAACACGCACCTGCCGCACTTCAACCTCATCGTCCCGTGCGGCATCCGCGAGGCCGGCGTCACTTCCATGCAGAAGGAACTCGGTCATTCCGTGTCCATCGCCGAGGTCGAGGACAAGGTGGCCCGGCATTTCGCCGAGGTCTTCGGGCTCCAGCTCGCCGAGCCCAAGCCCCTCACGCACACCGTGAGCGTCACGTTGGTGCGCGGCAAGGGGTCGGAGGCGCGGGTGCTCCTGCTGCGGCGGCGTCCCGAGCGGGGTGGGTTCTGGCAGATCGTCACCGGGCGTATCGAGCCGGGCGAGCAGCCCCGCGACGCCGCCGCGCGCGAGCTCTTCGAGGAGACGGGGCTGCGCACCGATGTCGTGGATCTGGAGTACCGGCACGCGTTCGCCGTCGGCAGCGTGGTGCCCCCGCGCCTCGTCGAGGAGAACGGCTTCGCCGCTCGGTGCGCCGAGGGCTTCGAGGTCCGCCTCGGGGACGAGCACGATGCCCACGAGTGGGTGGATGCTCAGACGGCGCTCGCGCGGCTGCCGTTTCGTGGGCTGCGCGAGGGGGTACAGCGGGCGCTTCGGGCGTTCGCGTAGGGTTCAACCCGGGGGACGCGTACCCTCACCCCGTCCCTCTCGCGGAGGGAGGGGGGGGAAGGGGGAACTTCAGACCTTCACGATCTGCGACTCGATGGCGGCGATCGCGTCCGGACGGTGCTTGCGCACCTCCTCCACGAACCTGTCCATCGCATCGTCGTCTCGCGTGGGCTCGTGGTGGAAGAGCACCAGCCTCTTCACCTTCGCCTTGTTGGCCGTCTCCACCGCCGACTCCCACGTCGAGTGGCCCCAGCCCTCCTTCGACGCGCCCTTGTGGCCCAGGTACTCGTCCACCGTGTACATCGCGTCGATGACCAGCACGTCCGCGTCTCGCGCGAACTCCACCAGCTCGTGGTCGTTCGCGCAGCCGTGCTCCACGTCCGTCGCGTACACCACCGACTTGCCGCCGCACTCCACCCGGTAGCCCAGGTTGCCGCCCGGATGGTTCAGATCCAACGTCCGGATCCTCGCGGGGCCCAGCTCCAGCTCCTGCTTGGAGCCCAGGTTCTTGTACGTCAGCTGGGCCTTGAACACCTGCTCCGCCGTCACCGGGAAGTAGGGCTGCACCATCTGCCCCGACAGCACCTCCTTCACCGACCTCCCATCCCTCGGCGCTCCGTACATCGTGAAGCTGTACTTCGGGATGAAGATGGGCGTGAAGAACGGCAGCCCCTGCAGGTGATCGTAGTGGTAGTGCGACAGGAAGATCGACGCGCGCAGGGGTCCCCCCGCCGCGACCAGTTCGTCGCCCAGCGCTCGCACACCCGTGCCCAGGTCGAAGATGAGCAGCTCGTCCCCGCATCGCATCTCGACGCAGGGCGTGTTGCCACCGTAGCGCTGCGTCTTCGGTCCCGGTGATGGGATCGAGCCGCGCACTCCCCAGAAACGAACCTGGAAGGGCACGCTCGCCTGCGTGCCCCCCTCTTGCTCGTCGTCAGCCAACCTTTGCTTCCGTGTCGTCGTCGTCCTCGGCGAAGAGCTCAATCAGGTGCCCCGTCCGCTCGCGCTTCGTCCTCAGGTAGCCGACGTTATGCGGATTATGCTCCGTACGCGAGGGAATGCGTCGACGAACTGGAATTCCCTCTTCCACCAGCCCTGCAATTTTCAGTGGATTATTGGTGATCAGGTCCACGGAGCGCACCCCGAGCATGCGCAGCATCTCCGCCGCGACGTCGTAGCTGCGCAAATCATCCGGGAATCCCAGCTTCTGGTTGGCCTCGTAGGTGTCCATCCCCTGGGCCTGGAGCGCATAGGCCTTGATCTTGTTGCCCAGGCCGATGCCCCGGCCCTCCTGGCGCAGGTAGAGCACCACCCCGCACCCATTCTGGGTCACGAAGTCCAACGCCCGATCCAACTGCTCCCGGCAGTCGCACTTCAGGCTGCCGAAGACCTCGCTCGTCAGACACTCGGAGTGCACCCGGACGGGCACACCCTCCTTCCCCTGCACCTCTCCCACCACCAGCGCTACATGCTCGCGCCCGTTGCGCTTTTCCCGGAAGACGACCGTGCGCAGGACGCCACGCCCCGTGGGGACGTCCGCCTCGGAAAACTTCTCCAGGAGACAAGAGGCCTTGCGGGTCGGGAGAACCGGAGGTGTCGAATCGGACATGGATGTTCCCTTCTCTCGCACAACATCTGGAGGCACAAGATGGATGCGAACCGCCAGGGTTCGTTCTTCATGCCCCCCAGGAAAGAGGGAGCAGTTCCACCTTGTCACCATTAGTCAGCCTACTGGAGGAAAGTGGGAAGTGGAGCAGGTGGGTGGCCGAGGCCGCGGACCGCAACACTCCCGACGTCTGGGTGGACAGGGGCCGGGCCCAGAGCTCTCCCTCCTGCCAGGTGGTCGTCACCCGGACATAGTGGGCCAGCCCGGGGGCCTTCTTCAGCTCGCCCGCCAGCCTGCCGCCCACCCGGGGGGGCTCCACGTCCGGGTGCCCCAGCATGCGGCGCAGCGCCGGGCGGACGAAGAGTTCGAAGGTGACGAGGGAGGAGGTGGGGTTGCCCGGCAGCCCGAAGTAGACGGTGTGCCCCTTGCGCCCCACCGCGAGCGGCTTGCCCGGTTTGATGGCCACGCGCCAGAAGTCCCGCTCCACCCCCAGCCGCTCCAGGGCCTCGCGGACGAAGTCGTGTTCGCCCACGGACATGCCCGCGCTCGTCAGTACCAGATCGTACCCCTCGGCCGCCGAGAGGTGCGCGAAGACATCCTCCAGCGTGTCCCGGGCGATGCCCAGCACCGAGGGCACTCCGCCCGCGCGCAGCACCGCCAGCGCCAGGGCCGGGCCGTTGGCGTCCACGATGCGACCCTCGGCGGGTGCGTCCGCCCGGCACAGCTCGTCGCCCGTGGAGAGGATGGCCACCCGGGGGCGGCGAGGGACCGGTACCGACTGCAGGCCCTGGCTCACTACCAGCCCCAGCTCCGGAATCCCCAGCGGCGTGCCCCGGGGGAGCAGCACCTCTCCCGCCCGCGCGTCCTCGCCCCTGGGCCGCACGAAGTTCCCCGGGCCCACCGCCTCGAGGATCTCCACCGCGCCGCCGTCCGGCTCCAGCCGCGTCCGCTCCCGCATCACCACCGCGTCCGCTCCCGCCGGCAACGGGGCCCCCGTCATGATGCGCGCGCAGGTGCCCGGGACGACCTCCTGGCGAGGCGTCTGGCCCGCATGGATGGTCTCGCGCACCTGGAGGCGGACGGGCGGCGGGGCCGATAAATCGGCGCTGCGCACCGCGAAGCCCTCCATGGCCGAGTTGTCCCAGGGCGGCAGGGTGCGCTGGGCAAGCACATCCGAGGCGAGGGCACGTCCGAGCGCCTCCTCCAACCGTGCCCACTCGGGGGGCAGGGGAGAGACCAGGGCGAGGGTGCGGGCGCGCGCATCTTCCACGGGCAGCAGCGCGGCATCTTCCTTCATGGGTCGGGTCTCCTGGGCATGATCTCCCAGGGATGATTGGCTCCATCCGGGGGAGGGCGAAACAGACGTGTAGCGATTGGCTGTTTTTGGGATCAAAGTCCCTAGGAAATTCAAGACTTTGTTTGACAGGCCTGCTGATCATCGTTACAAGCGCTGGTGATCGCGTGGCCCGTATCCGGTTGGGGGCAAGCGCGCCAACCCGTTGAGATGACACGGGAATTTCAAGGAGACAGCGTCGATGGCCAAGCCCAGGTCAGGGGCCAAGAAGGCGACTCCCGCTGCGAAGAAGGTCAAGTCGACGAAACCGGGTGTGCTCAAGACCGCGTCCAAGCGCGTGGCCAAGGCTGCCTCGAAGTTGGTGACGAAGGCCTCGGGCGCCGCGAAGGCGGTGAAGAAGGCCGCCAAGGGTGAGAAGCCCGTCAAGGGCGAGAAGCCCGTGGCCGCCCCGGCTCCCGTCGCTCCCGCCGCCGAGAAGAAGGCTCCGGCGGGCAAGGCGGCCACCAAGGTGAAGGAGGTGGCCTCGGCGGCCACCAAGGTCGCGACCAAGGCGGCCACCACGGTGAAGGAGGCGGCTTCCAAGGCGGCCACCAAGGCGGCGGCCCTCGCGGCGCAGACGCCCCCGGTCGAGAAGCCTCGGCCCCGCGCCACCAAGCTGCCGCCCCCGGGCGAGCCCCTCAACAAGCGCGACATGGAGCAGCTGCTCACCGCGGGCACGGGTCGTGGCGTGGTCGGCGAGGGCAGCCTCAAGGGCCGGCTGGCCATCACCGATGGCATGCCGCACCTGGTGGTGGTGGGCCGGGACAAGCGAGAGCTGAGCTTCCTGCTCCAGGGGCCGGATCAAGAGGTGCTGCCGGCCTATATGGACCACAAGGTGTCCGTCAGCGGGCTCATCAAGAAGACCACCAACTACGGTGGCACGGTGGACGTGCGGAAGTTCTCCGCCAAGAAGCCCGAGGTCGAGGAGCCCGTGGTGGCGCCGGTGGAGCCGGAGAACAAGCTGCGCTACCTGTCGCCCGGCGAGGTGTCCCAGGTGGTGTCGGCCGGCATGGGCGCGGGCATGAAGGGCTTCGCCGCGCTGCGCGGCAACCTGGAGATGACCGGCGAGGAGTTCGTGCTGGTGGTGTCCAATGGCGGCACCCGGCAGCAGGTGTCCTTCATCCTCGAGGGCAAGGGCGCCAAGGGGCTGCGCAAGTACCTGGGCCAGACGCTCTCCGTCACCGGCGTGGCGGACAAGTCCTCCGGCTGGGGTGGGCGCATCGAGGTGGAGGGCGTGGAGCCTCGCCCCGCCGAGGCCCGGCCCATGTCCCGCGAGGGCATGGACCTCCTCCAGGTGGAGGGCGAGCAGACCACCCACATCGAGGTGAAGCTCAACCATGGCTTCACCGTGCGGCTCCAGGAGCAGCCGGGCCTCACCTGGGCCATCGAGCCCACGGTGGCCAAGCGCGTGGGCCTGCGGGAAGCCAACTTCGAGCCGGGCTCCGAGGGCGCCACCCGTGAGTTCTTCTTCATCCCGCGCAATCCCGGCCCCACGGAAATCGAGTTCTTCCTCGCCAAGGCCTTCAATCCGGGCCAGGTGGAGCGCTCCTTCAAGCTCCACGTGACGGTCAAGCCTTGAGGTCGCGCCTGGCTCTCCGAAGCCAGGACGCC
>NZ_DASVWK010000288.1:0-14349 GCF_036389735.1 Archangium sp. | reverse complement strand
CAAGCAGCAGCAGCGCAACGTACTGGAATACCTGACGGCCTCCTGTGAGGCTTTGCTACGCGGACAGCGCGGACCCTCGTTGCTGCCCTCGCAATCTCAGCTGCGACTCGCCACCGCCTGACGTGGTGAACGGTTACCGATGACGTTGGGCCCGGATGTCGATGACGGCAACATCACTTCAACCAGCAACCGTCAATTCTACCTCGAAGGCAAACTATGGATGTTGGATGAAAACAACTCCTGGGCCTACGAGAACGGCGTCCTTTACGTCTGGACTCCAGATGGCTCGAGCCCTGCCGGAAAGACCGTCTGGGTTTCTCCAGCAGCGAACGGCATCAACGCACAAGGCTCCTCGGCTTGTACCATTGATAGCATCGAGGTCTTCGGTACGGACAGGGCCATTGATGCGAGTACGGCCAGCGGCGGTGCGAAGACGTTGAACTTGAGGGTGCTCAACGTAGACATCGTACACTGCAAGAAAGGCCTCTTCGCAGCGGGTAGCTTTGGATGCACGGTGGATGGCGGCAGCATCAAGTACGCCATCAACAATGGCTATGACTTCTGGTACGGCAGCGGGAAGAACACCGTCAAGAACACAACCATTCACACTGTCGGCATGGTGGGCATGCCCAAAGGCTCACAAGGCGCCATCTTCTCAGGTGGCACGGTCAACAAGGGCACGACGAACCAAAACATCTACGACAACAACCGCGTCACCAACACCTGCTATAACGGCATCCAGATCACGACCAACTACAACACGACCGTCAGCAACTGCACCGTCCTCAACGCGATGCAAGCTCTTACCGATGGCGCCGGAATCTATACGGGCGGCCAAGGTGAAGTGAATCTGAATCAGCACATCATCGACAACATCGTGTCGGGCGCCAAGGGCCCTGGATGCTTCGGCATTTATCTTGATGATTACTCCAATGGCGTGACTGTCGCCAGAAACACCGTCACGGACTGCGGAATCAACTTCCTCATGCATAACGCCTACAACAACAACATCTTGAACAACAAATCCACGGACACTGGCGAAGACCCGGCTACTCCGACCACTCATTTCGCATTCGCCCAGAACGGAACACCTTCTGGCTTTGTCGTTACGGGCAACGAAGTGACCAGCCATGGCGTGAACTCGCAAATCTACAACCTGGGAGGGGGGACGTCCCATACCACCCTGGGTTCCTTCAACAACAACACCTACCGAGTGAAAAACACCGCGAAATTCGCTCGGGTCTGGGATGGCACGACGGCTGCGGACCTCACCTTTTCGGGCTGGCAGGCGTATATGAGCGACGATTACCAATCCGTGTTCATCCCACTGTAGGGGTCCGCGAGCGCCCCTTCGGGCCACGATGAAGGTGATGTCGTCCTTCTGGGGGTGGGTGCCCATAAAGCGACTGTTCGCATGGACAAGGCTGTCGCGGATGGCGGGCGGGTCAGCGAGAAGCGTGCTGAAGCGTGGCCTTCAGCCGCTTCTCGCTGAAGGGCTCGCCTCGCGCGTCCTCGCGGCAGTGGCTGGCGCGCGGCCGTAAGGATGGCCGTGTTCAGGGTGTCCGCCTTCAGCCCGAGCGAGAACTGGGCTGGAACGAGTTCTTTGACACCTGACACAGCGGGCAGCACGGGTTGGCACGGGGACGTCCTCTACCGTGGGAACTCCGCGCCTGCCCGTGAGCGCGCTGACGTGTCAGTGACGCGTCAGTGACGCGTCGAACGGAGCGCGTCGGCACGAGAATGGGCCCGAGGCGCCCGTCCAGCAACGCGAAGCGGGCGCATGCCGCGGCGGTGCACCTGAGGCCTTGCGGATCGGGCCCGGTGGCCTGGCCCGTGCTATCTGGCGGACCCCTCTTGATGGATTCTCGCGATGCGCAATCGGCCTCTCCTGGCTGTTCTCCTGGCAGCCATGCTCCCGGCGTGCGGACCTCTCCAGCGCCAGCGGGCTGTCCCCCTCGCGCCCCCCACCGGCCAGAGCCTGTATGGCACCCTGGCCCAGGCCGTGGTTCGCCTGGAGACCCGGCGCGAGTTCGATGAGCAGACGTTCGTCTCCTCTCCGGTGGGAACCGGGTTCCTCGTCGAGAGATCGGGTGAGCTGTTCCTGGTGACGGCGCGCCATGTGGCCGAGGCCACTCAGGAGTCGAGAGTCCGCGACTCCGTCTCCAGCGCCGAGTTCGTCATTCCCAGGTCCGCCTGGGTCTTCCATCCCGCCGACTCGGGGCGGCAACAGCGCGGCAGCGGAGAGTGGCTCAACGTGGACCCGGTGGACGTGGCGGTGGCCAGGCTCCCCTGGCCCAAGGACGTGCGGGTCCAACCGCTCTTGTACTGCCCTGGCTCCTGCAACGGGCGGCGCAACCAGCTGGCCTCGAGGGATCCCGAGCCGCTCGAGCCCGTGCTGGCCGTGGGCTATCCGAGCTACCTGACCTTCGAGCTGCGGAAACAGCTCCCCCTGCTCCGGTTCGGGGCAGTCGCCATGACCGCCAGCGAGCCGTTTCTCAAGACTCTGGGTGGACGGACCTATGTGGAAGCCCGGGCGCGGGTGCTCGATCTGCGCTCCTTCGCCGGCGACAGCGGCAGTCCGGTCTTCGAAGGCTCGAACCAGGCGGAGGGCTTGATGCTGGTGGGAATGATCCTGGGCGGGGACGCCGAGCTGGGCTTCGCCATCGCCGAGCCCGTGTCCCGGGTGCTCGAGACCCTCGAGCTGGCGGCCCGGCCCCAGGCCCCCACCGGCATGGTCCACGTGCATTACCTGCCGACGCCAGCCGATGTCCTCCCGTGATGGCACGTGGCTTGCTAGGTGGCCGCTCGCTTCAATTCCCTTTTCCCCCTGCTTGAGAGGTACCTTCCAATGCAACGAACCTCATGTCGCCTGCTCCCGATGATGGGAGTGGCCCTCGTGCTCGGGCTGCTGAGCGCGCCGGATGCACGGGCTCAGTCCGCCAAGAAGATCATCGTCCTGGGCGGCGACAAGTCCACCGTGATCTCTGGCATCGCCAAGACGAGGACCCGGCTGAACGCCAAGCAGATGATGACCTCGGCCAAGGAGCGCAAGGAGAAGCTCAAGACGGCCGAGGAGGAGCGAGCGGAGACAAAGAAGCGCCTCAAAGCCCAGCTCGCGGACGTGGACGTGGTGGCGGCCGACCTCTCGGTGCCGAGCACGGGCGAGGATGACGGGCTCATGGTGCAAGCCGCGCTCGAAGCGGGCGTGCCCGTCGTCCTGGAGAACTCCGACAGTGCGAAGATGGCCGAATTGACCGGGGCCCTTGGCGTGAACGCAACGACGGCCGTCATCGAGACGACGGAGGGCGGAGGACAGTTCGCGATCACCATCGTGGATGGGCCGGAGCTCATCGCGCAGTCAGGGCCCGAGCAGGCCGTTGAGCTGACCACCAAGCCGGTGCCCGAGGATCCGGCGGCCAAAGCGGCTCTCACGGCCTACGAGGCCGAGCAGCAGGCAGCCAGAGCCAAAGAGCCCAAGCCGTCCAGCAAGCCGCAAGTCGCCAAGCCGACGAGCGCGCAGAAGACGGCCAGCGTCGAGGCGATCATCAACGAGAAAGCGCTCAAGAGGGGGGTGCGGCGCCAGGCGTATCTCACCGGTCAATGCGGCGACGGGGTGAAGTGCAGGGAGGGCGAGATCAAGATGGCGGCGCCGCTGCAATTCTGCCCGGGAGGCGTCTGCTCCTCCAACAGCTCGCTGGCGCCCGTGCTCGAGTGGGGCGTCTACAAGACGGTCGGCCAGGATCCGATGACGGGCCAGAGCCGCACCACGGCCTACGTCGTGGTGCGCGCCGCGGGCCGGCCGAACATCGCGATGACGTCGAATGCGATGCAGAACCGGGGGTATTACCTCGAGTCGTGGAACATCAAGTTCGCGGCGACGTACCCGAACTCGAGCTGGTCGCTGGACAAGGCGGCTCCGGAGAACGCCAACCAGCAGGTCTCCGTGGCCTATAACACGGGCTTCACGCTGGGGGCCACCGCCACCAACCCTCCATCCGTCTCCTTCGGGTACGCGGCATCGGCAACGCGGACGATGAACACCGAGCAGTTTGGCATTACCCGCACCACCACGGACACCACCACGGTGGACACGGTCTCCTGGTTCACCAAGATGCAGATGGACGCTTATGATGGTCCACCGCGGGCCTACAGCACACCGAGCAGTCTCTTCATCCAATGGTTTCTGAGCACGACGGATGTCGCCCCGCTGCCGGCGATCGCCATGTACGGCTCAGACTTCCGCGCCGAGGCGACCTGGGATGGCAACCGCGATGCGTCCTGCGGCACCTGCACCATCCGAATCGATGGGAACTTCAAGCTCCAGTTGCAGCGTGCATGGTCCAACCGTGAATTCGCGTATCGTACGTATGTCTGGAAGACGTATACCCAGCCGTTCGCGGTCGAGACCAATCTCACGCTCCAGGCCGCCACGCACTGGTGACGGGACTGCCGCTGGAGACGACTGAGGGGTAGCGGTTCTGCCTGTCGCGAAGCTGCTCCGGGCCGAGGTGTAGCACTTGCTGCTCCTCGGCGCCGGAGGACTTCCTGCTCAACCGCCTACGGGAAGGCTTGCGGCCCACATGTCAGACCACGAAGGAGTTGCCGATGTCCCAAGCGAACAACCCGAACGCCGCCGTCAGCACCGAGCGGTTGTTGTCAGCCAACCCGCGAAAGGTATTCGCCGCGTTCGAGCAACCGGAGCGCCTCGCTCAATGGTGGGGGCCGAGCGGCTTCACGAACACGTTCGAGCGGTTTGAGTTCAAGCCCGGCGGTCGGTGGGTCTTCGTGATGCACGGCCCGAATGGTGCCAACTACCCCAACGAGAGTGTCTTCCGGGAGATTCAGCCAGATACCAAGCTCGTGATCGAGCACGTCGTAAAGCCCTGGTACAGGCTGACGGTGACCCTGACCGCTCGCGGTGACAAAACACACCTGGCCTGGGTCCAGGAGTTCGAGAGCCCCGAGGTCGCCGCGAAGATGCGCCGCCTCAGCGACACCGCCAACGAGCAGAACCTCGACCGGCTTGAGTCGTTACTCGCGAGTGAAGGTGCCTGAGGCCCCACGTCACCTGCCCCTCGGATCGGGCAGTGCATGGCCGGCGCACGCTCAAGCGCGGGGGAGCACGAGGCCCAGCTCGCGGCGGTAGCGCTCGAAGCACCGGGCGCCCGCGTCGAGGCGCATCAGCGCGCCCTCCGCGATGGGACGCGCCACGCGGGGATCCGCCTCCACCAGGGTTCTGAGCAGTTCACGGTTCCACGCCTCGGAGTGCTTCACGTCCAGCGCGGTAGGTGTCCGGACCGAAGAAGACGGCCTCCTTGTTCGAGGTGGGCCAGGCGTCGTGGAGGTGGACGGTTGCTTCTCCACCATCCGCGCCCCCTCCACCAGGGCCAGCAGCGTGGCGGGGAGCAGCCGCGCGGTGAAGGGGCGGCTCCAGCCGAACACGTCGCGCAGCGAGCGTGCCTCCTGCGAGGAGCGGCGGGCGTTGACGCGCCGATGGGTCTCGGGCGTCACGGTGATGAAGCGGTAGCCGGCGGCGCGCAACGCGCGTCGTCTGAGCATCTCCAGCTGGGTAGACAACGAGAGCGGCCACTGCGGCGACGGGTTGGACGACGATGGAGATGGTCACTTCGACTGCTTCGACCCGGACTGTGCCGGGGCGGCGGCGTGCGAGAGCAGCCGGTGTGCCCAGGTCGACCTTGGAGAGCAGCTTCCGGTGGTGGCCAGCGGGCCCAAGGGGCGGCCTGACGAGAGACTCCTCGAACCGAGCTGCGGCGACTCCAACCCGAGCCACCGCTACGCGTGGACGGCCCCGAAGGATGGCACCTTCGTCATCCACACCGAGCGGAAGGGCGCGACGATGGCGCTCTGGGACTCCTGCGGCGGTCCCGAGCTCGCCCGCACCTCCAACCCGGATTCAGGCTGGGCGTCGAACACCGGGCTCGTCCGCACACTCCCGCGCGGGCCCTCGGCGTCGCGCGTCCCGGGAGGGCGCATCTGCCCCTTGAAGGGCTCGCGCGGCAGCGGACGGGCGAGGACGGGTTGCCCCGCGTCCGCGGTGTCCACGAGCCCGCCATGGGTGGGTGTGTCCGGATTTTCGCCCGCCGTGGGCTCCTCGTGGCTGGTGAGCGCGGGCGGGGCGCTCGGGGGTTGGGACAGGGGGGCCAGACGCACCAGCGCGAGGAACAGGGCGCACACCGTGGCGGCACTCGCCACGCCCCATCCCAGACGCCACCGGAGGCGGGGCTCGGGGGGGCGGACACGGCGTGGGCCATGCGCCGCGCTTCCTCGAGCACACCTTCCAACGTGGGCAGCAGCGACTCCGCCGACTGCCCCTCCTGGGCCCTGGCCCAGTCGGTGTGCTCCACCTCCATGGCCGAGTAGCCCCGTGAAGCCCCAACCGCTCCGGTTCCTCACAGCTCGCCTCGGACTTCTTCTCCTCGTCCATGCGTGCTCCTCCCTGGCCTCCCCTCATGCTGGTGGCCGGAGCTGGTGTTCGCATGGACCGCGCCCGCCTTCCAGGACTAACCCAGCAACCCCAGGAACACCGCGTTCAGCAGGGCGAAGACCAACATCACGACGATGACAGCATTCAGCTCCAGACCACTGGGGCTCATGACATTGTGGAAGTCCATGATTGCGCCTCACTCTCCTTACGATGGAGTCGGAGCACGACTGCCCGTGATGCCCTCCCCCTGGGGGTCTGGGCTCGCTCGGGCAGTACTCAGGCGGCGGGAATGGCGCGGCGCGGGCGGGAACGCCTGGGACCCTTCGACCTGGGTTCCACTTCACGCCCCGGACACGTGCGACGCGCCCGCGCGGGCGATTGCCTCGGTAGGTCTTTCGCACACCGCGACACTGGCTCACGGGAGGCCCAAAATGAGAAAACCTTCGATGCGCTCGTCGTCGAGGATGGATGGAAACAGACGTGATGACTCAGGTGACGAACTCCCCCCCGGCCCTCGCCCCCAACGCCTCGATGCTCACCCGTATCCGGGTCGCCCTCAACGCGCTCCGGATCCTCAAGGACGATCCCGCGAACCCCGACTACGCCCGGACGCTTCACATCAGCCTCGACGACAGCACGTACGCGCGGCTGGGCCGCCAGTTGCGTGAGAGCCCGGACTTTCGCCGGCTCCTCGACGAGCGGCCCACCGTTCCTGGTGACGTCGACCTCGAGACGCTCGCGCGCCTGCCCGCGGGCACCCTCGGTCACGAGTTCGCCCACTACTTCCGCGCCAACGGGATCCAGCCGTTCACCTACGAGTACCCGGTGGAGACCGATGGCGACTACCTCTACAAGCATTACCGCGAGACCCACGACATCCACCACCTGATCACACGCTACGGAATCGACCCGACGGGTGAGCTCGAATTGCAGGCGTTCTACTTCGGCAATCTCGGTCTGCGCCACGCGGCGTTGATCGCGCTGCTGTCGTTTCCCTACGTGCTCACTCAGCGGGGGCTCGACTTCAGGGCCCTGCGGGATCACTTCCGCCGGCTGCGTGCGGCCTACCGTCGCGGCAAGCGCTCGCGCAACCTTCTGAGCGTGGACTACGGCGAACTCTGGACGACGCCTGTGTCGGAACTCTCTGAGCGTTTCTGCCAGCCCGCGCGGAGCTGAAGCAGGGCGGCTGAGCGCCTGTTCGTCCGCCTGTCGAGCGGGTGAGCACGCTGTCCACGAGGCTGTGGTGGGAGGGGGTCACCTCCGTGCCTGAAGTGGGAGGGATGCGCACTCTCATCTCCCGGCATGAGCAGCACCGGGCTGGGGCCGACGCTCCGAGTGCCGCCTGCTCAAACCCACTGGAGGAGGCGGACATGGAGAACATGGGAAGCTGCAGCACCCTGGGTATCGACACCTTCGAGAGGACGAAGGAGCACGTGTCCGCCCATCCGGAGGCAGGCAAGGGCTTCTTCGAGACGGTGACGGAGTGGCGCGATGGGGCCCAGGCGGTGACGCGCGCGCGCTCCTTCACCCTGGAGACGGACGAGCCCGCCGTGCTCGGCGGCAAGGATCAGCACATCGACCCGATGGAGCTGCTGCTGGCCGCGCTCGGCACCTGCCTGACGATTGGCTGGGTGACGCAGGCCCGGCTGCGCGGGCTCGACTACCGCCACCTGCGCATCAAGGTGATCGCGCCCTTCGACCTGCGCGGCTACCTCAACCTGGACCCGAAGGTGCGCCCCGGCTTCTCCGAGCTCCAATACACCGTCGAGGTGGACACCGATGCGGACGCCACCACGCTGGAGGAGATTCGACAAAGGGCGGAGAGGAGCAGCCCGATGTTCGACAACATCCTCAACCCCACCGCCATCTCGGGCCGAGTGAGGAAGACCCACGAGTCGCTGGACGCCTGAACCCGGCCGGCCAGTCGAGCGGCCATGCGGCCCATCGTCTGGCCTGGAGCCCGGAGTGAGGAACGTCCCTGCGTCTGGCGCATCTCCTTCTGACCGTGACGAACCTCGACCTCTTCCCCCCGGCCCCCCCTCCGCCCGGTCCCCTGGACCGGCTGCTGAAGGTGTCTCGCATCTACCTGGAGCCCGGCGTCGAGGGCTTCACCCGAGGCCGGGACATCCTCGCGCGCTTCCCCGACGCCGAGCGGGTGGAGGTGCGCTCGCACTGGAACATCCCCGGCCTCTTCGGCAACGAGGGCAACGCCGAGGCGTGGAACCGCATCAAGGGCAGCACCCTGGTGCTGGGGGTGAAGAAGTCCATGTCCTTCGTGGCCAACGGGCGCAGCGCCGACTTCCTGCCGCCCTCGACGGCCAACGGCTGCGTCATGAGCTGCGCCTACTGCTACGTGCCGCGCCACAAGGGCTATGCCAACCCCGTCACGCTCTTCGTCAACATCGAGCAGATTGCCGCCGCCATCCGCCGGCACGCGGGGAAGCTCGGGCCCAAGACGGAGCCCAACAGCGTGGACCCGCGCTCCTGGGTCTATGACATCGGCTGCAACAGCGACTGCTCGGCCGACGCGGCCCTGAGTGACAACGTGCGCGACCTGGTGCGCCTCTTCACCACGCTGCCCAACGCCATGGGCTCGTTCGCCACCAAGTGGGTGAATCGCGAGCTGCTCTCCTACGCGCCCCGAGGCAAGACGCGCATCCGCTTCAGCCTCATGCCCCACGCCCAGGCGAAGCTGCTCGACGTGCGCACCAGCCCCATCTCCGAGCGCATCGCCGCCATCGACGACTTCGTGGCCGCGGGCTACGAGGTCCACCTCAACTTCTCGCCCGTGGTCATCCACGAGGGCTGGCAGGAGGCGTATGACGCGCTCTTCCAGCAGGTGGACGACACGCTGGGGGACAAGGCCAAGGAGCAGCTCGCCGCCGAGGTCATCTTCCTCACCCACAACGAGCGCCTGCACGAGGTGAACCTGCGCTGGCACCCCAAGGCCGAGGAGCTGCTGTGGCGGCCCGAGCTCCAGGAGGCCAAACTGTCCGAGGGCGGCGGCTCCAACGTGCGCTACCGCACCGGGATGAAGGGCCGGCTCGTCGAGGAGTTCCTCCGCCTGCTCGAGCGGCGCCTGCCCTACTGCCGCGTGCGCTACGCCTTCTGAGCCGCGGTGCCAGGCAAGTCCCCGTGGGTGATGTGCCAGACTCGCCCGCCATGCTCCCGTACGAAGCCCTGGAGGCCCGCGCCCGCGAACTCCTGCCCCAGGCCGTGTTCGACTACTACGCCGGTGGCTCCGGCGAGGAGTCCACCCTCGCCGACAACTCCGCCGCCTGGGCCCGCCTGCGCCTGCGCCCCCGCGTCCTGCGCGACGTCTCCTCCGTCGACACCTCGCTGGAGCTGCTCGGCGCCACGCTCTCCTCCCCCGTCCTCGTCGCCCCCACCGCCTTCCACTCGCTCGCGCACCCCGAGGCCGAGTTCGCCACCGCCCGCGGCACCCGCGACGCCGGCTCCCTCCTCGTCCTCTCCTCGCGCTCCTCCCGCCGTCTCGAGCTCGTCGCCGCCTCCGCTGGCCCCTGGTGGTTCCAGGTGTATGTCTTCCGAGATCGCGGCCTCACCCGCTCCCTCGTCCAGCGCGCCGCCTCCGCCGGCGCCCGCGCCCTCGTCCTCACCGCCGACACGCCCTACGTCGGCCACAAGCGCCGCAACCGCGGCGACTCCGCCCTGCCCCTCCCCGACGAGGACTTCCTCGCCAACCTCGAGGGCCTCACCCACCGCTCCCTCGCCGAGCAGGCCCCCGATGTCACCTTCGACGACATCTCCCGCCTGCGCGAGGACTCCGGCCTCCCCGTGCTCGTCAAGGGTGTGCTGCGCGGAGATGACGCCCGCGAGTGTCTGCGTCACGGCGCCGCCGGCCTCATCGTCTCCAACCATGGGGGACGGCAGCTCGACGGTGCCGTGGCCACCGCCGACGCCCTCCCCGAGGTCGTCGAGGCCGCCGAGGGCCGTGTCCCCGTGCTCGTCGATGGCGGGGTGCGCTCCGGTCGCGACGTGCTGCGCGCCCTCGCCCTCGGGGCCCGCGCCGTGCTCGTCGGCCGGCCCGTGCTGTGGGGGCTCGCCACCGGCGGCGCCGACGGGGTGCGCCAGGTGCTCGACTCCCTGCGCGAGGACACCGCCCATGCGCTCGCCCTCGCCGGGGTCACGGAGGCCTCCTCCGTGGGCCCGGATCTGCTCGCACCGACCCGCCCCTCCTGAACCGCGCGAGCACCCCCCGCCCGTTTGGGCGCGAGTGGTACAATGGTTGTACCAGTTCGCGCGCCTCTCGAGCGGAACCCTCCCGCTCGGGGCCTACCCGGCGCGCGGTGGCTGGCGCCGTGCCTCGGCAAACCGCGCCAGCGCCTGACGGAGCCGAGCGGCCGCCCACTTCAGCTCCCCGAGAGGCAGCCCCGCCCCCAACGTGTGATGCGTTCCGTCCTGACGCTCGATGACGAGCATGGGACAGGTGGCCTCCTGGAAGAGGCCCACCCCGGGCGCCCCTTCCCTGTGCACACGCACGTCCACGTCTCGGATGACCAGCGCCGGGACGCGCGTGGTCTGGGGGGCACCCCTCCCGTCCCGCACCACCTCCAGCCCCGGCCGCGTCACCGTGACGCGCCAGGTGGTGCGCACCCCCTCCAGGGCCCTGCGCACGAAGGCGACCCCGGCCCCCAGTGGCACCAGCATGATCAACGCCACCGCGGCGAACAGCTCCCACGACGTACGCAACGACGCGACGAAGCCACACGCGACCAGCGCGAGCCCCACCAGCAGGACCCCCACGACGGCCCGGGAAAGGTATCCGCCCTCCCAGTCGGGCGCGGGTAGCAGCACCTCGAGCCGTCCTTCCGCCTCACGCACCTGAACGCGGCAGCCCGGCGGGGGCGGGAGCGACGGCTCCACGAACGCGGAATCGACCCCGGTGCCCTCGTCCCGAGCCTCGTCCGAGCGCGCGCGCCCATCCCCCACCCGCGTGCCCAGCGGAGCCTCTGTCGAGGGCCGGGCCCGCGCACTTCCGGGAGCGGAGGAGACCAGCTCCTCGTACGAGCGCACGCGCCCACCGCCCACCTGCACGCCCAGCCGCGCATGGCGGGCCACGGCCTCGGCCAGCGTCAGCGCCTCGTCCCGATCATCACTGCCCGCGAGCAGGTGGGGAGCCCCATTCCCACCCGCGAGCTGCACCACGCAGTCCTTGGCGTGCACGGGCTCGTTGGAGCGGTGCTCCGGAGTGGTGACCTGCACGCGATCGAACGCCGTCAGCGGCCGCGTCCGCTGGAAGAGGGGGACTCCGAGTCCCCACGCCCAGGAGACCCGGCCGCGCCCTCCGTGCAGGGTGACCTCCCAGACGCCCAATGCGTTGTAGAGGCCCAGGACGAACGTGCCCAGCACCACGACCACCAACCGGTGGTCCCAATCCTCCGCCCTCACGACGTAGAACCCCAGCCCCGCGGAGACGAGCAGGCAGGCGATTCCGAGCAGGAGTTCCTTGGCTCCACGCTCACGCCGGATGAACAGCCTGGCGTCCTCGAGCCACCATCGATTGCTGCCGCACGTTTTCATGGGACCCCGAGCCCTCCTCACCCGACATGCGCTTGCGCTCGCCGTACCTCGGCCCTCCCGGCCAGCGCCTCACGGAGCCGAGCGGCCGCCCACTCCAGCTCCCCGCGCGGCAGCCCCACCCCCAGCACGAGCTTCTCTCCGTCCTGCCGGTCGATGACGAGCATGGGACAGGTGGCAAGAGGGCTCACCCCAGGTGCCCCTTCCGAGAACTCGCGCACGTCCACGTCCCGGATGACCAGCGCCGAGACGCGCGTCGTCTGGGGGGCGCCGCTCCCGGCCCGCACCACCTCCAGCCCCGACAGCGTCACCGTGACGTGCCAGGTGGTACGCACCCCCACCAGGGCCCTGCGCAGGTGGGCGACCCCGAACCCGAACGGCACCAGCATGAACGGCGTCATCCTGGCGAGCAGGGACCAGGACACCCGCGACCGCACGACGATGAGACCGCACAGGGCCAGCGCGAAACCCATCAGCGCGAAACCCAAGAGGCCCCGGGAAAGGTATCCGCCCTTCCAGCCGGGCGCGGGCAGCAGCACCTCGAGCCGCCCCTCCTCCTCACGCACCTGAACGCGGCAGCCCGGCGGCGGGAGCGAGGGCTCCACGGACGCGGACCCGTCCTCCAGGCCCGCGCCCCGAGCCTCGTCCGAGCGCACACGCCCACCGTCCACCTGCAAGCCCAGCCGCGCATGGCGGGCCACGGCCTCGGCCAGCGTGAGCGCCTCGTCCCGAACCGTGCTGCGCGAGAGCACTTCGGGCGCCCCGCCCTCGCCCACGAGTTGCACCACGCAGTGCATGGCCTTCGCGGACAGGTCATGAGCTGGAGTGGTCACCTGCACGCGGTCGAACGCCGTCAGAGGCCGCGTCCGCCGGAAGAAGGGCACCCCGAGCCCCCAGGCCCAGGAGACCTGGCCACTTCCCGTGTCCAGGGTGGCCTCCGAGACGCTCAGCGCGCTGTGGAGGCCCAGGCAGAGCAGGATCCACGCCCAGATGAGCACCCGGGCATTCCACTCCCGCGTATCCACCGCGTAGAGCCCCAGCCCCGCGGAGACGAGCAGGCAGGCGATTCCGATCAGCAGCTCCTTCGTTCCGCTCTCACGCCGGATGAACAGCGCCGCTTGCTTGATCCACCATCGGTTGCCGCCGCACGTTTTCATGACGCGCGCGAGCCTACCGCACCCGGACTCGAACCGGACCTCAGGCGGCCTGACGGGACGCGGGGAGCTCGGGCTCGGGGACGGCCTCGGGCGGCGGGGCCTTGGAGGGCGCGAGGTTGGCCAGGGCCGCGCCGCCGAGGATGAGCGCCCCACCCACCAGCAGTGAAGAGTCCACGCGCTCGCCGAGCATCCCCACGCCCAGGAGCACGGCCACGAGCGTGTCCAGCAGCGGCATGGCGCCCACCACGGCGAGCGGCACGCGCGGCAGCAGCCAGAAGAGGAGCTGGTAGGTGAGGGCGGTGGCGCCAAGGGCCAGGTAGGCGATGACGAGCAGGGCGCGCGGCGTCCAGTGGGCGGGCAGGTGGGACTCGAAGAGGAAGGAGCCGGCCAGCAGCAGCACGGAGCTGCTCAGCGTCTGCACGCACACCGAGAGCCCCGTGGACACGTGCCCCAGCGAGCTCCGCACCAGCACGTTGGCCAGGGAGATGGAGACGGTGGCCAGCAGGGTGAGCGCGCAGCCCAGCACCACCTGCCCGGAGAGGCTCAGCCCGTGCAACTGCTCTCGCTGGAGCGCGACGATGCCGGCGAGCCCCAGCGCCGCGGAGACGAGCTTGACCGGGGTGAGGGGCTGGTCCGGCAGCAGCAGGCGCCCGAGGAGCAGCAGCCACACCGCGTAGGTGGAGAAGAGGAGCGCGGACCAGCTCGACGGAATCCACTGCTGAGCGATGAAGAGCAACCCGTAGGGGAGGGCGATCTGCAGCACCCCCACTCCCATCAGCAGTCCCCAGGTGCGAGCCCCCAGCCGCACGCGGTGCAGGCCGCTCAAGGGCAGCAGCACGAGCCCGGCGAGCATCATCCGCGCCCCGGCGAACAGCAGCGGAGGCAGATCCTCGAGGCCCAGCTTCACCACGGACCAGGTGGAGCCCCAGAGGACGAAGCAGGCGGTGTAGGCGAGCAGCAGGCGGGCGCGAGATGCCCCGGGCACGGACGACATGGGGGGCGCAGTACCACGCGCGCCGCCCCGCCGCCATGGACGGTGCGTTCAGTCGAGGTGGTGCCGGAGCTCGTCCAGGTCCATCGAGAGGCGCTCCAGCGTGTGGCCCATGGGCTTCTTCGGCAGCTTCCCCCACCCCACCGCCGCGCAGACGGCCGCGAGCACGAGGACCATCCCTCCCACCAGGAGCGCCCCCGCCCACAACGGCAGGGCCA
>NZ_DASVWK010000287.1:0-5659 GCF_036389735.1 Archangium sp. | reverse complement strand
CCGCGTTCTTCCACGCCTCGGGTACCCGGCCCTCGTGGATGTGCAGCGCGAGGCCCTCGGCGATGGCCGTCTTGCCCACGCCCGTCTCGCCCACGTAGAGCGGGTTGTTCTTGCGGCGCCGGCACAGCACCTGGATGGTGCGCTCCAGCTCCTTCTCGCGCCCGATGAGCGGGTCGATCCGGCCCTGCTTCGCCTCCTCATTGAGGTTGGTGGTGTAGGCCTCCAGGGGGCTCTTGCGCGGGGCGCCCTCCTCCTCGTCATCTCCGCCGGGCATGCCCCCCTGGGGCGCGCTCTCGGCCTCGTCCTCCGAGGCGCTGTCCTTGGTGGTGCCGTGGGAGATGTAGTTGAGCAGGTCCAGCCGGGTGACGCCCTCCTGCTGGAGCAGGTAGAGGGCATGGCTCTCCTCCTCGCGGAACAGGGCCACGAGGATGTCCCCGCCGTCGATGAACTTCTGCTCGGCGGACAGGGCGTGCATGGCGGCGCGGTGCAGCACCCGCTCCACGCCGATGGTCTGCTGCGGCTCGGCGTCCACCCCCTCGGGCAGCCGCTCGACGGTCTCCTCCAGGAAGCCCTCCAGGCGCTCCTGGAGCCGCTTGACGTTGGCCCCGCAGCCCTTGAGCACTTCCCGGGTGCGGGTGTCCTTGGTGAGCGCGAGCAGGAGGTGCTCGAGCGTCAGGTATTCGTGACGCATCCGGCGCGCCTCCTCCATCGCGTTCCGGAAGCTGGCCTGCAACTCTTTGGCAATCAGCGGTCCTGCCACGGTCTCAACCTTCCTCTGGTTCCATCGAGAGGCGCAGCGGGAAGCCATTCTCCTGCGCCGCTGCCTCCACGATCCTGATCTTCGTCTCGGCGACCTCGAATGTATAAACGCCCGCGACGCCGACACCGTTGTAATGAACGTGCAGCATGATCTGCACGGCATCCGTCTCGGATTTGTGGAAGACCTCCTTGAGGACGGCCACCACGAATTCCCGAGTCGTATAGTTGTCGTTGTGCAGGAGCACCTTGTAGAGGGTGGGCCGCTTGAGCTTCTTCTGCGGCACCGTCTCCGTGGCGACGTTTGAATCCGGGTCGTACTTCTCTCGGGACATGTTCTCCCTCTAATGAGTAGGGGGCTCGAACGGCCCCCGCTTGAAACCTGTTTCGGCCCGCCACCGGGGCAGGCCAGCCAGCATGGCCGCCCGTTCGTGCTCCAGGAAGGAGCGTACCGCTCGATCGACACCTGGGTGGAAGAGCAAGTGAGCGCTATGGGTGAGGGTGGGCTCGAAGCCCCGGGTGAGCTTGTGCTCGCCGCCCGCTCCCGGCTCCACGCGCTCCAGCCCCCGGGCGATGGCATCGGCCACCGGGTGGTAGAGGCACACGTTGAAGTGCAGGAAGGGGTGCTCCTCGAAGCAGCCCCAATAGCGGCCGTACAACACCCGAGGCCCCATCAGGTTGAAGGCCCCCGCCACCAGCTGGCCTTCCCGGCGGGCTTCCACCAGCTCGCAAGCATGGCGGAAGGTGGACAGCATGCGGACGAAGAAGTCCGGGGTGAGGTAGCGCCGGCCCCACGGGTACTTGTTCACCGTGGAGAGGTAGAGGCGGTACACGTCCAGCGGGTCCACCTCGGCCAGGGCGTCGCCGCGCAGGGTGCGCAGGGTGAGGCCCTGGGCGGCGGGGGCGCGCAGCTCCCGGCGAAGCTGGTTCCTCCGCTTGGTATGGAAGCGGGAGAGGAAGTCCTCGAAAGAAGCGTAGCCCGCGTTGCGCCACTGGTACTGCACACCCAGGCGTGGCGCGTAGCCAACGGACACCAGGGTGGCGGCCTCGGCCTGGGTGGAGAAGAGGACGTGGACGCTGGAGAGGCCCTCGGCGCGGGCGTACTCCAGGGCGGCCCGGGCGAGCTCCGCCTCCCGGGCGACCCGGTCCTCACCGGGGGCCACCAGGAGGCGGCGGCCGGTGATGGGGGTGAAGGGCACCGCCAGCACCAGCTTCGGGTAGTAGCGCACGCCCAGGCGCTCGGCGACGGTGGCCCAGGTGCCATCGGCGACGAACTCGCCCTGGCTGTCGTCCTTGAGGTAGGCCGGGGCCGCCGCCACCAGCCGGGAGCCCCGCCACAGGGTGAGGTGGTTCGGGTGCCAGCCCGAGTGGGGCCCCACGCTGTCACTCTCCTCCAGCGCCGCGAGGAAGGCCCACTCCAGGAAGGGCCGGGCCGCGTCATCGAGCAGGGCGTCCCAGGCTCCCTGGGGAAGCTCGGTGATGGCGCGGTGGACGCGCAGGGTAGGTGGCAGCGGGTCGGACATCGGCGGCGGGGGGAGGCTATAACGCTCCACCCTGGGGCCTGCCAGCCTGCCCGGCGCGAGGTGTCTACCGGCCGCGGGTGAGCTCGGCGGCCAGGAAGCTGCCCACCTCGGCCAGTCCCGCCTGGGCCCGCTGCCGGCCCTCGGGGGACTCCATCACCCGGCGCGCGGCCTCGCTGGCGGTGCCCGCCTCCAGGTCCGCCAGCACGAGGAAGGCGCTCCATGCGGGCGTCAGCTCCGCCGTGCGTCCGGGCCGCTGGGGCCTGTCGCTCAGCGTGGCGGCCACCTTCTCCACCAGTCCCTCGTCGTCGAGCCGCTTGGCCTTGCCGCGCATGGCCGTCCACGCCTGTTCCAGCAGCGACGTCAGCAGCCGGCCCTGGAGGGCCTGGGAGAGGCGCTGGGCGGCCTCCTCCTCGTCGATGTTGTGGGCGCGCGCATAGGTGGGCGTCAGTTTCGCCACCACCACCGAGCGCGTGGCGAGGTGAGCGAGTCGGGGAGGGTAGGCCATGGGGTGTCCTCTACCACATGGGGGGGCCTCTACCAGCGGATGAGGAGGCGGAAGCCCAGGTGCGAGCGGTCCTCCACGGAGATGATGGGCTGGGCGTGGGCCCGCTCCAGCGCCACTTCCATCGCCCCGGCGATGAACTCCGGGCGGTTGTGGATGTCCGGGATGGTAACGCGCCGGGTCCGCTCGCCCAGGGGGACGAGCTGCACGTCCAGGTCCGGCCGCCCCATCATCGCCAGGTAGCGTGGCAGCCGCTCCACCACGCGCCCCGCGCCAATCATCGGCAGCGCCACCGCGGCCACCCGACCCACCAGGGTGTCCGCGAAGCCCTCGGTCAGCTTGCGGCCGAGGAGGCGGTAGGCCTCCGCGTCGCTGAACTCCGCGAAGCAGACGTCCCGGGCCAGCGCCACGCACCGCTTCCACGTCTGCACGGGGTAGTCGAACTCGGGGCACTTCGGGTCGTAGCCCTCCGCTCGCAGCCCCTTGGCGAGCTGCGTGTTGGGCTCCAGGCCCCGCACGAACAGGCCCTCGAAGACGCTCGAGGGGATGCGCGGCTGCGCCATCGTCTTCTGGGGGGTATGGGCCAGGAGGCTCGGGCTTTCCATCGGGACGTCTCCCCGGTCGGGTGTCCAACCGTGCTCTCAGCTTATCATGTCCCGTCCGGCAATCATTGAAATCCAGTAAGAATCTGATTGTCAGATAAAGCGACTCGTGGGGGAGGGGTTCCCCGCACCTCGGGGTTGCCAGGGGCGGGCGGGCGGCTTAGAGGAAGGGCACAGGAGAGATTTCCACATGTCGGTGAACATCCAGCTCGAGTGGACGCCCAACCCCAGCACGTTGAAGTACGTGGTGGACCGGCGGCTCGTGTCGTCCGGGGCAGTGAACGTCACCAGCAAGCAGGCGGCGGAGGAGAAGTCGCCGCTGGCGCTCAAGCTCATGAGCATCAAGGGCGTGGCGGCGGTGATGGTGGGCAGCAACTTCGTCACCGTCACCAAGGGGGACGAGGGCGAGTGGGACGAACTCAATGACGCGGTGATGGCCACGCTGGACGAGCACTTGAGCGCGGGGCTGCCGGCGGTGAACGAGGAGGTGCTCGCGGCGGCGCGCGCCGCGGTGGGCGCCAGCGGCTCGGTGGAGACGCGCATCCAGGAGATCCTGGACGCGGAGATCCGCCCGGCGGTGGCGCAGGATGGAGGCGACATCACCCTGGACCGCTTCGAGGAGGGCATCGTCTACCTGCACATGAAGGGTGCGTGCAGCGGCTGCCCCTCGTCCACGGCGACGCTGAAGATGGGGATCGAGTCGCGCCTGCGTGAGCTCGTCCCCGAGGTCAGCGAAGTGGTGTCCGTCTGAGGCGACAGGTCAAAGGCCAGCAGGTCCGGCGGGAGCTGCTGCCGGACCAGTCCAAGGAGCTGCTGCGCGAGCTGCACCTGCTCACGCGCGAGGGCAACCTCAACGCGGATGCCCTGCGCAAGCTCAAGCAGGTCAACCACCTGATGGGCCTGCTGCGGCCGGCGATGGAGGACATCCAGTCGCGCCACGGCGCGCCGGTGGTGGTGGACGCGGGCAGCGGCAACGCATACCTGGGCTTCATCCTCTACGAGCTGTTCCTCAAGGACGCCGAGGGCGGCACCCTGATGAACGTGGAGGGCCGGGCGGAGCTGACGCAGCGGGCGAAGGAGCGCGCCGAGCGGCTGGGCTTCAAGCGGATGGAGTTCCAGACGGCGCACCTGGAGACGGCGCAGTGGCCCGAGCGCCTGCACCTGCTCACCGCGCTGCACGCGTGCGACACGGCGACGGATGACGCGCTGGCGGTGGCCGTCCAGAAGGGCGCGGACCACGTGGCGGTGGTGCCGTGCTGTCAGGCCGAGGTGGCCACGCTGCTCAAGGAGAGCCGGCAGGCGGTGGAGCCGACGCTGGGGCTCCTCTACCAGCACGCGTGGCACCGGCGTGAGTTCGGCAGCCACCTCACCAACGTCATCCGCGCGCTGACGCTGGAGGCCTACGGCTACCAGGTGACGGTGACGGAGCTGACGGGCTGGGAGCACTCGCTGAAGAACGAGCTGATCCTCGGCCGACGGGTGCACAAGGACAACCGGCAGGCGCGCGCGAAGCTGGAGGCGCTGCTGGGCTCCTTCGGAATACGGCCCAAGCTGGCGCGGCTGCTGGGCGTGGAGCCCACGCCCCGGACGGCGCCCGCTCCCGCGTGACCTCGGGGTGACGTTCGCGGTAGGTTCGGGCACCGAACCTCCGCCGTCATCTTGGAGCCCCGCCATGCAGTGGTTGCTGTCCGCCTCACCGCGCCTGGACGTACTCGTGTGGATTGCCCGCTGCGTGCTGCTGCTGGGCGCGCTGCTGTTCACCGCCTTTCTGTTTCAGTGGTGGCGGGTGCACCGTTGGTTCCAGGGCTTCCACAAGGCCCGCCACCTGGTGAGCAAGGGACGATTCCAGGAGGCGGAGGAGGGCTTCCGGAGGGCGGCCCGGGAGGCGTCCGGGACCCGCCACGTGATGGCGCTCGCGGCCTTGGGGGTGTGCCGCCTCCAGCAGGGGGAGTACGCGGAGGCCGTGGCCCTGATGGAGCCGCTCATGGATGAGCCGCTGCCGCGCAGGATGCGGATGGACGGGGTCGCGCTTGCCGGGTACCTCGCGCTGAGCCTGGCCATGTTGGGAGAGACCCGGAGGGCCCGGCGCTGGCTCGACGAAGCCCACCGGCGCTTTGGTGGAAGGGTCTCCTTCGTGGTGCTGCCCGAGGTCGTCATCCTCTGCCGGGAAGGCCATCTGGGCGCGGCGTTGAGCCTGATGAACCACAGCTGGCCGGTGCTGCTGGCCGACGGGCTCGTGACCGACAAGATGCGAATGTTCCGGGCCTATGTGCTGA
>NZ_DASVWK010000286.1:0-4921 GCF_036389735.1 Archangium sp. | reverse complement strand
CCCATCCCCTGCGTGCGATCCGCCAGGCCGTATGCACCCTGTGAGCCAGTTCCAAGTCCTCGGAAAGACTTGAAGCGCGGTCGGTTAGGACCCTGGCGTAAATTATATTGCCAACTTGTTGGAGTTGTGATCTACGCCTGTTGTGAAGCGAAACGGAGCATTGGAAGCCATTATCCGGACGAAGTACGAGGCCATCTCTCCAGTGCTTGACGAGCGCGCTCGCCGCCTCTGGGCTGCCGCGGAGTCTCGCGCAATTGGCTATGGCGGTGACGCTATTGTTTCGGCAGCTACGGGTCTGGCCCGCGCGACGGTTCGTGCTGGTCGTGCAGAATTGGAGCAAGGCGTGACGGCGACTGGGCGTGTGCGCCAACCAGGAGCTGGCCGTCCAAAAATTGAAAAGACTCGACCCGGAGTGAAGAAGGCTCTTGAGCGGCTGGTGTCTCCCCACACGCGGGGAGACCCGATGTCGCCGCTGCATTGGACTTGCAAGAGCAAAGCCCATCTGGCGGCTGCTCTGAGCAAAGAGGGATTCTCGGTGAGCGCCACGACAGTGGGCCAGCTCCTGCACGAATTGGGCTATAGCCTCCAATCGGTACGCAAGAGCCGAGAAGGCACGTCGCACCCCGACAGGAATGCACAGTTCGAGCACATCAACGCCATGGCCACGGACTTCCAGCAGCGCAACCAACCGGTCATCTCCGTTGATACCAAGAAGAAGGAGTTGGTGGGCGACTTCAAGAACGCGGGCCAGGAGTGGCAGCCAAAGGAAACGCCCGAGAAGGTGCAGGTGCACGACTTCCCTGATGACGCAATCGGCAAGGCGATCCCGTACGGTGTCTACGACATGGCGCGCAATGAGGCCTGGGTGAGCATCGGCCAGGACCACGACACACCGGCCTTCGCGGTAGCATCGATTCGCCAGTGGTGGAGGACGATGGGTCAGCAATCCTATCCGCACGCTACCGAGTTGCTGATCACGGCGGATGCGGGCGGCAGCAACGGCTACCGTCCCCGTGCATGGAAGCTCGAGTTGCAGCGATTCGCCGACGAAACCGGCTTGCATATTGGTGTCTGCCACTTTCCGCCAGGCACAAGCAAATGGAACAAGATCGAGCATCGTCTCTTCTGCCACATCACCCAAAACTGGCGAGGCCGCCCGCTTGTCAGCTACGCCACGGTAGTGAATCTCATTGGAAGCACGCATACGGCAACGGGACTTCGTGTGAGGGCGAGGCTCGACCGCAAGCGCTATCCAACAGGGGGCAAGATTTCCAATGCAGAAATCAAGGGGCTGGCGCTGAAAAAGTCCAAGTTCCATGGTGAGTGGAATTACGAATTATTTCCAAGGAAGTTGGTCAATTAATTTACGCCAGGGTCCTTACCCGTCCACGCCGAGCCTCGTTCTCGCTCGCTTCCCTCGTTTCGAGCCCGTTGACACCGTCTGTGGGCTCGTCGCACGCAACTCGTCGCACGCGGGCTCGTCGCACGCGGGCATCGGCCGGCTCGAGGCCGGGAAGATCTGGTACCGCGCCCTCACGGTGAACATGACCTCATCCACCAACTACGCGGGGGCGCGCGCGGCCACCCTCAGTGCCGCGTCGGACCTGTCAAAGAAGTCGAGCCAACTCCGGGAAAATCAGGGCCCGGGCGCCGGAGTGGGCCTGGGCGCCCAGAGCCGCCCCAACTCGAGCGGTTCCGTGTCGAAGGGCTCGGCCCGGACCACCTCGTCGCCTCCGTGTCGGGCCACGAGTTGCCAGCCCTGCTCCCCACGCCGATACACCTCCAGCGTGTGCGCTCTGGGGTCCACCAACCACGCGTGGCTCACGCCTTCCTGATGATAGAGGGTCAGCTTTCGCCCCCGGTCCAATCTGGCCGTCGAGGGCGACAGCACCTCACAGACCCAATCGGGCGCCAGGTCGAAGAAGGGCACCTCCCGCTCGAGCAGTCCGGGTGCACGATCCTGACGCCAGCCCGCCAGATCCGGCACCAGCACCTGCCGGCCGAAGTGCAGCTCCTGCTCGTGAATGATCCACCAACCTCCCGGCCCTCCTTGCCCCACTCCGAAGCGGCTTCCGAGCCTCATTCCGAGGACCGAGGCCACCCACCCGTGCCACGACGCAGGCCGTGGAGAGGCCCACAGCTCATCGTCGATGATCTCCCCCACCCACCCCGGCGGTAGCGCCTCGATGTCTTCGTAGGTGGCTGGACGCTTTCCCCTTCCCATCTCCACTCCTCCCGCTGGCCTTCACGCCAGACCTTTCCCATCATACCGGAAGGTCTGACACAGGAGGTAGGGTCCCGCCCTGGAGGGTGTCACGGCGTGCGCCACTCACGGCCCGATTTCCCCCGCGGAGCGCGTCCTACTCGATGGCGGGGTAGATGCCGCCGGTGGCCTTGGCCAGCGAGTGGGTGACCGTGCGGATTCTCCGCTGGAATGACGACGTGACGAAACAGCCCGAGGAGGCGCCCCTCGTCCTGAACGATCAGGTGGGGCATGCTTCCGCGCCATGAGGAACGTCTCCTCCGCGCTGCATCTTGTCCTCGCCTTGGGCCTGCTCCTGATGCCCGCCGCCTGCGCCACCTCGCGAGGGCACACGCCGCATGGCGCCCCCCGTGCGTCCCCCGCTCCCGCCAGCGCGTCGCCGCGCGCTTCTGGTTCCGAGAGCACGCCCTTGCCGATCCAGGGCTCCTCTGCTCTTTCAGGGGCACGGCTCGCCGGTCAGGCACCCGCGCCACAGGAGACACTCAGCCTCGCGGAGGTGCGCCCCTTCCTCGCGGCCTTCCACACCCTCGGGCTCAAGTCGCGTGCCAGGCTTCACCTGTTGGAGTCGCCTGGGGCGGACCGCGCCGGCCAGGGGTCTGCCTCCTCCTGGGAGCGGCGTATGCGCGAGGAGTTCATCTCCCAGTTCGGCCCGCCTCTGCTGCCCCTCCCTGCGTCCCTGGCGACAAGCCGCCTCTTCCTCGCCCTCCAGCTCTCCACCCGCTACATGGCCGAGGGCATTCGCGAGGCCGCCATCGAACTCTTCACCTCCCCGGCCTTCGTCCTCGGTGTCTGCCTCTCCATCGTCGTCTACTTCTCTGCCTGGCTGGCGCCCGAACCATTGTTCTCCAAGGCCCTCGCCGCGGCGCTCACCGTGCGCCTCTCACTCGCCGTGGGCGTGGTGGAGGTGGGGCAGTTGGCCCTCTCCTGCCTGCGGCTGTACGAGGAGTCTGAAGCCGCCTCCACGCCCCAGCAGGTGGAGGCCGCCGCCGCGCGCTTCGGCAGGTCCATGGGCGGCACCTACCTGCGCGTACTGGTGACGGTGGGCACCTTGGGCGTGGCCCGCCTCATTCCCCAAGTGCCCGAGGGCGGAATCTGGCGTCTGTTGCCCTCTCTGACGCCCGAGGGGCTCGCCCTGGCGCAGTCCGTCTCCACCGCCCAGGTGGTGGCCGACGGCTCCCTCCTCGTCTCTGGCGTAGCCGCGGGCATGACCGCCTGCTCCGGCCTCGCCCTGTGCGCGGCGAACTCCTCGGGCAGTACCTCCAACGGCGCCCAGAAACTCTCCACCCGCTACGGCAAGCCCCACACCCGGCAGAATCCTCCCCACAACGAAGCCATTGAACACGAGTTGGCGGCACGGGAGGCGGCCGGACACACCAGCATGAGGAAGAATCAGCCCCAAGTGAACGAAAAGGGCACCCGGCTCTTCGACACGAATTCTCGCGCCAGCCCACGTTTTCGTAAACCGGATGTCTCATCCGTGCGCCCTGATGGCCTACGACACAACGTCAACTACGTCTCGAACCCCAAGGACATGAAGCGCGAGCTGGATGCTTTCGAGGCCCTGAAGAGAACAGACCCGGATGCCATTCATGAGTTGTATCTGCTCGACGGCACGTTGATCAGACGGCATGTCCCCGCGGGCGTCCCATACCCCTAGCGCAGCAGGTGGCCGTGGAGCGAGAGATGGATACAGCCCAGACAAAGCACGCCTTGGTGGAAGCGTTCCACGAGGGGGATGAGGCACGCATCCGCGATTGGGTACGGCGAGTGGGCCCGCGGCAGGCGCAAGCCATGCTGGGTGCCATGTTGGAGGACGAGGACACTCGGGTGCGCCAAGCCGCCGCCTTCGGCCTGGGCGAAGCCGGTGGAGCCGCCAGCGTCAAGCGCTTGGAGCAGCGGCTCGCCGTGGAGGAGGCGCGGGGGGACTACGATGCGGCCTCCGTCATTGAAGTCATCACCGATGCCCTGGGGCGTATCGAAGACACGTCCGCGCGAGCGGGGTTGCTGCGTCGGCTTCAACGGCTGGCAGGCCCAAAGGTCGACCCCGCGGACGTCAACACCCTGGCTCGTGCACTCTGGCGAAGACGTCACCCGGCGCTGAGACCCGCCGTTCAGCAGGCAATCGGGCGAATTCCCCCGCCGGCTGCCGCTTCCCTGCGGGGACTGAGCCTGCTGTTGAAAGAGTCTCCGGAGGCGTTGCGTGACTGGGCCGAGGACCCGGAAGTACCTGTCGAGCAGAAGGCAGAGGTGCTCACGGTGCTGGAAGAGGAGCTTCCCCTGGCATGGACGGTCGCGCTGCCAGCATTCATCTCCGCCGCCAAGGCCCAGGCCCCCATCGCCGTGCAGCAGCGAGGAGACGCATCCTACTACTGCGAGCGTTTGTTCATCCTCCTGCGCCTCCACAAGGAGCACGCCCTGCGGGCGCTTCCGGACGAAGTACTCTCCACCGTGCGCGCCGTGGCTCGAACATTGGTGGAGGCGAAGTCCCTGCGCTGTGCCCTCCAGGCCGTGGCGATGCTCGAGTTCGTCGGTCGGCCGGAGGATGCCTTGTTCCTTGAAGCACGGCGTCCCGAGGATCCGACGTTCGCGGCCGTCTTCGACGGGGTCGCCCAGACGTTGCGCCGCTCCCCAGGTGGAGAGAGTCTCTAAGAGGGAGCC
>NZ_DASVWK010000285.1:0-3741 GCF_036389735.1 Archangium sp. | reverse complement strand
GGTGCCTGCCGTCCGGCGCGTACTTCGCCACGAAGGCCCCCGCCGGCAGCGGCGCGCCCCCGAGGCTCAGCGCCCCATCGAAGTGCACCCCCGTGACGTAGAGGTTGCCCGCGGCGTCCACCGCCAGGGCCCGCACCAGGGGCAGGATGCCGCCGCTGGTGGGAAAGCCCCTCGACCAGAGGTGCTTGCCGTCCGGCGAGAGCTTCGCGAGGCCAATGCCCGCGTCTCCCGGCAGCGTGCCGCCCCCGAGGTCCACCCGGCCCGTCTCATACGTGAGGAAGAGGAAGGTGTTGTCCTTCTTGTCCACCGCCACGACGAGCCCGGTGACGGTGTCGCGTACCGTCCGCACCCAGCGCGTGGCGCCCGGGGCCCGGGTCTCCTCCAAGGGCGCCGAGGTGGTGTCCACGGACTCAGGCAACTCCTGCTCCACACCGCAGCCCCAGGTCAGACACACGGCGAGACACAATCCCCATCCACGCATCACCCCGCCCCCCGCGCACCCGCCGCATACGAGCCCGCCGAGCTTGTACATGTCCCTCCGGGACGGCATCGCCTGCCGGGGCAGGTGGCACCACGTCCGAGCCGGCCCCCCGTCGGGCAGGCGAGCACGGCTTCACCGTGTAAACGCCTGAAGCTCCAGGAGAAATCAATCTTCCCGCCCTGTGCAGGCAACATTTCCCGACATGGACCGACAACCAGGGTGGAGACGCACTCCAGCGCACTTCGACGCAGCTTCTGCCCAACCCCCGTTGTCTGCCTGATGAGGTGATTCGTGAGCATTTCTTCCGTGAGGAGTGGTGCGGCCAATCTGTTTGGCGGTCTTTCCAAGCTGGGCGCTGGCTCGCAGACCGCGTCGCTCAAGGGCAAGGTGGACAGCCTCATCGCGGACATCGGCGAGAAGCTCAAGGCCGGTGACACGCAGGGGCTGGCCGAGAGCTTCAAGAAGCTGCTCGACACCCTGGGCGTGAAGAACGCGGACAAGATCCTCGAGGCCCTGGGCCTGGGTGGCAAGGGCAAGAAGGGCAAGGGCGGAGAGGCCGCTGGCGGCGCTCCCGCCGGAGCCGAGGGCGCTGGCGGTGGCGGCGCTCCCGAGGGGGCGGGGGGCGCGGAGGCCGCGGGTGGCGCGGGGGGTGCCGAGGGCGCGGGTGGCGCTCCGCAGGCGGGTGGCGCCGAGGGCGCGGGTGGCGTGCTCGAGCTGCTGATGAAGCTGGCCCAGGAGAACCCCGAGCTGGCCAAGCAGCTCGCCGAGAACCCGGAGCTGCTCAAGCAGCTCGCCGAGAACCCGGAGCTGCTCAAGCAGCTTTCCGAGAACCCGCAGCAGCTGCAGCAGGTGCTGAAGGGCGCCCAGGCGGGCCTCCCGATGGAGTTCTCCGGCGTCAGCCAGTTCGAGGCGGCTCCCGCCGCGGGCCCTGTCAGCCTCGGCTGAGGATGTCCCCTCCTTCGAAGGTCAAAACACTCGTCGCGGGCTGTGTGCTGGCCCTGCTCGCGGCGTGTGCGACGCGGCCCGAGGCGCTCCCGCCCTCGCGAGAGACCCGGGTCCTCCGCGTGGGAACGAGCGGCGACTACCCGCCCTTCAGCACGCTGCGTGAGGGGCAGGTGTCCGGCTTCGACTCCGCGCTCCTGGAAGCCTACGCATCCGAGCGGGGGTACCGCCTCGAATGGGTGCGCTTCCGCTGGCCGGAGCTGGTGGCGGCCGCTCGGGCCGATGTCCACGAGGCCGCGGCGGCCCTGGGCGTTCCGGCGCCTCGGGACGAAGCGCTCACGGCGTTCTTCCAGGCGCAGATGGACGCGGCCAAGCGGCTCCAGCTCCGCGCGCCCGTCACTTCCGAGGGCCCCGTGCACTCGCTCGATGCGGAGTTACAGCCGGCGCTCGCGCGAATCAGCGCTCGCATCAGTGCCCTCGTGCCGCGCATTCCCGGAGGGCTGGACCGCGACACCCTCCGGCGCAAGGCGCGCGAGGAGCTCGCCTCCACCGGCCTGGAGGGCGAGGCGATAGACCGCCTCGCCGATGCGCTGGTGGAACTCGGCACACGACGGTGAGCCCCGCTTGAGCGGGCTCAAGCCACCGTCACGTCCCGTTTCACGAAGGAAGGCTCCGCCACAGCCGGGGTGCCCAGGAGCCCCCGGGTCATCCGGGCTTCGTACACCATGCCGAACCGCGCGAAGAGCGCGTAGGCTCGCTCCAGCTTTTCCCAGCGGCCCTCCGTGCCCTCTGGCTCGTGCCGGGCCAGCTCGCGGAGAGCCTCGGCCTCGTCGGCCGGCATGGCCAGCCGCCGCGCCCATTCCACGGCCTGCGTCCACGCCTTGCGTGCCGCCCCCTGCCGCCCGGACAGCCACAGCAGGCTGCCCCGGATGCGCGCCGCCCGGCTGCGCCCCACGCGGAATTGCCGCGCATAGGCGTCCAGCCGCCGAGACACGTTCCGAGCCGCCGAGCCCAGCTCCTCCGCCTCGGCCGAGCCCGTGGCGAGCGCCTCCTCCCACAGCGTCAGGTACACGGTGCTGGCGTCCGTGAGCGCGCCCAGGTGCGGCAGCACGTTCAGCCGCGACTGCTCCCAGAGCGCCAGCGCCTGCGCACCCTCTTCCCGCGCCCCCACCACGTCGCCGGCGCGCAGGAGGATGACGGCCCAGTTCGCGTGGCAGCCGATGCCCGAGAGCAGGTCGTCCCCCGGCAGCCTCGCGCGGCTGTGACGGATCCACGCCTGCGCCTCCTCATGGCGATCCAATATCGACATCGTGCAGGCGAGCCCCGTGCTGGCCCAGCACTCATGGCGCGAGTTACCTTGCGCACGGGCCATGTCGAGCAGTTCCTCCTGCCGCTCCACCGCCTCCGTGAAGTGCCCGTTCAACTCGAGCAGCGTGCCGGAGATGGAGAGCCCGGTGACGATGCAGTAGCGGTCCCCCAGCGTCTTCGCGTGCTCCAGGCCGGTGGTGACCTCGTGCAGGCCGTCGGCCAGGGAGCCCGTGCCCAGGGCGATGAGCGCGCGGGCGAAATGCTGGTTGCACCGCGCACGGCCGTTGCCCTCTTGGGCGCGGGTGAAGAGCCGCTGCGCCAGCCGCCGCAGCCCGAGCGACCCGGTGATGAAGCCCAGGTTGTTGTAGGAGTCCGAGGACAGGGCGAAGGAGCCGGAGCGCTCGGCCTTGTTGACCGCCATGAGGCTGGCGGTGAGCATGGCGAGGATGTCGATGGCGTTGTAGCGCTCGCGGGCCAGCTCCGTGGCACAGCGGCCGGCCTCGGACAGGCGCTCGCGCAGCTCGGGAGACAGGGCTCCGCGCAGACGCCGGGGCCACCAGGCGGTCACCGCCCCGTGCAGCAACTCCCGGCCCAGCCGCAGCACCCACCCGAACCGGGACCTGGGCAGTGGCAGCCCCAACGTGTCCAGCGCCTGGTGGTAGCGCTCGACGGCCTTCTCACTGGCGCCGCTCTCGAAGGCCGCCTCGCCCAGGGTGCGGTACCAGCGCGCTCGCCGCAGGGGCACGGTGTGCGACAGGCCAGCCTTCTCCTCCAGCGCGAGTGCCTGCTCGATGAGGTACACCGCCTCGCGGCTGGCGCCCTGCCCCCAGGCGGCGGTGCTGGCCAGGTCCATGTAGTGCAGGGCCTGCGTCAGCTCGGCGGCCTCCAACCAGTGGTGCGCCAGCTGGGGGTACACCTCCGGCTCCTCGCCGCGGACGCGCTCGTACCACTGGGCCACGGCCCGGTGGAGCGCCCGGCGCTGGGAGGTGGCCAGCAGCTCGTAGGCCGCC
>NZ_DASVWK010000284.1:0-5632 GCF_036389735.1 Archangium sp. | reverse complement strand
GTGACGTTCGTCAGTCCCAGCGGGAAGAGGATTCCGGAGGGGTGCGAGCAGGTGAAGGGCGCCGGGCCGCAGTTGTCCCTGGCGGAGACTCCGTACTGGACGACGACGCCCACCCCGGAGCTCGCCGTGACCTCCACCGAGAGCGGGCAGGTGATGACCGGCTTCGTGGTGTCCACCACGGTGACGGAGCCCTCGCACCAGTCGCTCGCCGCACCATCCGAGGCCGTCAGCGTGACGGCGTGGCGGCCCGGGCCAAAGGACGCCGAGGGGGACTCCGAGAGGGAGAGCGGCGCGGGCCCGTTGTCCGGGTCGTAGCTGCCGTCGTCCACGCTGGCGTGACCCCGGCAGGAGGCATCGGCGCTGACGGTGACGTCGCGGCAGAGGGCCACGGGCGGCTGGTTGGGCACCTCGCAGGTGAGGTCCACCGTCGCGGAGGCGGTGTTGTTGTCCTCGCGGCACTCGGCGTCGCGGCCCGCGCCCGTCCCGTCGTCGTCCACCACGGCGAAGACCTCGGTGCTCCCGCCAGGAGCCGGGCTCGGCGAGAGCGTGACGAGGGCGCTGGTGCCCGCGAGGAGGGCCTCGTCGAGGGAGGCCACACCGAGCAGGGCGCCACCCGAGGCCGGGTTGCCCGCGTAGAAGGCCACCTTCAGGCCGGCGGCCACCGGGGCCTCGCCCAGGTTGCCGACGCGCGCACCGAGCGACAGCGTGCCCTCCCCATCGCAGGAGGCCGACACCTCGGAGACCACGAGGTCCGGGGCGGCGTAGGGGCTGGGGCCCTCGCCCAGGTAGCCAGCGACGTTGGCGAGGAAGGTGTTGAGCCTGGGCAGCAGCCAGTGGCTCTTCGGGGAGACGGGGACGGTGCCGTCATCGTTGATGTTCGTCACCGAGTAGGCGTGCTGGTTCCAGATGCGTCGCGTGCTGGCCCAGCCCTCCTTCGCGTCGTGGAACACGCGGATGCCGTGGTGGCCCGGGTAGGCGTGATCGTTCGTGGACACCACGAGCTCCGCGGCGTTGTCCCCGTCCACGTCGGCGATGACGGGGGTCTCGTGCGTGGTCGCCGAGCTGTGACTCGTCTCCCAGCGCAGCGCGCCGGTGGCACCGTCGTAGATGCGGAGCCGGACCTCGTCCGCGTAGACGATCTCCAGCGTGCCGTCGCCCTCGAAGTCGAAGGAGGTGGAGCCGGTACGGCCGGAGCTCCGGTCATGAATGGGGCTCGACCACTTGAGGGAGCCATCGGTCTCGAGGACGGAGTAGGCCCACTCCCCGGGCAGGCCGATCTCCAGCTGGCCATCGCCGTCGAAATCCGCGAGGTGGGGCGTGCCACCATGGCCACCGCCGGGGACCGGGGTATTCCACAGCAGCGAGCAGTCGTCATCGAGCAGGCTCACCTGGCCGTGGCCCGCCACGACGATCTCCCCCTCCGTGTCACCGTCGAAGTTGGCCACCCCCGCCAGACCATGCGGGATGGTCGTGTTGGCACAATGAAGGGAGCCATCGTGCCGGTAGACGGAGCGGCCGTTGACCACCTCCTGGATTCCGTCCTGGTCGAGATCCACCGCGAAGGAGACGGGGCCGGTGTTCTCGGCGCCGCCCATGCCGCCCGAGCCCACCCACTTCAGTGCGCCGGTCCTGTCGTAGACACGGTTGCCATCGAGGATCTCCACGTCACCGTCGCCGTCCAGATCCGCCAGCGAGGGGCCACCCCACTCGTTGTAGTCGTACGCGGCCGGGGCCGAGCGGAACTTGAAGGTGCCATCGTTCTCGAAGCAGAGGATGCCGCGGCCGTTCTCGGGAATGCCGCAGATCTCCACCAGACCATCGCCATCGAGGTCACCGGCGGCGAGGCTGGCGGCGGGCTTCACGCGGGCCGTCGGGTCCGTCACCGCCCACAGCTCACGCCCGTCATCGCCGCTGATGGCCCGGAGCACGCCGTCCGAGCCGTAGTTGGCGCCCGCGAAGGTGCTGAAGACGATGTCCGGGGTGCGGTCCCCGTTCACGTCCACCACCACCGGCGTCATCATCACCTGATGGTGCTGGGGCAACACCGGGCTGCCCGTCCACTCCCATTGAAGCTCCGGCTCGAAGTTGCCCGTGAAGGGCGGCCGCACCTCGCACCGCTCCACGAGAGAGCCGCCCCCTCGCGCCGCCGACTCCGGCTCGGGCGCCACCGTGGTGCCACAAGCCACCGAGGACAGCGCCCCCAGCGCGACGAACAGCCGCCCACGCCGGAACTTCGTCCTCACCCCTCGACGCTGGATACCGCTTCTCGGATTCATGTCGCGTCTCCTCTCCTGAAGAAAGCCCCTGACGGGATTTGAGGAGAAGGCCGCGAAATGGATCTTCCACGCCCGAGACACCGCCCCGACGCACGATGGGCCTGGAGTTTATCCGTCCGGGTGTAATGCGTATCTCACTGCGCCGCCGCGCCCACCAGCGCCACGACGCCGAAGATGACCGCCGGGATGGCGCAGCAGCACAGCAACACGAGGGGCATCAGCACCGCCGCCGCCGCGCGCCCGTACGTCGTCTGTTGCACCTTCCCAATGCCCCACGCCTCCAGCACCAGCACGTAGATGCCGGCGAGGGCGTTGATGCACGGCAGGCCCGACAGCAGGGCGGGAGCGTTCGCGTAGCCGTAGACCCGCGCGGTCGCGTTGAAGCCATTCCGCGAGGCGCCGACGAGGAGGCAGAACAGGTGGAGGATCCCCGCGCCGATGAAGAAGAACAGCGGGTAGAGCACCGCGCTCCCCACATGAAAGGCCGCGCTCGCCCCCGCCCCCAGCAGCATCCGTACGACCCGCTCCATCTCGGCCGGAATCTGCCCCTGCGCCTGCGCCATCACCTGATCGAGCTGCGCCTGCTGTCCGGTGCTCTGGAGGAGCGAGATCGGCAGGCTGATGAGCAGGCCGAGGGCGACGGTGACCCACCCGAAGGAGAGGGCATCCCACAGCGTGCCGGTGGGCGAGACGCCGCTCCAGAACTCATCCGGCTTGAAGAGGATGCTCTTCCACGTCTGGAAGTACCCCTGGACGAGGCCCAGTTCCTGACGCCGCTCCCACGGCGTCCTGGACTCACCGCCGGGGAGCGCATCGTACCCCGCCGGGTGGCCGGGCTGGTCCACCCGCTTCCCACAAGTCGGGCAGAACTGGATCGAGATCCCGCTACCCTCGAAGACACTTCCACAGTGCGGACACGTCAGAGTCATTCGCCCAGGCTATCCGATTCCACGTGCCTGTCATCGACTCCGATGACTCACCGGGAAGGCGTCGGCGAGGCCACCAGCAGTTGCGCGAGCAGGTCGCTCTTCTGTCCCTCGGGGATGAGCGTCACCTTGGCGGTGCCCTCCTGGAGTCGCTGGAGTTCCAAGGCCTCGAACCTCGCCGTCGCGACGGTCGGGTCCTGGGAGATCCGCTGGAGCGCCGCGCCGACGATCTCCGGACGCAGGGCCGCCGCCTTGGCGAACGCGATGGCGGCCTGACGCTCGGCGGTGCTGGTGATGATGCTCACCTGGTTGGCGCCGTCCTGGCGGATGGCCGAGGTCACCTGCCGCAGCCGGTTCACCACCTTCTCCTCGATCTGCCGGATCATCCCCACGTCGCGGAAGTGCACCTTGCGGATGTAGACCGAGCCGAGCTGGTAGCCGTAGGCGTGCGACATGGGGGAGACCTCGGTGCGCACCGAGCGGCTCATCCCGTGGCGGCTCTCCATCATGGTGGCCAGCTTCATGTTGGACAGGCAGCGCACGGTGGCGTTGCTCACGTTGGCGGCCAGCGAGCCACGCGGATCCGCGTTCTCGAACAGGTACTTGAGGGGATCCGAGATGATCATCTCGTACCAGATGCCGATCCCCATGGGCGCGCCCTCCTCGGAGTTCACCGCCTGGCTGCGCAGGTATTGCTGATCCAACCGCAGGTCGATCACGTCGCAGCGGCCCGCCCAGTTCACGAAGAACGCCTTCCAGCCGAGCCGGGCCCACAGGAAGTGGAACCCGGGCTCGTCCAGCACGGCCACCACCTTGCCGAGGAGCACGTAGACGCGGCACGTGCGCTCCTCCACGGTGGCGTAGAGGCCGAACAGCCGGCACAGGCCCAGGAAGATGGGCACGCCCACCCCCATCCCGATGAAGCCGAGGACGGCACCGACGAGGAAGCCCATCATGACTTCACCCCCATCACCACATGGCTGGCCTTGGAGAAGAGGCCGAGGCGGATGTTGCGCAGGTAGGCCTCCAGCGCGCCGGGGCCACTCTGGTGGAGCTGGGTGAGCTGCGCGGCCAGGGCGTTCAAGGGCTCCACCTCGGCCAGGGCCTTGAGGGTCTCGATCTCCACGGCCCGGCGCGACTGGACGATCTTCTGGTCCGCCGCGGCCTGCGCGAGGCTGATGTCGGAGGAGACATGGTTGTGCGCGGTGTTGATGGCCGCGAGCGCCGACTCCACCTCCCCCGGCGGATCGATGCCGGTGATGAGCGAGGCCTCCAGGGTGATGCCGTAGCGCGCCATGCTGCCGCGGCACTCGCGGTCCATGTGCTCGTTGAGGTCGCGCAGGTTCTTGCGCAGGTCGTTGATGGAGACGTCGGAGACGACCGTCGCCTCGACGGCCTCCAGGGTGCCGTCGACGACGGGTGGAGGCGGGGCCGAGAAGCTGGCGATGCGCTCGCGCAGGATGGAGATGAAGTAGCCCATCACGTGCGCGATGGGGTTCTTCACCGCGAAGAGGTACGCATAGAGGTTCTGCTCGGAGACGCGGTAGCGCAGCTGCCCGGTCAGCCCGGTGTTGAGCTGGTCCTTGGTGACCGCCTCGAGCACCGTGCCTCCCTGGTTGGCGTCCGGGGACTCGGGGTCATAGGCCATGCTGAGCGTCTGGGTGGCCACCGACACCTTGACCACCCGCTCCCACGGCCACTTGAAGTACGGCCCGCCAGGCTGGATGACCTGGAGCTGGGGGTAGACGTAGCGGTCCTCGTCCGTGCGCGCGAGTCCCTCGCTGATGGGACCCTGCTTCGTCGTGGGATCCCCGACGAGCCGCGCCGCGCGTCCGAAGCGCACCTTCACCGCGCGCTCACTCTGGTCCACGGTGAAGAAGCCGGTGAGCACGCAGCGCACCACGAACCAGCCCACGGCGCCAAAGAGAATGCCCGTGCCCAGACCCGCGGGCCCGAGCCCCAATGCTTGTAGGAAGTCCATCCACCACGCTCCTTGGAAAGGTGTCTCGAACGAGCGGACATCATCCATGGAGTGGTGCCCGCCCGGACTCCCCGTCCGCGCGAACCTGTCTCCGGGAGAACGGCCCGCTGCCTCCAACCGGGAAAACTCCTATAGTTCGCCGTCCGGCATCTGGGGGGCAAGGTGGCTTCGACGCCGCGCGATGGAGTCCAGCATGATGGAGTTTCCGGGCTACGAGCTCCGTAGCCTCTTCCAGACGACGAACAACACCCTGCTGTTCCATGCGGTGCGTCGGACGGATCAACTGCCCGTCATCATCAAGACGCCGCGCGCGCAGCACCCCGGTCCGCGCGAGCGCGCCCGTTACCAGCGCGAGTACACCCTCTTGCAGCGCCTGCAAGGCACGGCCGGAGTGCTCACCGCCCATGGCTTGGAGGTGCACGCGGAGCGACCCCTTCTGGTGCTGGAGG
>NZ_DASVWK010000283.1:0-5080 GCF_036389735.1 Archangium sp. | reverse complement strand
CTGCCCTACCTCGCGCGCCTCTTCCTGGAGGAGGTGGACACCGAGCTCATCAAGCGGGTGCCCATCAACTTCGCCAAGCAGGCGCGCATCCTCCCCCTCACCGTGGAGGGAGACACCGTGGCCCTGGCGGTGGCGGATCCGCTGGACACCACCGTGCTGGACCATGCGCGCATGCTGCTGGGGATGAACGTCTCCCCGCGCATCGCGCTCGCCTCCTCCATCGTGGACGCCATCAACAGCGTCTATGACCGGGCCACCAACGAGGCCGAGCAGCTGGTGGACGAGCTCGAGTCGACGGACCTGGACTCCCTCGCCCATGAGCTGGACGAGCCCAAGGACATCCTCGACGCGGAGGGGGACGAGGCGCCCATCATCCGCCTCATCAACTCCGTGCTCTTCCGCGCCGCCAAGGAGCGCGCCAGCGACATCCACATCGAGCCCATGGAGCGCGAGCTCCTGGTGCGCTTCCGCGTGGACGGCGTGCTCCAGGAGATCATCAAGCCGCCCAAGCGCTACCAGAACGCCATCGTCGGCCGCGTGAAGATCATGGGGCAGCTGAACATCGCGGAGAAGCGCCTGCCCCAGGACGGCCGCATCCGCATCAAGCTGGCGGGCCGGGACATCGACATCCGTCTGTCCACCATCCCCACCACCTACGGCGAGCGCATCGTCATGCGCTTGCTCGACAAGAACACCACGCTGTTGGATCTGACCGAGCTGGGCATGGACGCCCGCATGCTCGAGCAGATGGAGCACGTCATCCGCCGCCCGCACGGCATCGTCCTGGTGACGGGCCCCACCGGTAGCGGCAAGACGACCACGCTCTACGGCGCGCTCTCGCGGATCAACACCCCGGACCTCAACATCCTCACCGTCGAGGACCCGGTCGAGTACCAGCTCAAGGGCATCGGGCAGATGGCCATCAGCCCGAAGATCGGCCTGTCCTTCGCCCAGGGCCTGCGCGCCTTCCTCCGCCAGGACCCGGACGTCATCATGGTCGGCGAAATCCGCGACAAGGAGACGGCGGAGATCGCCATCCAGGCGTCGCTGACGGGCCACCTGGTGTTCTCCACGGTCCACACCAACGACGCGGCCAGCGCCGTCACCCGTCTGGTGGACATGGGCGTGGAGCCCTTCCTCGTGGCCTCCTCCCTCACGGGCATCCTCGCCCAGCGTCTGGTGCGCCGGGTGTGCCCGGACTGCCGGGTGCAGTACACGCCCACCGAGGAAGAGGTGCGCGAGCTGGGCATGACCCGGACGGAGTTCATCGCGCGCCATGGGGTGGAGAAGATCTACAAGGCCACCGGCTGCCCCTCCTGCAGCCAGAATGGCTACCGGGGCCGCACGGGCATCTACGAGCTGCTGCTGGTGGACGACAGCATCCGCCAGCTCGCGCTGAAGAACGTGGACTCCTCCACCATCAAGAAGGCCGCCATCTCCCACGGCATGCGCACGCTGCTGGATGACGGCGCGCGCAAGATCGCCATGGGCGAGACGACCATCGCCGAGGTCCTCAGCATCACCCAGGAGGACCTCTAAGGGACACCCGCCCCGGCCCTCCTGGAAGGGAGTGGTCCGGGGCGTGGTTTTACTCCGCGAGCCACCATGCCAGTCTTCGAGTACAAGGGCCTCAACCAGGCCGGCAAGCCAATCAAGGGAATGCTCGAGGCGGATTCGCCCAAGACCCTGCGCTCCCAGCTGCGCAAGGACGGCATCTTCCTCACGGACGTCATCGGTCAGGCCGAGGGCAGCCGCGTCGGCGTGCGCAAGGGCGCCAACGCGGCCCACGCCGACCGCGAGCTGAAGCTGGGCGGTGGCGGCCGCGTCACCACGGATGACATCGCCATCACCACGCGCCAGCTCGCCACCCTGCTGGGGGCCGGCGTGACGCTGGTGGAGGCCCTCTCGGCGCTGGTGGATCAGGTCGAGAAGGAGAAGCTCAAGCGCATCATCTCGGACATCAAGCAGAACGTGAACGAGGGCCGCTCGCTGGGCGACTCGCTCGCCATGCACGAGAAGGTGTTCGGCTCGCTCTACGTCAACATGGTGCGCTCCGGTGAGCACTCGGGCGCGCTGGACGCGGTGCTGCTGCGGCTGGCCGACTTCACCGAGAGCCAGTCCAAGCTCCAGCAGAAGATCATCGGCACGATGACCTACCCCGCCATCATGATGCTGGTGGGCGTGGGCATCCTCACGCTGCTGATGGTGGTCGTCATCCCGAAGGTCACGAAGATCTTCACCACGATGAAGGCCACGCTGCCCATCACCACCCGCGCCCTCATCTGGGGCAGCAACTTCCTGCGCGACTGGTGGTTCATCCTCTTCCCGCTCATCTTCGCCATCATCTTCGGGCTGATGACGTACTTCCGCAGCCCCAAGGGCCGGCCGGTGTGGGACCGCTTCGCCCTCCGGGCCCCCATCTTCGGCAGCCTGCTGCGGCTGCTGGCCATCTCCCGCTTCTCCCGCACGCTGGCCACCCTGCTCAAGAGCGGCGTGCCGCTGCTGGTGGCCATGGACATCACCAAGGCGGTGATGACCAACTCGGTGCTGGCCGCGGTGGTGGAGAAGGCGCGCGATGCCATCCGCGAGGGCGAGAGCATCGCCACGCCCCTCAAGCGCTCCGGCGAGTTCCCGCCGCTCGTCTACCACATGGTCGCCATCGGCGAGCGCTCCGGGCAGCTCGAGGACATGCTGCTGTCCGTGGCCGACAGCTACGAGAACCAGGTGAACGTGCGCATCGGCGCCCTCACCTCCATGCTCGAGCCCATCCTCACCGTGTTCATGGGCGTGATCATTGCATTCGTGGCCTTCTCGGTCCTGATGCCGATTCTGCAGGTGAACTCGGCCATCCGGTGACGGAGGCATCACGATGAACGACACGCTCGACCGGTGGATCCAGCGAGTCACCCTCGCGGCGCTGCTCGCCCTCACGGCGACGCTGCTCACCGTGGGGGTGTCGCTGTATGCCGCCGACTCGAAGGCTGGCGCGACGACGGCCAGCAGCAGCGCGACGAAGCCCTAGGACATTTTGACACGAGAGAGAAAGACATGAGCGACAAGAAGACGAAGCTGCAGCGCCGCCGTCAGCGCGGCATGACCCTCATCGAGATCATGGTCGTCATCACCATCCTCGGGCTGATCATGGCCGCGGTGGGTGTGGCCGTCATTCCGAAGCTCGACGAGGCCAAGCAGGACACGGCGCGGCTGGACATCGCCAACGTCGGCCAGGCCCTGAAGCTCTACTACACGAAGAAGGGCAAGTACCCCGACACGGGCACCGGCCTGCGCGCCCTGGTGGACACGAACAACCTGGAGCGCATCCCCACCGACCCCTGGGGCCGGGAGTACGTGTACATGAACGAGGGCGGCAAGCCCGTCATCATCTCCTACGGCGCGGACGGCACCGCCGGTGGCGAGGGCCCCGACGCGGACGTGTCCTCCAAGGACAACGCCGCCTCGGCCCAGAAGTAGCAAGGCCAGCAAGCCGAAGGCGGAAATGACGACCATGACGTCCGAGTCCACCCCCACGCAGCAGCAAGCCGAAGAGACGGTACGCCCGTCCCGCGTGGGGCGGCTCATCGTCGGCGCCGTCATCCTCGCGGCCACCGCGGGCGCCTTCGGCATCGCGCGGCTCACCTTCGACGAGACGCTCACCCCGCTCCAGCGCCAGACGCGCGCGGAGATCCGCGGGCTGGAGGGCTACTTCAAGTCCTTCCACCGCATCACCGGGCGCTTTCCCTCGCAGGCGGAGAACTTCTATCCGCTGCTCCAGGTGGGCCTCATCCAGGAGATGCCCGTGGACCCCTGGGGGCGCGCGTACCAGTACCGGATGGACGGCGGGAAGGGCTACGTCCTGTCGTACGGCTCGGACGGCGTGCCCGGCGGCACCGGCGAGGCCTCGGATCTCATCAGCGGCGGCGTCCTCAACAACGCCATCCTGGGGACGCCCGAGCAGCAGCAGGAGGCGGTACGGGGAGGTCGGCCATGAGCGTGTTGGCTCGCAGCAGGGCGGGTGAGCGCGGTCTCACCCTCATCGAGGTGTCGATCTCGCTCGGCATCGCCGCGGTGCTGTTCGCCGCCGTCACCGTCAGCATCGGCGCCATCACCGGCGCCAAGGCCAAGTCGTCCGCGGCGGAGCTGGCCGGCACCATCCGCTCGCTGTACGACACGGCCGCGCTCAGCGGGAAGACGTGCCGGCTCGTCTTCGAACTGGCCGATCCCAAGAACGAGGACAGCGCCTCCAGCTACCGCGCCGAGTGCGCCGCGGGCAACGTCACCACCTCGCGCGACCGCGACGAGCTGCTGCGCGAGGACGACCGGGACCGCGAGGATGCGAAGCGCAACGCGGGCCGCGACACGCGCCGCAACTTCACCCGGGGCAGCAACGGCGAGCCCGGCCTGGACGAGCTGATGGCGCAGGAGGAGAGCCGCGTGGAGAACGCCGCGCGCTTCTCCGCCTTCACCGCCGAGGAGCTCAAGCCCCGCTCGCTGCCCGAGGGCGTCACCGTCTCCGTGTGGACGCGCCACCAGCGCGAGGCCGTCGACAAGGGCGTGGCCTACCTCTACTTCTTCCCCCAGGGCTACACCGAGAAGGCCCAGGTCTACGTGCGCCAGGGCGACAACGTCTGGACGCTCACCCTCTCCCCGCTGACCGGCAAGGTCGACATCGTGGGCGAGGCACTCGAGGTGCCCCGGTCATGAGACGCGCTCGCGGCTTCACGCTGCTGGAGACGGTGGTGGCGCTCGCCATCCTGGCGATGGCGCTGATGGCCATCTTCGACATCAACTCCGGCGCGGTGTCCAACCACGCCTACGCCAAGAAGCTCACCGTGGCCACGCTCCTGGCCCGCTCGAAGATGACGGACCTGGAGCAGACGCTCTACGACGAGGGCTTCGCCGCCGACGACAAGGAGGAGTCCGGCGACTTCTCCCGCGAGGGCTGGGGCCAGTACAAGTGGCGCGCGAAGGTCATCGCCCCAAAGACGGACGGTGTCTCCCCCGAGCAGCTCGTTGGCGCCATCTTCAACCTGCCCATGGGCGGGGACGGGGACCTGGGTGGCCTGGCCTCCATGTTCGGCGC
>NZ_DASVWK010000282.1:0-21837 GCF_036389735.1 Archangium sp. | reverse complement strand
GACGCTCAAGGCTGGAGGATTCGGGAGGTCGCCGTCTCTCCCTCCTCGGAGGGATTGACAAGTACAACCCACTCCGTTCCGTCTGGTCGGACGAAAAACAAAGACCGCGGCGAACTTGAGCCTCTGGCCACGAACTTCTGTCTGAAGGCACGGCACGGCGTCGGGCCGTCAGGAGGGGTTCATGACAACACTGACCTGCCACATCGCGACCACCCAGCAGCAGCTCGATGATGCGCTGCGCGTGCGCTGGGAGGTTTTCGGTACAGAACTGGAACTGCTCGAGCGCCCGGCCCATACCGTGCCCCGGGAGAACCATGGCTTCGACACCCTGGCGACCACCGCCCACGTCATCGTCTACGCGGAGGGCGTGCCCGTGGCCACCACCCGCCTGTTGCTGCCCAACCCCGAGGTGGCCCGCGCCACTGGAGGCCCGCTGGGCATCGATTTGGAGAGCAAGGTGGACCTGTCGGAACTGGGAGGACCGAACATGGTGTTCGCCGAGATCACCCGCTTCTGCATCCTCAAGGACTGGCGCCACTCCGCTGTCTTCATGTGGCTGTACGCCGGGCTCCATCAGGAGAGCTGTCGCCGGGGAGTGACGCACTGGATCGCCTCCGCGAATACGGAGACGGACTCGGCCGAGGACGCGAGCATCCTATTCCAGGTGGCGACCCACCAGGGGCTGCTGAGCACCCGGTGGCATGCGCGGACGCTCACCTACCCCAAGCCTCCGGAGACGCCGACCGCGCCCATCTACACTCCGGAGGAGAGAGAGCGCGCTCGCCAGGGACGGTTCGAAGGCCTGCGCCTGCCCCGGGTGTTGTCGCTCTTCTCCGTCAGGATGGGGGCACGTTTCATCACCGAACCCCTCTACGACGCGCGCTTCCGCCGCTTCTCCCTGCCACTCGTCGCGGCGCTCAGCGATGTTTCCCCCAGCACGCGGGAGTTGTTCGACAAGATGACCGCCCGCACCTCGCGCATCTGAACCGCGCCGCTCGCACCCGAATCACCCTTCCCATCCACTTCACATCAACACCCACGGACCCATCCCGGGATCCGAACAGGAGACGTCCATGAGTTCGCACACCGACTCTTCCGTCATGATGAACTGGATCACCGCCCTGGAGCACGAGGCGCGCACGCTGCTCGAGGAACTGGACGCGCACCCTGAAGCCCGGCGGCTCTTCGACGGCAGCGTCGACAAGGACCACTACGTCCACTACCTGATCCAGACGTACCACTATGCGCGGTGGAGCACGCCGCTGCTGGCCGAGGCGGGTCGGCGCATGAAGCGCCAGGGCCGGCACTCCCGGCTGGGGGATCTGCTCCTGCAGAAGTCCGATGAGGAGCGCGGGCATGAGCGCTGGCTGCTGTCGGACCTGAGGAACCTGGGCTGGTCGGCCGAGCGCGTCGAGCGGCAGACGCCCAACGCCGCGGTCACCGCCTATGTCGCCTGGAACCGCTTCACCTCGCGCTGCGGTCGGCCCGAGGCGTTCCTCGGCACGGCCTATGTGCTGGAGTACCTGTCCGTGCATCGCGCCAGCCAGTCGGCGAAGCGGATGCTCGCGGCCAACACCATCCCCAACATCCGCAAGGCCGTCACCTTCCTGAAGGCGCACGGCACCGCGGATGAGAAGCACCTGGCGGAGCTGACGTCCCTGCTGGCTCCCCTGGTGGACCGGGAAGAGCAGGCCGCGCTGCTGCTGTCCGCGCGTACCACCCGTGTCCTCTACCTGGGCCTCTTCGGGGAGGGGGCACGCAAGAGCGCGGCGCATCCCTCTTGAGGGGTACAGATGTCCCGCCGGAGCGGGTCCTTCTGGGGGAGGGCTCGCTCCGGCGCCGAAGTGTCTCAGGAACGCCGGGCCAAGGCGATGAGTGCGGCCCGGCCAGACACCTTCAACGTCTTGTAGACGGCCTTGACGTGGTCCGTCGCCGTCCCCTTGCTGATACCGAGCTTGCCGGCGATCTCCTTGTCTGACAGGCCCTGAATCACGAGGGCCGCCACCTCGAACTGTCTGAGCGTCAATATCTGCCGCCACTTCTCGGGGATGGCATGGACCTCCTTCATCCGTAGTTCCCACAGGTCGCGCCCCTCGATGCGAGGCAGCCGGGTGAAGCACACCTCCAAGGAACTCATCCCCCGCTCCTCCCGCCACGCGTGCGTGGTGGGATTGAGAAGGACGCTCCCTGCCATGATCGCGTCCATCCGCGCTCTCCAGGTCCGAGGGATTCCTCCGTCGTCCCGGTCGGAGTGCGAGGGGAACCAGCGCTCCAGCAACGACGTGACGGACCCCGTCCGGAAGTATTCCCGTCGCTGGGCATCTAGCACGATGGCAGTGACCCCCTCCTGGCGAAGCATCTCCTCCAGGAGTTGGTTGTGAGCGGACAGCGCGCCAAATCGCGCGAAGTTCTGGAACGCCCCCGACAGGGCGGGGGTGAGCCTTTGCAACAAGCGCCGACGCTCCGCAGAGAAAGGCTTGACTCGCTCGCTGTACAGCGCGACCGCACCACTGCCCACCTGATGCTCGGGAGCCAGCAAGACCGCGAGAACATGCTGCAAGTGGAGGTCCGACGCCCGGCTGCGCCGATACGTCTCCGTCTCCTCGACCTTCAGACCCCGAAGCATTTCCGTGTCGCTCCAAGCGGTATTGGGACGTTGCGAGAGCCAACGGAAGACGAAATCGCCCTGGTACCACTGGTAATAGCTCTTGAGGAAATGCCCCGTCGTGCTCGCCTTCCAATCGAACCCCGTGGGCAGATCCGGATGCATCCAACAGAACGCCACATGGTCCGCATGAAAGAGCTTCGCCAGAAGCGACTCCGTGCGCTCCTGGAACTGCGCGAGGCTCTGTGATTCGACCAGCCCGCACATCAAGTCGAGCAACGTCCGCTGCGGCAAACGGCCCATGGCACGGCTCCTCCATCACCCGAGGCGTGGACCTCTCAGGTCTCGTCCAGTCTGGGGAAGATACCGCGCGCCACTTGATGAGCGGAAGGTATCGGGTCGCCCCCCTACCGCTACGGGGCTTCCAGCGGGGGCGCCTCGGGCTCGCTCATGGAGCGGGTATGAACCACGAGCGTTTCCGCCTTGGCCTGCCCGGGTTGGGTCAGCCAGTCATGGAAGGCCTGCATGCTCATGGACTGTCTCATGAGACGGGTGAAGGCTTCCGCCAGATCGTGCGTTTCCACGACGCACAAGCGGACCACCGCCTGCAGTTTCTCGGGGACATTGGGATCGATCCCCGGCTGGCAGAGCGTGACACAGAACGTGTCGCGGTGGCCGTACTGCTCCGAGCTCCCGAGGACGACCCGGGCGGCGTTGAGATCGACGAGGTTGTTGCCCTGCTTCGTCTTGCACTCAACGATGACGTCGGGCCGATCGTCGAAGTGAAGGAGGTAGTCGAATGCTCCCACCTTCTGGTCCGCGTCGAACAAGGTGTAGCGGATGCCCACCCGCTCGAGCAGGGCCTGGAAGGCACTCTCGAATAGCTTTTCGCGGCTGCCGTAGAAGTTCTGGAGCAGGGGACGATCGGCTTCGTCCAGGCGGCGAAGCTGCTGGGCCAGGTAGCGGTTGCGAACGGTGTCATGCCACTCGTCCGCGAGCTTCTGCAGCTCTACCGCGCGCGCCTGCGGATGGCTCGCTCCTTGCGCGCCGAGGATCTCGATCAGCTGGGGCCAGTTGCTCCGGCGCCGGAGGCTCTCGAAGGAACTCAGACCGATCTGGTGGAGGGAGAACGCCTCCTGGCGGGTGACGGCACGTTCACCCGTGGAGGTCTTCAGCTCGGTCATCCAGAGGACGGCAGGGGGGAGACCCACGTTGAGCCGCCACGCCAGCAGCCGTACCGGGGTGAGCATGCGGCGAAGGCTCGTCACGGCGGCCTTGGGCAGTGCTCTCATGCAGGAGGGCCGCTCGCCAGTGGAGAGGTTCGGCCGGGTGGCGGCTGCCAGGATGTTGGAGAGCCCCGAGAGCACCCACACCACCTCCCGGCAGAGATTCTTGATCGTTCCTGCCCGGATCTCGGAGCTTTCCAGGAGATGGACGGGGACGCCCTCAATCCAGTCCATGAGGAGGGCCGCGGCATTCGCGGCCTCGCGGTACGCCTGCCACTGCGGCTCGGCCAGGTTCGTGGCATATCGCTCAACGAGATCGTTCTGGATGACCGCCGCGAAGCCATAGGGGATGAACCGTGTCTGCTGCATGCCCGAGAACTCGGGAGCGGTCAGACAGGCATTGAGCAGGCAGTAGTTGAGCTGCGAGGGGTCTCCGGGCTGCTGCTCGCCGTTGGGCACCAGGGCGCATAGCTCGGCGCCTCGGCGAGCCAAGTAATCCAACAGATAGTAGGCCGTGTTGGGGAGGAGCCCACTGAAGGCCACCTGCCTCCCGACCTCCGTCACGTGCAGCATCGTCATAGAATGAACCCCCACGTCCTGAGCTCGTGAACGGCCTGCGTCATGGCCTGCATCCAGTGCACGAGCCCAGTTCGATTGGCCTCCTGCTCCCGCTTGGCGCTGAAACTGCTTGAGAGGAAATCGGCGACTTCCTCGGCCGTCCTGCACACTCCCGAGGAGACGAGCTGGAGCGCGAGCTGGGTGAAGCCCTTGGGGTCGATGCGGGGAATGAGTGGCGTCGTCTGGTCGGGCTGGAGGTAGGGGGCAATGGTCCTCGTTTCGAAGAAGGTGTCGGCGGCCGTGAAGAGGACGCTGCCATGCGAGTGTTCGAAGCCCATGCGGCCCACCCGGCCCGCCATGTTGTGGAATTCGCTCGCGGGCAGGGGGTCGCGGTTGCGTGTTCGTACATTCCAGCGCGTCCAGCTGTCGAACACCGCTGTCTTGAAGGGGAAGTTGACACCGGCGGCCAGCGTGCTGGTGGCGAAGACCACGTCGAGCTGGCTGGACTTCAACTTGTCCTCGACGAGGCTCCGCTCCTCTTCGAGGAGATCGGCCGTGTGGAAGGCGAAGCGCTTGGGAATGAAACTCGACAGGTTCCTGGCTGCGGCGGTGGACTCCTTCAGCGCGGGGAGGATCGGTTGGGTGGGGGAGACAACGACGCCGAGGGAGCGGGCGTAGCCCTGGACTGCCTCCTCCACCCTTTTCCGGGTCATGCAAAAGACAACGATGGGCAGCGCCGACTTGTCTCGTGCCAGTTGGTGGACAAGCGCGGTGGGCTCGTGCTGCTCCTGCTGCGCGCGGCTCCTGTCCTGGACACCCGCCTCGGGTTGATCCGTCCGGAACGTGCGGACGAGGGTGGGGGTCCGGCACTCGTAGTGCAGGTGCTTCTCCCGGCGATCGAGGCGAACGAGCGTGACGCCGAACCAGTCCTTCAAGTCCCTGGCATCCCGCGTGTCGATCACCGCCGAGAGCCCGATGAGCTGACCCCAGCGCGTCTTGCGGAGCAGGGTCAACAGGACCTCGATGTTGCGGCCCCGATGTTCGTCACCGAGGATCTGGATTTCGTCGCAGACGATGACGCAATGGGACATGTCCGCGCTGATGCCCGTTCCGGCGAGCATCGCAAGGTACTTCTCGTACGTGGCCACCAGGATGGGGGAATTCAAGGGTTCCGATGGCGTTCCGCCCTCGCCATCTTCCACGGTGTCGCCATTGGCGAGCACGATGCTACGCCTGTCCCCGTTCAGGTGACGATCGCTCAAGAGCGTCGAGAGTTCCTCGAACTTCTGCCGGGCCAGGGCACGATGCGTGACCAGGTACACAGCGTGCCGGGACGATCCGGAGAGGAGCCAACTGGTCAACGCCCACACGCCAATCAGGGTCTTGCCCGTGGATGTGGGGGCCACGACGAGCATGGACGCCCCCCGTGCCACGCCGTTGTTCAGTGCCTCGTACTGGACGTCCGTCAGCGACGGCTCTCCCGTTGACGTTCTTGGCACGAGAGCCGGATCCCTGAGCAGTTCCTCGGGGAGACCGTGGTTCACCGGCAGGCTGGACTTCATCCGCTCCTCTCTCTCCGTGATGAGAGGAACCTGGGATGATGCCCGCGGTGAGTCCATCCCTCTTTTGGGGGATGGCGGTTCGCGGCCGTGTTGTCGTGTCCTCCCCTCCGAACTCGCACCCGCGAGCCTCCGGGCTCACGCATGGTGTTTGAAGCGCACCGGTCGGAGTGGGCACCTCGCCCCCTCCCCGGAGGAGCGACGATGGACGGCAAGGGCTCTCGGAAGAAGGCGTCCCCTCAGGTCAAGGAAGTGACGCCTCCGGCGCGTCCCCCAAGCAGGTGCGGAGAAGCGAGCGTGGCGCTTGAAGCAGCGGCCATGAAGGAGCCGATGAAGCAGAGGAGGGTACCTGGAGTGCGGGGTGCTGGCGTACGGCCTCGCGCGGGTGCGCTCCATAGGCGGGCGGCCTACTCGTCGGGCGCCAGTACCCACTTGGTACCCACCCCAGGTGGACTCACCTGGACTCTGGTGGACCCTTGCGGGGGCCATCTCAGAGAGAAGCCGCTAAACCCCTGGGACTCTTGAGGATTTTAAGTCCGCTGCGTCTGCCAGTTTCGCCACTCGTGCCGAGACCTGGACACCTTCGCTCAACCCCGGAGCGACTGCAACGCACATGGGCATCCCGTCGAGGCCTCCGCTGTTATATAGCGACCGCCATGCTTGAAACCGTCGCCAAGGGCTTTCGCGCCGCCAAGAACCGCCTTGCGGGCAAGAGTGAGATCACCCCTGAGATGGTGGACGAGTCGCTCCGCGACATCCGCGTCTCCCTGCTCGAAGCCGATGTGGCCTTCGATGTAGTGAAGAAGTTCGTCGCGCGGGTGCGCGAGAAGTCCACCGGTGAGGTGGTGCAGACGACCATCACCGACAAGGCTGGCCGCAAGCACCGCGTGAGTGCGGGCGACCACTTCATCAAGATCTGCCACGACGAACTCGAGGCCCTGATGGGCCCGGTGGACACGAGCCTCCAGCTCAAGCCCAAGGACCAAATCAGCGGCATCATGATGGTGGGCTTGCAGGGCTCGGGTAAGACGACGACCACGGGCAAGCTCGCCAGTAAGCTCCTCAAGGAGGGCCGCAAGCCCCTCCTAGTGGCGGCGGACATCTACCGTCCCGCAGCCGTGGATCAGCTCAAGGTGTTGGGCGAGCGGCTGAAGGTGCCGGTGTACTTCGAGCCCAACGTGCCGCCCCCGGAGTTGGCGAAGCGCGGGTACGCCGCGGCGCGCGAGCAGAAGTGCGACGTGGTGCTCATCGATACCGCGGGTCGTCTGGCCATCGACGAGGCCCTGATGACCGAGTTGGAGGCCATCAAGGCCAACGTCCGGCCGGATAACATCCTGCTGGTGTGCGACGCGATGATCGGCCAGGACGCGGTGCGTACGGCGGCCGAGTTCGATCGGCGCTTGAACCTGGACGGCTTCATCCTCACCAAGCTGGATGGTGACGCGCGCGGTGGCGCGGCGCTGTCCATCAAGGAGGTGACGGGCAAGCCCATCAAGTTCCTCGGCATGGGCGAGTCGATGGACAAGCTCGAGGAGTTCCGTCCGGACGGGCTCGCCAGCCGCATCCTGGGCTTCGGCGACATCGTCGGCCTGATGAAGGACTTCGAGGGCGTCGTCGACGAGAAGAAGGCCGCGGAGGACGCGCAGAAGCTGCTCTCCGGCAACTTCACGATGAGGGACTTCGTCGAGCAGATCCGCATGGTGCGGAAGATGGGTCCGCTGAAGGACCTGCTCGAGAAGTTCCCGCTCTTCGGCGAGATGACCGAGCAGCTCAATCCGGACGAGAAGGAGCTGACGAAGATCGAGGCGATGTACGACTCGATGACGGAGCAGGAGCGCCTGCGTCCGAACCTCATCACCGACAGCCGGGTGAAGCGCATCGCGAAGGGCAGTGGCCGCAAGCCGGAGGAGGTGCGCGAGCTGCTCCAGAAGTTCGGGATGATGCAGCAGGTGATGGGGACGATCGGCCAGAACCCGGGCCTGCTGGGGCGCATCCCCGGCTTCCGGCAGATGGGTCAGCTGGCGCAGCTGAAGAACATGGACATGTCCAGCATCTTCGGAAAGGACCCGAAGATGATGGAGAAGGCGATGGCCGGGATGGGCATGGGCGGCGGGATGCCGCTCCAGATGCCGCAGATTGCTCCGGGCTACACGCCGCCCATGGGCCAGGCGGCCATGGCCAAGGCGCGCATGATGGGCTACTCCCTGCCCTCTGCGGGTGCCAAGCCCGAGAACAAGGACGCCATCAAGGAGCGCCGCAAGCGCGAGAAGGAAAACAAGAAGAAGAACCGGAAGAAGAAGTAGCCACCGTGCCCTCCGGATAGGAGCGCCCGGAATGCGCCGCTCGGCGAGCCGTCAGGGTTCGCCGAACGCTGCGGGACGGGGTGCGTTGTCGTGAAGCTCCGTCCGGAGGCGGAAGTGCTCTGACCACTCCCCTACTTCTGCGCGGACGGGGTAGCGGCCTTGGAGTCAGCCGCCTTCCGCGCCTTGGCCCGCTCCTTGGCACTCTTCTCGGCCATCTTGCGTGCGGCCGTGGCCTCGGCCTGCTCGTGCGTCTGGCCCTTGGCGAGTGCATCCAGCTTCGCCTTCACGTGCTCCGAACAGGCCAGAGCCGTGGTGGGAGCAGTGAGGGCCAGGGCCAGGGTGACGAGAAGAGCGCGGCTCATGGAAGTACCTTTCTTGCGAGTAGGTGCTGCGTCTGACGGCGGGTTCCCCGATTTATTTATTGTCGGCGCCCGCCTGCCGACATGCCCTCAACCCTGCCGCTTCGGGACCACGAGCCCACGGGAGAGGCGGCGCAGCACGCGTCGCTTCTGTCGGCGCTTGTAGAGCTTGTGGGCGTTCTCCCCCTCTTCGTTCTGGCGAGCGGTCTCTTCGTCCATGATCTGAAACTCAACGAGCGTGAAGACCATCCGGTTCTTGCGCTCGCGCGTGTCCTCCTCCGGTCGCGGCAGGTACGCATCCATCCGAAGTGGCACATCCACGACGAAGTTCAGCGCCCGGTAGGAGTTCCCGGAGAACAGGTTGCGCGTGCGATCCTCCCGGTCCTCGTAGTCGAGATCCAAGTGGAGCTGCTGGGCATGTTGATGGAGATGCGGGTTCTCCTCGAGCACCGACTTGAACGACACAAGGCTGTTCTCTGTCTGCCCGGGGACGACGAAGTTGAAGGGAAACAGGTGCTGGGTCAGAAAGTACAGGACCGGCAGGAGGTCCGCTCGCGTCTTCGTAATGATGCGGAAGCGGGTTCGATCATAGATCTGCGCGGCCACCGTTTCCTTCTTGGCCAACAGCTTGGTGATGAGTGACTCGCGCGTCTTGATCGAGTGCGCGAACTCGACGACGTGCAGCCCTTTGTCCTGTAGCAGTTGAGCAGTGCGCAGCACACGCGTGGTCACCAGCTCGGACAGGTCCGCCTCCGAGACGGCGAGGCGGTGCATCAGGTCCCGCCCCTCGATGTGCTGAAGGACGTGCATCACCTTGAGCACGATGCAGGCGATGCGGCGGTGTCTCGGCAGTCCCTTGACACCCGAGGCGTAGAGGAAGAGTTCGTGGATTTCCTCTGGGTTCGCTACCGCATCGGCCACGCGGTAGTTGAAGGTGCGCCGCAGGTACTCGACCGCGTCGGCGAGCACCATGCGAGCCCACGCCTCGTCCTGGGGCCGAGAGGTGTCGATCTGGCAGAGGCGGAGAAAGCGGTCGACCTCGTCCCGGGTCTGGAAGTGCATCCGCCGCCAGTCGATGACCGAGCCTCCCCGGAGAATGAGTCGGATGCGCTCAAGTTCGCGCAGGCCCATCTGTGCAACCGTGCACACGGGGATGTCAGGAAGCTCAGATTGTTGGGACTTGGCCGTCACGGACTCACGTCATACCGAAAGTGGGCATTTTCGGCTTGTGGAAAAAAGAGAGCACGACGCAGCGCGTCGGAGCCCAGGCAAATAAAAAGCTCCCTCCCCAAAGAACAGGGAGGGAGCTGTTCATCAAGCAATCAGGGGCTTGAGACTACCAGCTCACGCAAACGACGTTGCTGGTCTGCCCCTGCTCATTGGCGATGTAGATGGCGGCTTCGCGTCTGGTCGGAGCGTCGCAAGAAATGCCGACCTTCATCGTCCCCTGCGTAGCGGTGGTGCCCGCAGGCGGGTCCTGCCGCGAGAAAGCCACCCCGAAGAAGCTGGTGGCTGTGCGGAACTTCACGTGATTCTGCAGGTCGCTGGTCGACGTATGCGTCGTCAGCCCGCCCGGCGCATAGTAGTTGATGGTAACAATTGCAGCGGAAGCACCCCCGCCGCACTCGTTCGCAGCATTGGTGGAGGTCACGAACTCAGCGGTCGCGGAAACGATGACCGGAGCCGCGCCACCCGACTGATTCCACGCCGGCGCGCCCGTGGCCTGGGAGCAGGTGCCCACCGGAGCCGCCTCGCACTTGGTGGTCGTGGAGGAGCAGATCTGCCCGTAGCTGCACGTGCCCGGCTGGTTGGCCGGGTTGCAGGTGGTCTCAACCGGCGTGGTTCCGGCCGGCGCACAGACGCCGGTGGTGGCGCCGGTGGGGATGGAACACTTCAGGGTCGACGCGTCCGTCACACGCTCATCGCGCTGGCACAGCGCATCCGTGCTGCACTGGCAGATCATCTGGGTGTTGCCATTGCCAATCGCCGCACAGGTCTTCGCCGACTCGGGGCAGTCCCCACCCGTCGTACACGTCTGCACGCACACCTTGGCCGTCGGGTGACAGATCTCGCCGTCGATGCACTCCGCCCCGCCTTCGGTGCAGGTCAGGCTATCGCGGCCACCATCACCGCAAGCCGTCAGCACCATGCTCATCGCGCCCAGCACGGTGAACATCAACGTCATCTTCCGAATCTGCATGTCTCGACTTCCTCCTGAATGGATACGTCGCATGAGGCGGGCCGCCGGCCTCACTCAGGCCCCCTCTTCCTGCAGCGCGCGGCTTAGTCCCGCCGCTCCGGACGTGTCAACGAATGTCGACACGCCCTCGGACGCATCCCTTCAGGAGAGAACTCGCCATCCACGGAAGCGGACAGTCATACGAGTCAGTTGACTCGAAAGTGACAGTCCGCTTCCCGGAGGATTAGAACGTGAAGGGGAAGTCGATGGGCTCGCCCTGCACCTTGTGCTTCGGGAAGCTCCAGCCCTTGATGAGCCCGGAGATGCAGGTCGCCATGTACGTCGAGCGGAACTCCGACGTCTGGCACGACACGTTCTTCGTCTTTCCGTTCGTCTGGATCGTCCAGCGCATCACCAGCTTGCCGCTCAGGCCCGGATCCTTCTTCTTCTGCTCGCTCACGCACTTGATGATGGCCGGCTTGTTGGCCAGCACCACCTGCATGATGTCCGACTGGCCGAGCCGCTCCTGCGACGCCCCACCACCGCCAGGCTCCGGCGGAATGTAGGCCGTGCGGCCGTTCGCTGACGCCTCGGGCTTGCTGGGGCTGCCGCTCTTCTTCGTTCCGAAGAGCTCGTCGAACTCGTCATCCGCGTTCCCACCGCTCTTCGCCGCCGGCTTGGTGTTGGTGTTACGCGCGGGCGCCGTGAACGTTTCCTCGTCGTCGTTGCTCGTACGGCTCGGCGCGGGACGGCTGGGGGTCGTGGACGTCCGCTTGGTCGGCACCTCGGCGCGAGCCACCTGCTGCGGCTCCGTTTTCGGCTGCTCGGCGGGCTTCACCGTCTCGGCGGGCGGAGGCGTCGTCGGATTCGCGGCCGGCGCGGTCCCCGGGTTTCCCGCGACCGCGACCGCAGGCGCCGTCGTGGGAGCCGGCGTCGGGGCCGTGCTCGGCTGGGCCGTGGCCCCCGCGGGCGTACCCGTGGCGTTCTGCGCCATCCCCGCCGGAGGCGGCGGCATGGGCGGCAACTCCGCTGGCTTCGTCGCCTGGGCCACCTGCTGCGTCGCCGGCGGCGGCGTCACGGTGCCCTGCTGCTCGGAAGGACGGGTCGCGAGGAAGATCCCCGCCCCACCCGCGAGCATCACCAGGCCCGCGACCACGCCAATCATCATCCCCTTGCCGCCCTGCTTCGGAGCAGGCGCGGCCGGCGGCGGATAGCCGTACCCCGGAGGCGGCCCGTACGGTTGGGGCATGGGCTGCCCATACTGCTGGGGCATGGGCTGCCCATACTGCTGCGCGGGCTGAGGGGCATAGGCCGGCGCCACCGGAGCGGGAGCCAGGTAGGGCGACGCGGACGCGGGAGACTCGGCCCGCATGGGGCTCGGCGCCGCCACGGGGGCGGGCTCCGGCGGGGGCACGTCCAGCAGCCCCGAGACCACGGGCCGCGGCTTCTCCTCCACCAGGGGCGCCGCCTTGGCCGGCTTCGTCAGGGCGTCGTTCTCCTCCTTCACCAGCGAGGCGAGCACGCTCGCGGCCGAGGGCTTCCAGCCGGAAGACTCCTGCGTCGCGGACGCACCCGAGGACATCGGCGCCTCGGGCTTCGCCGTCTTCGTCAGGCCACCTGCACTGAAGGCGGACTCCACCGGACCGGAAGCCACCGACGCGCGCGGCTCCATCGGCGCGGGCTCCACGATGACCGGCTTGGTCGGACGCGGAGCCAGTACCGACGCCAGCTCCGTGGTCTCCGAGAGCGGAATCCAGTCGCTGAAGCCCGCGCGCCAGCACAGGCTGTCAGGACCGACTTCGCCCCGATCCCAGTAGTCCTTCACCTTGTCCATCGACAGCGGACCGACCTGCTTCTCGTCGATGGCGACGAACCACTCGTGCGCGGCCGCGGGCTTCACGCTGCCCGCCTCGGCCTCCGCGAGCTTGCGCACCGTCGCGCCCGTGTCCGACCCCGCCGCATCCAGGCGGGCCGGGCCGTTTCCGACCACCTCGCCCGCCGGAATCTTGTGCGACCCGGAGTTGAGCACCTGATCGAACACGGCGCCGAGCTCGTCATCCTCCACACCGCTGAAGATGCCACCCTCGGGAGGCGTGCCGAGCGTCGCGGGCAGCCCGAAGCTGTCGCTGCTCGATTGCTCCTCGGACGTGGCCGCGCTGGCGCTGGCCTCCGTGCTGGGGCCCTCATCCTTCGCAGGCGTGGAGCCGGCTGGACGGACCACGATGTTGTAGCCGCACTTCTTGCAACGAACCTTGACGCCCTTCGCGCCAACCTTGTCGTCGCTGATCATGTACTGCGCGCGGCAGCTATCGCACACGAAACGCATCGTTCCCCGCAACCCTCAGAAAAGACGGGAGAAAATCCGCCGGAATCGTAGAGGTGGCACCCGGGGGGGTCAAGGATGCACACCTTGACCGCCCGGTTGCTCCCTTCAACGTGTGGACCCCCGGTTCGGGTCTCCACATGAATTCGAGCCACGCCTCTACTTGCGCACCTGTACCTCCACGTCCGTACCCACGGCGACACGCAGCTCGCGCAGTTCCTCGGACGTGGAGAACAGCAGCAGCTCCTTCAGCTTCGCCTTCGGGGCCACCCGGAAGGTCGACCCGGTCTCCCCCTGCACCATGCGCTTGACGGGCTCGCACTCCCCGGCGGCGAAGAAGCCGGCACGCGTGGCCGTCAGCTCCGCTCCCTCCAGGTAGTGGCGCACGTCGGCGGGCGTGGCCGTGGGCAGGTAGACGCGCGCCACCTTGGCCAGCGCCGCGCGGGCCGGCTCGCTGAAGCTCTTCTCCAACACCCGGCGCTCGGCGTCCACCAGTCGCGGATCCACCGACAAGCGCAGGTTGGGCACCACCAGACTCAGCGCCGCCTGCACCACCGCCTCGAGTCGCTCCGGGGCCAGCCGCTGGCTGAAGGCCAGCTCCGGACGAACCAGGGCGAGCGTGCGGCCCAGGAGGTAGTAGGCCTCCTTCTGGCCCTGCTCGGCGAAGAAACGCCCGCCCGCGCGCACGCAGGCCGGGTGCGTCTGGAGCACCTCCACGTTGACGAGCGGATCCGGTGCCGCCTCGTTGGAGCGCTTCGCCATGTTCTCGCGGCGGACCACGAGGTGCGGCGAGTAGAGCTCCACCGCGTCCAGGCCGAACAGACGCGCCACGTAGCGGTAGTGCTGCACGTGGTACTCCTGCGCGCTCGGCAGGTCGATGCGGTGCTTCTTCGGGACGATCTGGTAGTTCTGGAAGGGCACCGCGTACAGGTGGCCCACCTGCTCGAAGAGCAGTCCCAGCAGCTCGGTGAAGGGCCCACGCAGCTTCGGATGCAGCAGGTGCGTCTGCCACATCCGGTCCGGCAACGGCCGCTGGGCCACCTCCTTGCGCTTCGCATAGGGCCCCAGCTTGGTGAGGATCTCCTTCTCGTCATCCCCCGCCTCGCCGAGCAGCCCCGACACGGCCTGCGCGGCCATCCACGCGCCGTCGTAGTCCTTGCGCATCGCGGACAGGCGCACCAGCTGAGAAACAACCTTGCGCGGATCCCCCGTGTTCGGCAGGGCGCGACGGAGCGCGGCGAGGGCCTCGTCCTCCTTGCCCGGTGAGGCCGCCGCCAGCTCGGCGTAGATCTCCTGCGCCTGCGCGTCGTCCAAGAGGCCCTTGGCGACGACACCGTAGGCCGCCACCGCGCCCTCCTGGTTCTTCAGCACCTGGCGGTACAGGTCGCCCAGCGCCCGCCACAGCGCCATCCGGGCCGCGTGCGTGTCCGGCGTCTTGGGCATGCGCCCGAGCATCTTCGCGTAGTTCTCCTCGAGCGCCTTCCACTGGCCCGCGCCACCCAGCATCGCCTCGATGGCGCTGAAGGCCTCGACGAAGCGGTGGTCCAGGTCCAGTGCCGTATTGAAGGCCTCGGCCGCGCCCTCGACGTCACGCAGTTCGTCGCGGCGCAGCTCGCCGAGCGCGAACCACACCCGCTTGGCCTTGTTCGGCTCCGAGGTGAGCGCCGGCAGCCGGAGCATCCGCTCCAGCATGTCCGCCGCCTTCTGGCCCTGACGCGTCTCACGCAGCAGCACGTAGAGCGCGTCCAGCACCTCCAGCGACTCCGGCAGCAGCTTGAGCGCCCCGGTGTACGCGTCGATCGCCTGGTACGCGTCCTTCAACTGCTCGCGAGCGATCTGCCCCAGCTCCAGGAAGACGCGCGCCTTGGCCTCGCCCTCCAGCACGTTGGCGAGCTGCTGGCGGAGATCCGCGGCCCGCTCCCACTTGCCGGCCTTGTCCATCAGCGCCACCAGCGCACGCAGGGACGCCTCGTGGCTGGGGTCGACGGCCAGCGCCTTCTCGAAGTGGTTCTGCGCGCGATCCGCCTGGTTCAGCTTCGCGTGGATGTCACCGAGCTGCCAGTAGACCTCCACCACCTCCATGTCCGTGAGCTCTTCGCGGTGGTGGATGAGGATCGTCTGGAAGATGCGCAGCGCGTCCTCATACCGCTTCGCGTGCTGCACGAGCAGGTGGCCGTAGCCCTCCAGCACCGGCAGGTAGGTGGCGTCGAGGTCGTAGGCCTTCTTGAAGGAGTCCAGCGCCTTGTCGCGCTTGCCCAGCTTGTCCGACACGTAGCCCAGCCGGTAGAGCTGCCGGCAGAGTTCCACGGCGAGGGCCGAATCCTTCTCCGCGATGGCCCGCTCGGCCATCTTGCGCACGACGATGTCGAGCATGCGCTCGGCCGAGACCCAGTCCTCGCGCGCGCTGTAGACGTCCGAGAGCGGACGCGCCGCCTCCAGGCTGTCCGGGGCGTACTTGAGGGTCTCCTCGTAGTAGGCCGTGGCCGTCTCGGGGTCACCCTTCGTCTCGGCGTTGTAGCGCGCCACCTCGAGCAGCGCGCGCGCCTTGGCCTCGACGTCCTCGGTCTGCTGCGCCTCCTGGAGCAGCGTCTGCTCGTAGCCGCCCCAGTCCCGTTCCTGCTCCTGGATGCCCTTGAGGGCGCGGATGCTGAGCAGGTGGCCCGGGTCGATGGCGAGGGCCTGCTGGTAGCACGACCGGGCGCTACCGGTGTCCATCAGCATGTCCTCGTTCATCTTGCCCATGCGGTAGTGCAGCTCCACCGCGTCCGGTGCATGGCCGGCGATCTGCGCCTCGCGCGCCAGCATCTCCAGCGCGTAGGGCCAGTTGCCGCTGCGCTCGTACAGCTTGCCGAGCGCATGCAGCGCGTAGCGGCTCCCCGGGTCCACCTCCAACGCGTAGTGGTAGGTGTTCACCGCCCGGTCCACCTGCTTGAGCTGCTGGTGGTAGACGTTGCCGATCTCCACGTACAGCTCGGCCTGCTCCTGCGGCGACGTGGCCAGCTGGAGCTGCCGCTCGTAGGCGGTCACCAGATCCTCCCAGCGCTCCTGCACGCGCCGCAGGCGGATCAGCGCCTTGATGGCCAGCACGTTGTGCTGGTCGATGGCCAGCACGCCCTCGATGAAGGAGTCCGCGTTGGCCGGGTTCTGGTACTTGTCCTCCCAGATGCTCGCGCAGCGGAAGAGCACCCTCACCCGCTCGCGGTAGTCCGTGATGACCTCGAGCATGCGCTCGTAGGTGGCGAGCAGCTCCGCCGGCTGATCCAGCTTCGTGTGCAGCCGCTCCAACGATTCCAACGCCTGGAGGTTGTACGGCTCGAACTCGAGCGCCTGCCGGTAGGCGGCCACGGCGGACTCGTCGTCGCCGATGTCGCGCTCGTAGACGCCCGCCACCTCCACCTGGATGCGGGCCCGCTCCTCGACGGTGCCCGCCAGGTCACGCGCCCGGAGCAGCGCCGACGCCACCTGCTGCCAGGCATTCTGGCGCCGGTAGAGGGCGATGAGCACGCCCAACGTCTCCGTGTCCGGCTCCAGATCCAACGCGCGCAGCAGCGCGGTCGCGGCCTCGTCCGGATCTCCCTGCTCGTCCCAGACGCGGGAGATCTCCCGGAGGATGCCCTTGCGTGCCTCGATGGAACCAGCGGCCTCGAGCTTCTGCTCCAGCGCCACCACGTACTCGCGCTCGCGGCCGCGCCGGTGGAACATCCCCGCCAGCCCGTCGAGCGCCGTGGCGTTCGTCGGGTCGAACTCGAGGATCTTCCGCAGCGCGCCCTCGGCGGAGGTCGGATCGTCCAGCTTCAGGTCGTGAACGCGCGCCAGCGTGGCGTACATCCGTTCCGCCAGCGGGCCGCGAGGCAGCGCATCCGCCACCTCCTCGTAGACGGCGGCGAGCTCCTCGTGCGAGCCCGTCTCGTCGGCCAGCCGCTCCACCTCTTCACGCAGGTGGTCGTCCGACGCGTCGAGCTGCAACGCGCGGCAGAGCGCCAGGAAGGCCACGTCCTTCTGGCCGAGCCGCTCCTCCTGCACCCTGGCCAGCTCCTTGAGGGTGGCCAGCTTCTCCTCTTCGGTGACAAGGTGCGGCAGGTAGCGATCCACCACCTGCGCGTAGGCCCGCCAGTCGTTGTGCCCACGGTAGAGCGCGCAGGCGCGCTCGTATGCCGTGCGGTTGGCCTGGTCGATCTCCAGCACCTTCTCCAGCGCCCCGGCGGCCAGCTCGGGCTTGTTGCCCTCACCGGACCACAGGTCCGCCACCGCGAACCACGTGGCCACCGCCTGCTCGCGCTCCTCGGCCTGCTGGTGCACCTGCACCTTCAGCTCGAGCGCGCGCACCGCGTCGTTATAGGCACGCAGCGAGACGAAGAGCGTGTACACGCGCTCCAGGTCCGCCACCGCGTGCGGCTCCACCTCCAGCGCGCGGCGGGCCGCGTCCAGCGCCTCCTCGCGCCGGCCCATGCCGGAGAGCACCTCGGCCAGCCGCAGGCGCAGCGCCTTCACGCCCTCGGCCGACTCCTGGAGCGGGACGAGCCGCCGCAGGATGCCCACCAGCTCCTCCGCCGGCCCCGTCTCCTCGTACAGCTCGCGCAGCGTGTCCAGCACGCCCCGGTGCCGCGGGTCGCGGTCCAGCGCGGCCTTGAGGTAGCTCACCGCCGCCTCGGGCTGCTTCAGCAGTCGGTACAGCACCCGGCCCAGCCGCTCGTTGAGCCGCACCACCTCGCGCGGATCCAGCGTCTGCGCCAGCCGGTCGGACAGCAGCGTCCGCAGCTCATCGTGCCGACCCGCTCGCTCGTAGAGGGCCTCGAGTGCCGTGAAGGCCTGCTCATTGCGCGCGTTCTTCGCCAGCAGCTCGCGGTACAGCTTGATGGAGCCATCCAGGTCCGACAGCCCCTCGGCGGACACCTGCGCCATGCGCGTGAGGACGCGCTCGCGCTCGGCGCCCGTGACGCGCTCGGACTGGAGCTTCAGGATGGCATACAACTTGTCGTGCGCGCCGGCCGAGTCGTAGATGGTCTCCAGCAGCCGCGCCGAGGCCAGGTGCCCGGGCTCCAGCGAGAGCACCTGCTCGAACGCGGAGGCCGCGCGGTCCATGCTGTCCAGCTTCTCCTGGACGAGCTGGCCCAAGCGGAAGAGGAAGCCCACCTTGTCCGCCGTCTCCTCCGCGGAGGAGGCGAGCGCCTCCAGCACGTCGGCCAGCTCCGGCCACGCCTCCAGCGTGAGGTACAGCCGATCCAGCGCCACCAGCGCCTTCTGCTGCACCGTCGGATCCAGCTTGCGCGCGCGCTCGAAGTAGACGACGGCGCGCTCGGGCTCCTGCAGGCGCGTGTCGAACACCTGGCCGAGCTTGAGGCACATCTCCGCCGAGTCACGGGCCTCGGCCACGCGAGGCAGCGACTCCTCGTAGACCACCACCAGCTCGTCGTACGAGCCGGCCGAGTCCGTGGCGTTCTCCAGCCGCCGGCGCAGCTCGCCGTCGTTCGGATCCTCCTTGAAGGCCCGGAAGAGCGCCAGGAAGGTGAGCTCCGGCTCGCCCTGGGCCTCGCGCAGCGTGGCCAGCTCGCTCAGCAGCGTCTTGCGCTCGTGCGCGTCCGGGGACACGCCCACCCGCGACTCGATCTGCGCGGCCAGCCGGGCCACGTCGCCGCTCGTCCTGAAGGCGCGCAGGAGCGTCTCCACCGCGAGCAGGTTCTGCGGCTCGCGGGACACCACGCCCTCCAGACGGCCCACCGCGCCGGCATGGTTGGGCTGGAGCGAGAGGACCTCGCCGTAGAGCGACAGCGCGCCCGCCTTGTCCAGCAGCTTCGTCTCGCGCACCACCGCGAGGCGGAACTTCAGCTCCAGCCCCTCCTCGGGCGACACGAGCGCGATGCGGCGCGCCAGCACGTCCGCCAGCTCCGGCCAGCGCTCCAGCTTCTGGCACAGGCCGTCCATCCGCGAGAGCGCGGCCGAGTCGTCCGGCTTCACGTCCAGCACACGCCGCAGGGTGGCCAGTGCGCCCAGCCCGTCCTGAAGCTTCTCCTCCTGGAGCACGCCAATCTGGAGCAGCACCGCCGCGCGGCGGGCCGGCTCCTCGGCGCCCGCGAGCTGGCGGCGCAGCACCTCCAGCAGCTCCTGCGGCGTGCCCTGCTCGGCCACCAGCCGGACCACGGCATCCAGCGCGTCCGGGTCCGTGGGCCGCAGCGTCAGCACCTTGCGCCACGAGGCCAGCGCCTCGTCGTCCTCGCCCAGGCGAGCCTGGAGCTTCGCGAGGGCCCGGTACAGCTCGACGCGGGCGGCATCACTCGCCCGAGGGGCGATCTCCGAGAGGGCGGCCGCGAACTCCTCGGCGGCCCCCGCCTTGTCCACCAGCGCGAGGCACAGGTCGAGCGTGCGCGCGTCGTCCGGCACCTCGCGCATCGCGCGCGTGGCGGACAGGAAGGCCATCTCCGCGTTGTCCAGCGGGCCCGCGTACGTCTCCGCGATGCGGCGCAGCAGCGCCCCTCGCTCCTGGGGCACCGGCTCGGCGGAGACGCGCGACTCCAGCATCTGCACCTGCTTGAGGTGGTCGCCCACCGCCGCGAACACCGGCTCCAGCGCCACGGCGGCCTGGCCACGCAGCGGGCTCTCCGAGCGTGCCATCTCCTCCAGCGCACCCACCGCACCGGCATGGCCGGCACGGCGGCGGAGCACCTCCTGGTACAGCTCCAGGGCCCCACGCGGGTCATCCAGGCGGCTGAACTTCAAGCGGCCCAGGCGCACGCGCAGATCACTCCCCTCCTCCTGGGCGCTGCGCGCGTCGGCGAGCTGGATCTCCCGCTCGATGTGCTGCGCCAGCTCCGGCCAGCGCTCCATCTGCGTCAGCACGCGGCCGAGCAGCTTGAGGGCGTTGGCGTCCTCGGGCCGGCGCTCCAGGACGTCGCGGTACGTCTGCGCCGCGAGCGCCTTGTCGGTGAGCGTCTCCTCGGCCAGGTGGGCCAGCTCGAAGAGCACGTTCACCTGGGCGGGGACGGACGGCTCGGCCGCCACCTGCCGGCGCATCACCAGCGCCAGCTCGCGGTTGGCGCCCGTGCGACGGTGCACGCGGGCGATGGACTCCAGCACCTGCTTGTTCTTCGGATCGCGCCGGCTGACCTCCTCCAGCGCGCGCACCGCCAGGTCGTAGCGCTTGAGGCGCCCGTCGTAGATGCCGGCGAGCCGCCGCCACAGGTCTCCCGCCAGGGGCTCGGTGGCGCCACGGTCGAGCTGATCCTCGTACGCCGCCGCCACCTCCTCGAAGGAGCCGGAGTCGGCCGCGAGCCGCTCCAGGTCATCGCGCACGCCGTCGTCCTGCGGGGCCTCGTTGAAGGCACGCAGGCGCGCGGCGAAGGCGAGCGACGTCTGGCCGAGCGCCTCACGCAGGGTGGCGATCTCCTGGATGCGCTCCAGCTTCTTCGTGGGCTGGGTGACGGGCAGGAGGATCTCCAGCACCTCCACCAGCTTCCGGGTGTCGTTGAGGCTCCGGTAGACGGGCTCCAGCAGCCGCGCCGCCTCCACCCGCTGCGCATCCTCCTGAAGCATGCGCTCCAGGCCCGCGACGGCCTGCGGATCTCCCGGCGCCAGCTCCATCAGCGCGCGGTAGGCGCTCAGCGCCTCCGCGTGGCTGGCTTCCTTCTCCAGCAGCTGCGCCCGACGCAGGATGAAGCCGCGGCGGGAGTCGACATCCGTGGACAGCCCGGCGAGCTGATCCAACACGTCCGCCTGCTCCACGAAGCGCCGCGTCTTGGCGAACAGCTTGTCCAGCGCGAGCAAACCGTCGGTCGCCTTGCGGATGGCCAGCGCCGAGCGCCACGTCTCGATGGCCTTGGCGTCATCACCCGCCGTGGCATAGGCCTCGCCGGACTTCACCAGCAGGGCGCGCCGGGCCTCGGGGTCCTTGGCCAGCGCCGACTGGGCGGCGTAGACCTCGGAGAGGCTCTTGGCGTTCTGCCCGCGCTCGTACAGGCGCGAGAGGGCCTCGAGCGCCTGCCGGTCCTGCGGCGCGTCCTCGAGGATCTTCTTCCAGACGCTGGCGGCCTCCTCCGTCTGGCCGAGCTGCTCGCGCAGCTCCGCGGACCGACGCAGCAGTCCGACCGCCACGGCGTCTCCCGTGGGCAGGTCCGAGGCGGCCTCCTCGTACAGCTCGGCCAGCATCTCGTGCGAGCCCGTCTCGCGAGCGAGCCGCTCCAGGTCGGGCTGAAGCGACTCGCGCTCCACGCCCTGGGCGAAGGACTTCACCGCCGCCATGAAGGCAAGCGACGGCTGCTGCATGTCCTGCTCGTAGATGCGGCGGATGTCCCCCGCGAGCTGCCCCTTCTCCACGCTGAGCGCGGAGGTCATGCGAGCCTCGCGCAGGGCCACGCGGCGCGCGTGGTCTCCCAGGCGGGCCAGCACGGGGTCGAGCACCTCCAGCGCCCCCGCGCTCATCGGCACGGCGGACTTCACCCACTCCTCGAGCGCGGCGCGGGAGCCCGGGTGACCCGGATCCTCGGCGAGGATGCCCTGGTAGAGCTGGAGCGCGGCGTTGGGGTCCTCGAGCTGGGTGCGCAACAGCTCGGCGAGGCGGAACGACACCTCGCGGCCCTGCGGGCTCTGGCCGTCCTGCGTGCGGCGCAGACCGAGCGCCCACGCCAGGTCCTTCGAGCGCTCCAGCTCGGTGTAGAGCCGGTCCAGGGCGACGGCGGCCTCGCGCTGGAGCGGATCCCGCTCGGCGATGGCGCGCCACGCGGCGGCGGCGCTC
>NZ_DASVWK010000281.1:0-8242 GCF_036389735.1 Archangium sp. | reverse complement strand
CTCGTCGAGGAGCTCAAGCCCCAGCGCAGCTTGAGCCACCCGCCGCTCTTCCAGGTGATGTTCGCCTTCCAGAACGCTCCCGCCGCCGAGTTCTCCCCGCGTGAGCTCGTCCTGCGCCCGCTCGAGTCCGACAACCAGACGGCCCGCTTCGACCTCATCCTGTCGCTCGCCGACTCTCCAGAGGGCTTCCGCGGCACCATCGACTACAACGTCGACCTCTTCGACACCTCGACGGTGGCCCGCCTGTTCGACCACCTGCGGGTGCTGCTGGAGGCCGCTACCGCCAACCCCGATCAGCACCTGTCCACCCTGCCCCTGCTCTCCGAGGCCGAGCGCAATCAGGTGCTCGTGCAGTGGAACGACGTGCGGGTGGAGTACCCGCGCGACGCCTGCGCCCACCAGCTCTTCGAGGCCCAGGCCCGGCGCACTCCGGACGCGCTCGCCGTCCAGTTGGGGAACGACACCCTCACCTACCGCCAGCTCGACTCGCGCGCCAACCAGCTCGCCTGGCACCTGCGCTCGTTGGGTGTCGGTCCCGAGGTGCGCGTCGGCCTCGGCGTCGAGCGCTCCTTCGAGATGCTCGTCGGCATCCTCGGCATCCTCAAGGCCGGTGGTGCTTACGTCCCGCTCGACCCGGCCTACCCCAAGGAGCGCCTGTCCTTCATGTTGAAGGACTCCGCCGTGCCGCTGCTGCTCACCCAGCAGGCCCTGCGGAGCGTGCTGCCCATCGACGGCCAGCGGGTGCTCTGCCTGGACTCGGACTGGAGCACCATCGCCGCCCAGCCCGAGCATGCGCCCTCTTCGTCCGTGCTGCCCGACAACCTCGCCTACGTCATCTACACCTCGGGCTCCACGGGTACCCCCAAGGGCACCCTGCTGCACCACCGCGGCCTGTGCAACACCGCCCTCTCCACCGTCACCGCCCACGGCTTCCACCCCGACAGCCGGGTGCTGCAGTTCGCCGCCTTCAGCTTCGATGCCTCCGTCTGCGAGGTCTTCTCCACCCTGCTGGCTGGTGCCTGCCTCGTGCTCGCCTCTCGCGAGGATCTCCTCCCCGGTGCACCCCTCGTCTCGCTGCTCACCTCGCAGCGCGTCAGCGCCGTCACCCTCACACCCTCCGTCCTCGCGCAGCTCGAGCCTCAGCAGCTTCCTTCGCTGAGGACCCTCATCTCCGCGGGCGAAGCGTGCTCCCCGGAGCTGCTCTCGCGTTGGGCTCCGGGCCGCTCGTTCCTCAACGCCTACGGCCCCACTGAAGTCACCATCTGCGCCTCCATCACCGGCGCCCTGCGGCCCGGCCAGCCCCTGTCCATCGGTCGGCCCCTGCCCAACGTGCAGCTCTTCGTCCTCGACGCGAACCTGCTCCCCGTCCCTGTCGGCATCCCCGGGGAGCTGTATGTCGCCGGCCCCGGTCTGGCTCGCGGCTACCTCGGCCGTCCGGAGCTCACGGCCGAGAAGTTCGTGCCCAACCCTTTCTCCTCCGACGGCGGCCGCATGTACCGTACGGGGGACAAGGTACGCCTGTTGTCCGACGGCCAGCTGGAGTTCCTCGGCCGCCTCGACTCGCAGGTGAAGCTGCGCGGCTTCCGCATTGAACTGGGCGAGGTGGAGAGCGCGCTGCTCTCCCACCCGTCCATCCATCAGGCCGCCGTCGTGCTGCGTGAGGACTCCCCAGGCAACAAGCGCCTGGCGGCCTACGTCGTCCCCGCTTCGGGCCAGTCGCTCGATGCCAGCGCGCTGCACCAGCACCTCAAGGCCCGTCTGCCCGAGTACATGGTGCCCTCGGCCTTCGTGCCCCTGGCGGCCCTGCCCCTGTCCTCCTCGGGCAAGCTGGACACGGCCGCGCTCCCGGCCCTCGATGGCGAGCGCCCCGCGCTGGCCAGGCCCTACGTGGAGCCTCGCAACGACGTCGAGCGCCAGCTGGCTGCCCTCTGGGCGGAGCTGATCGGCCTCGAGCGCGTGGGTGTGCTCGATGACTTCTTCGAGCTGGGCGGCCACTCGCTGCTGGCCACCCAGATCGTCTCGCGCATCCGCCGGGACTTCGGCGTGGAGCTGCCGCTGCGGCAGCTCTTCAACGAGCCCACGGTGGCCAACCTCGCGGAACAGATCGTGACGGCGCAAGCCTCCCAGATGTCGCCGGATGAGCTGGAAATGCTCATGGCCGAGCTGGAGGCGGAGGAGCCGTCGTCGGAAACCTCATCGGAATCGCAGGAAAAGCGCCTCAAGGAGGCCAGCAACAATGAGTGACATCTACAAGCGCCTCGCCAACCTCCCCAAGGAGAAGCAGGAGCAGCTGCTACGCAAGCTGCGCGAGCGCGGTGGACAGGCGCCCCAGCAGGAGATTCCCCGCCAGCCGAGGACGATCTCCTCCTTCCCGCTGTCATTCGCCCAGCAGCGGCTGTGGTTCCTGGATCAGCTCGAGCCGGGCAGCCCGCTCTACAACATGCCGGCGGCCGTGCGGCTGGAGGGCGTGCTCGACCTGGGCGCGCTGGAGCGCAGCTTCGGTGAGCTGGTGCGACGCCATGAGGCCTTGCGGACGACGTTCCGCAACGACGAAGGCACGCCGGTGCAGGTCATCTCCCCGCCCTTCACCCCGCGGCTCGAGGTGAAGGATCTGCGCGCCCTCCCGGCCCAGACGCGCGAGCAGGAAGCGCTCCGGCTGATGCACGAGGAGGCCCGGCGCTCCTTCGACCTCGCCCACGGCCCGCTGCTGCGCGTGCTGCTCTTCCAGCTCGGCGACCAGGAGCACCTGCTCCTGCTGGCGATGCACCACATCGTCTCCGACGGCTGGTCCATGGGCATCCTCATCCGGGAGATGGCGGCGCTCTACCGCGGCTTCTCCACCGGCAAGGCCCTGCCCCTGCCCGACCCGTCCCACCAGTACGCGGACTACGCCACCTGGCAGCGCGACTGGCTCAAGGGCGAGGTGCTCGAGGCGCAGCTCGCGTACTGGCGCAAGCAGCTCGCGGGCTCGGAGCAGCCGCTGGAACTGCCCACGGATCGCCTCCGCCCGGCGGTGCAGACGCACCGGGGCGCGCTCCAGCCGGTGCGCCTGTCGCCCAGGGTGTCGGCGTCGCTCAAGGAGCTGGCCAAGAAGGAGGGCATTACGCCCTTCATGCTGCTGCTGGCGGCCTTCCAGACGCTGCTGCACCGCTACACCGGCCAGGAGGCCATCAGCGTCGGCTCGCCTATCGCCGGCCGGAGCCGCGGAGAGCTGGAAGGTATCATCGGCTTCTTCGTCAACACGCTGGTGCTGCGCACGCGCCTGGAGGGCAACCCCACCTTCCGCGAGCTGCTCGCGCGCGTGCGCGAGGTGACGCAAGGCGCTTACGATCACCAGGACGTCCCCTTCGAGAAACTGGTGGACGAGCTGCAGCCGGAGCGCAACTTGAGCCGCTCCCCGCTCTTCCAGGTGATGCTCTCCTTCCAGAACGCGCAGACGCCCGCGCTGGACATGCCCGGGTTGAGCCTGCGCGAGCTCGAGGTGGACAGCCAGGCGGCCAAGTTCGACCTCAGCCTGGTGATGGCGGATGGCCCCGAGGGTTTCAGTGGCGGGCTGGAGTACAACGTCGACCTCTTCGAGGCCACCACCGCGGCCCGCTTCGCGGGACACCTCGTATGCCTGCTGGAGGGCATCGCGGCGGCCCCCGACACCCGCCTGTCGCAGCTACCCCTGCTCCCCGAGGCCGAGCGTCACCAGGTGCTCGTGGAGTGGAACGCCACCCGCACGGAGTTCCCCCGGGACACCACGCTGCACGCGCTCTTCGAGGCCGAAGTGGCCCGGCGCCCCGACGCGGTGGCCGTGGAGGACGCGCGCGAGCGGCTGACGTACCGGGAGCTGGACGCCCGGGCCAACCAGCTCGCCTGGTACCTGCGCCGCGAGGGCGTGGGGCCGGACGTGCGGGTGTGCCTGTGCGTGGACCGCTCGCCCGAGCTCATCATCTCCCTGCTGGCCATCCTCAAGGCCGGTGGCGCCTATGTACCGCTGGACTCCACGTACCCGCGTGAGCGCCTCGTCTCGATGGTGGAGGACGCCCGGCCGCAGGTGCTGGTGACGACGCGGCGGTACCTGGAGGCCCTGCCCACCCAGGGCGCCAAGGTCGTGCTGCTCGACGAGGCCCGCGAGGACATCGTCCGGGAGCCCACCCACGCGCCCCAGAGCGGCGCCTCGGCGCGCAACCTGGCCTATATCGACTTCACCTCGGGCTCCACCGGCCGTCCCAAGGGCGTGTGCATCGAGCACCGCTCCGTGGCGCGGCTGGTGCGCGGGGTGGACTACGCGGACCTCGGGGAGGGGCACACCTTCCTGCTCATCGCGCCCATCTCCTTCGACGCCTCCACGCTGGAGGTGTGGGGCTGCCTGCTCAACGGCGGCCGGCTGGTGCTCTTCCCGGCCCACGCGCCGGGCGACGTGAAGGAACTGGAGGAGCTGCTCGCGCGCCATCAGGTGACGACGCTGCACCTCACGGCGGGCCTCTTCACGCAGATGGTGGACGCGAACCTGGAGGGGCTGCGGCCGGTGAAGCAGCTGCTCACGGGTGGCGACGTGGTGTCGGCGCCCCACGTGCGGCGCACGCTGGAGGAGCTGCGCATCCCGGTGACGGCCTGCTACGGCCCCACCGAGAGCACCACTTTCGCGAGCTGCTTCCGCATGACGCGCTCCGAGCAGGTGGGCAATTCGGTGCCCATCGGCCGGCCGATCGGCAACACGCAGATCTACATCCTGGACCGGCACCAGCACCCGCTGCCGGCGGGCATGCCGGGAGAGCTGTACATCGGCGGTGACGGCCTGGCCCGGGGCTACCTGGAGCTGCCGGAGCTGACGGCGGAGAAGTTCCTGCCCAATCCCTTCTCCAGCGAGCCCGGGGCGCGGATGTACCGCACCGGGGACCTGGCCCGCTTCCGGCCGGATGGGGTGTTGGAGTTCCTGGGCCGCATCGACAGCCAGGTGAAGATCCGCGGCTTCCGCGTGGAGCTGTCCGAGGTGGAGACGGCGCTGCTCGGACATCCGGAGGTGCGCGAGGCGGTGGTGGTGGCCCGGCAGGACACCGGGAGCCACAAGCGGCTGGTGGCGTACGTGGCGGCCCCGAAGACGCTGGGGGCGACCGAGCTGCGCGGCTTCCTGAAGGAGAAGCTGCCCGAGTACATGGTGCCCTCGGCCTTCGTGTGCCTGGAGGCCCTGCCGCTCACGGCCAACGGCAAGGTGGATCGCAAGGCGCTGCCCGCGCCGGAGTCCGTGCGGGCCGCGGAGGACAGGCCCTACGTGGCGCCTCGGAACGCCACCGAGCAGACGCTGGCCGGAATCTGGGCGAAGGTGCTGGGGGTAGAGCGGGTCGGCATCCACGACAACTTCTTCGAGCTGGGCGGCGACTCCATCGTCAGCCTCCAGGTGATCGCCCGGGCCCGGCAGGCGGGGCTGGCGCTCTCGCCCAAGCAGCTCTTCCAGCGGCAGACGATCGCCGAGCTGGCGCCCGTGGTGGGCGAGGCGCGCGCTCCCGCCGGGGAGCAGGGCGTGGTGAAGGGCCCCGTGCCCCTCACCCCCATCCAGCGGGCCTTCCTCGAGTCGGCTCAGCCCGAGCCGCACCACTTCAACCAGGCCGTGCTGATCGAGGTGCGCGAGCGCCTGGACGCGGCGCTGCTGGAGCGGGCGCTGCAACGGCTGGTGGAGCACCATGACGTGCTTCGCATGCGCTTCACCCGCGAGGGCAGCGGGTGGGAGCAGCACAACACCGGCCTGGAGCGGTCGCTCGTGCTGCGGCGGGTGGACCTGTCGGGCGTGACGGACGCGGAGCTGCCGTCGGCCATCGAGGCGGCGGGGGCGAAGGAGCAGCGCGGCCTGGAGCTGACCGAGGGGCTGCTGCTGCGCGCGGTGCTGATGGACCTGGGCCCGGCGCGGCCCGCCCGGCTGCTGCTGATCATCCACCACCTGGTGGTGGACACGGTGTCGTGGCGCACGCTGCTGGAGGACTTGAGCACGGCCTGCGTGCAGCTCCGCCGGGGCGAGGCGGTGGCGTTCCCGCCCAAGAGCACGTCTTTCAAGGCGTGGGCCGGGCAGATCCAGGAGTACGCGCGCTCGGAGAAGCTCGGGCGCGAGCTGGAGCGGTGGGTGGAGGAGTGCTCGCCCACGGGGCATGCGCTGCCGGTGGATGGGCCGGGAGGCGCGAACACGCTGGCCTCCGCGCGCGGACTGACGGTGGAGCTGGAGGTGGAGGAGACGCGCGCGCTGTTGCAGGAGGTGCCGGCCGCCTGGAGGGCTCGCACCGACGAGGTGCTGCTGGCCGCGCTCGCGCTGGGCTTCCAGCGCTGGACGGGCGGGAGCGAGCTGCGCGTGGAGCTGGAGGGACACGGGCGCGAGGACCTGTTCCCGGGCGTGGACCTGTCACGCACGGTGGGCTGGTTCACCTCGGTGTACCCGGTGCGGTTGAAGGCCCCGACGGACGCCAGCCCGGGCGATGTGCTGCGGGCGGTGCGGGACTCGCTGCGGCAGGTGCCGGATCGCGGCATCGGCTACGGGCTGCTGCGCTACCTGGGCGAGGGCGAGGCCGTGGAGCGGCTGCGCGCCATGCCTCGCGCGGAGGTGGCCTTCAACTACCTGGGCCAGTTCGACGGGACGGCGGCCCAGGCCTCCTCCCTGTTCACCCTCGCGCGCGAGCCGAGCGGCCCCGCGGCCAGCGAGCACGGCCTGCGCACCCACCTGCTCGAGGTGAACGGGCTGGTGCTCGAGGGTCGTCTCCGGTTGACCTTTGGCTACAGTGAGAACCTCCATACCCGCGCCACGGTGGAGGCACTGGCCCAGGGCTACCTGGGCGCGCTCCGGGAGCTGATCTCCCAGCGCACGTCCGCGGACGCGCTGCGCTACACCCCGGCTGACTTCCCACTCGCGCGGCTGGAGCGCGAGACGCTCGCGCGCGTGCTGCCTCCGGGCGAGCCGGTGGAGGACGTCTATCCGCTGTCCCCGATGCAGCAGGGCCTGCTCTTCCACGCGCTGCTGTCGCCGGGTACCGGCGTGTACCTGGTGCAGTCCTCGTGGAGCTTCCACTCGCCGCTGGACACCGCGGTGTTCCAGCGGGCCTGGGCCGCGCTGGTGCAGCGGCACGCCATCCTGAGAACCTCCTTCCGCTGGGAGGGCCTGAACGAGCCGGTCCAGGTGGTCCATGCCCGGCCCGAGTTGCCGTGGCAGGAGCTGGACTGGCGCGGGCTGTCCGAGACGGAGCAGCGGGCGCGGCTGGAGACCTTCCTCGCGGAGGATCGTGCCCGTGGGTTCGAGCTGTCGCGGGCACCGCTGATGCGAGTGGCGGTGATGCGGCTGGCCGAAGGCGTCCACCACATCGTCTGGACGCACCACCACCTGCTGTTGGACGGGTGGAGCCTCGGCCTGATCTTCAAGGATCTGTTCGCCTTCTACGAGACGTTCGCACGAGGAGAGCAGCCCACCGTGGCTTCGGCTCCCCGGTACCGCGAGTACATCGCCTGGGTGGGCAAGCAGGACTTCGCCCAGACGGAGGCGTGGTGGCGACAGACGCTGGCCGGCTTCCCCATGCCCACCCCGATGCCGGGCGATGGGACTCCGGACGCGAAGCGGGGCGAGCTGGACCACCAGGAGCGGCGTGTCCAGTTCACCGCCGCGACCACCGCGGCGCTGCAGTCCTTCGCGCGGCAGCACCAGGTCACGCTGAACACCCTGGTCCAGGCGGCGTGGGGCCTGGTGCTGGCCCGGTACAGCGGTGAGCGGGACGTCATCTTCGGAGCCACGGTGTCCGGCCGCCCGCCGGACCTGGAGGGGGCCGAGGAGATGATGGGCCTGTTCATCAACACGTTGCCAGTCCGGGTGCAGCTGCGGCCTGGGGACACGGTGGTGACGTGGCTGCAACGGTTCCAGGCGCAGCAGTTGGAGATGCGCCAGTACGAGCACAGCCCGCTGGTGCAGGTGCAGACGTGGAGCGAGGTTCCGCGCGGTTTGCCCCTGTTCGACAGCATCCTGGTGTTCGAGAACCTCCCGGTCGACACCGCCGTCAAGGAGCGCTCCAGCACCCTGGACGTGCGGGACTTCGATGCCTTCGAGCGGTTCACCTTCCCCCTCAACCTGACGGCGGTGCCCGGCCGAGAGCTGTTGATCAAGATGGCGGCCAAGACGGAGCGGTTCACGGCGGATCTCGCCGGGCAATTGCTGGGGCACATGAAGGTGCTCCTGGAGGGTTTCCTGGCCCATCCGGCCCAGGAACCGCTCTCGCTGCCGATGCTCACT
>NZ_DASVWK010000280.1:0-5595 GCF_036389735.1 Archangium sp. | reverse complement strand
ATTCACGTGGTGGAGCAGTTCCACGCGGACTGGACGCGAGAGGGCGTGGCCCGGGTGGGCCCGTGGCGCTTCCGGCTGGAGAGCCTGGGCTTCTGGCCGGGCGTGGCGCTGCTGACGCTGTCGCCGGGCGTGGCGCTGCTGGGCATGGTGGGCATGTGGCGCTCGTGGCGGGAGCGGCCGGACACGCGCTGGCTGGTGATCGCGGCGGTGGTGCCCGCCCTGTACTTCACCTTCCGCGCCACGGTGCTGCTGGACTTCCAGCCGCTGGGGCGCTTCACGGTGACGGAGCTGGCGCTGTTGCTGCCCTTCGTGGTGCCGGGCTTCGAGGCCACCCTGGGCCAGCGCGGGGCCGGCATGCGCAAGGCCGTGGCCGGGCTCTCCGTGGCGCTGGCGGTGGCCGTGCCGCTGGCCCTGGGCCTCTACACCTTCCGCAGGGATGGCGGCCTGCACGACAGCTTCCGGCCGGTGAGCCCCACTTCCACCAATCCGGTGCCCCTGATGCAGGTGGCCCACTTCCTCAAGGACGAGGTCGCCGCCAAGGGGGGCGCGGCCGTGCTCGACCAGGACCCGAACTACCTGGACCTCCAGCTCGCCTTCTTCTCCGGCCTGCCGGACGAGCGGCTCGCCCGCGTGCGCTGGGAGACCTTCCGCAAGCACCTGCGCGAGGCCCAGCCGGAGTACCTCGTGCGCTTCGACGGCGGCTCGCTGGTGGCCGACCCGGGCGCGAAGCTGGAGGGCCGCACGCTGACGCTCGATGGCGTGGCCTACGAGGAGCTGGACGGCTTCACCGCGCCGCTCCACGTCTACCGGCGCCGCTGAGCAGGGCCCGGGGTTGGCCAGGAGACAGACTCCTGGCCCCGCTCCCGCTCCCGTCGTTCCCTGTCCCGGAGGTCCATGGCCCGGAGTCTCGTTCCATGAGACAACCCGGATGCTGGGTTTCGGACACCGCTCCTCTCGCTACTCCCCCCCGGGCTCTCCCCTGGCCATGAAGTCCGCCGTACTGCTCTCCGCACCGTCGCCCATGCCCTCCCAGGCGAGCCTCCTGGTCGTCGACGACAGCCCCAACCAGCTCCTCGCCATCGAGGCGCTCCTCGCGCCCATGGGCCAGCGGGTGGTGACGGCCTCCTCGGGCCAGGAGGCCCTGCGGCTGCTGCTGCACCTGGACTGTGCCCTCGTGCTGCTGGATGTCCACCTGCCGGACATCAGCGGCTTCGAGGTGGCGCGGCTCATGCGCGAGCGCGAGCGGACGTGCCGCACCCCCATCATCTTCCTCACGGGGCTCTCGGACGACTCGGAGCTCACCGGCCGCGGCTACGACATCGGGGCGGTGGACTTCCTCTTCAAGCCCTTCGACCCGCGGGTGCTGCGCGCCAAGGTGGAGGTGTTCGTCGAGCTGTTCCTGCATCGCGAGCGGCTCGCCCAGCAGGTGGAGCACGAGAAGGCCGCGCAGGAGCGCTCGCGGCTGCTCAACCTCCTGGCGCAGACGCCGGCGGCCATCGCCATCACCCGGGGACACGACTTCGTCTTCGAGTTCGCCAACTCCCGCTATGAGCAGATGGTGGGCCGGCCCGTCCCCCTGGGCAGGCCCCTGCGCGAGGTGCTGCCAGAAGTCCCCTCGCAGCCCGCGGTGATGGCGGTGCTCCGGCACGTGATGCGCACCGGCGAGCCCTTCGTGGGCCAGGAGTTCCCGGTGGCGATCGACCGGCACGGGAACGGCACCCTGGAGGAGGCCTTCTTCAACCTCGTCTACCAGCCCCTCCGGGACGAGCAGGACCAGGTGGCGTGGCTGCTCACCCACGCGGTGGAAGTGACGGAGCAGGTGCGCTCGCGTCGCCAGCTCGAGTCCACCGAGGGGGCGCTGCGGGAGCGCGAGGGCCAGCTCCGCCTGATCGCGGAGGCCAGCGCCCTGTTCTCCCCCCTGGAGGACCGGGCCGTGCTCCAGCGTCTGGCCGAGCTGGTCGTGCCCCGGCTGGCGGACTGGGCGGCCGTGGACCTGCTGTCGGAGACGGGCGCGGTGGAGCGGGTGGTGGCGTTGCACAGCGAGCCGGAGAAGACGGCGCTCGCCTTCGAGCTCGCCCGCCGCTGGCCCATCGACCCGTCGGCCCACGGGGGCATTGGCCAGGTGCTGCGCACCGGCGAGCCCCTCCTGCTCGAGCGGATGCCCGACGAGCTGTTACCGCGCCTGGCGCGGAGCGAGGAGCACCTCGCGTTGGCGCGCACCCTGGGATTCAGCTCCTCGATGGCGCTCCCCCTCAAGGCGCGCGGGCGGGTGCTGGGCGTGCTCACGCTCGTGCAAGCCGAGAGCGGCCGACACTTCGGCGAGAAGGATCTGCTGCTCGCGCAGGAGCTGGCCCAGCGGGCGGGGCTCGCGGTGGACAACGCGCTGCTGTACCGCGAGGCGCGCGAGGCCCAGGGCCGTGCCTCCCGGCTCCAGGCGGTGGCGGCGGCGCTCTCCCGGGCCGCGACGCCGGAGGAAGTGGCGAGCGCCATCCTCACCGAGGGACTGCGGCATGTGGGCACGCACGCGGGCGCCGTCTTCCTGAGCGAGCCCGAGGGTGGCCTGCGCTGTCTCCAGGACGTGGGCTACGCCGAGGAGTTCATCCGCCCCTTGCGGCGCATTTCCCAGGAGGAGCGGACGCCCCAGCTGGACGTGGTGCTCTCGGGGGAGACGCGCTGGTTCACCTCCACCGAGGAGGTGGTGGCGGACTATCCCCACCTCGATTGGATGATGCGGGCCTTCGAGGCACGCGTCGGGCTGCCGCTGTGGATGGAGGGGCGCACCCAGGGCTGTCTGTGGCTGTCCTTCCAGGACCGGCGACACTTCTCCACCGAGGAGCGCGACTTCCTCACCGCGCTCGCGCAGCTGTGTGCCCAGGCGCTCGAGCGCGCGAAGCTGTTCGCGGTGGCGCGCGCGCGGGCGGAGCAGATGCGGCTGCTGGTCGAGGCGGGCAAGGGCTTCGTGGAGGCGGGTGGTGACCTGGACAGGTCCGTACGGGCCGTGGTGCGCAACGTGTCGGAGGCGCTCGGGGATGCCTGTGTGCTGATGCTGCGCGACGAGGTGACGGGGGCCGCGGAGATCGTCGCCTCGCACCACCCGGACCCGGAGGCGCTCGCGCTCCTCCAGGGGACGCTCCAGGGCAGCTACCAGTGGGCGGACGGCATCGCCCTGCGCGTGCTGCGCACCGGGGAGCCGCTGAGGGTGCCTCGCGTCCCCCAGGAAGGGCTGCTCGAGTCGGTGGTGCCCCAGGCGCGGCCCTTCATCGAGCGCTACGGCCTGCACAGCATCCTCATCGTCCCCTTGCGCGCCCAGGGGGAGATCATCGGCACGCTGGGCGTGTCCCGCTCGCGGCTGGAGGCGCCCTATACCTTCGAGGACCAGCTCCTCCTTCAGGAGCTGGGCGACCGGGCTGGACTGGTGGTGTCCCACGCGCGCCTGTTGGCCCGGGTGAAGCGGGCCACGCCGTAGCTCCGGCGACTCAGGCGCCGCGTGGCAGCCGCACCGTGAAGGTGGTGCCGTCCTCGGCGGAGGAGCGCACGTCGAGGCCGCCGCCGTGGCCGAGGACGATCTGCCGGGCGATGAAGAGGCCCAGGCCCAGGCTGCCCCGGCCCGTTCCCGACTCCGGCCCGCGCTGGTAGGGCTCGAAGAGCGTCGGCAGCAGCTCGGCGGGGATGGGGGCCCCCTCGTTGTGGATTTCGAGCAGGACGCCGTCCGCCTCGCCCCGGGTGGTGACGCGGACGGGCGTGTCCGGGGGGCTGTGCTGGAGGGCGTTGCCCACGAGGTTGGTGATGACCTGGGCCAGCCGGCCCTCGTCCCAGGCCCCCCGGCCGTCGCCGCTGGCGTGGAATTCGAGGGCGCGCTCGGGCCAGGCCAGCCGCACCTCCTCCACCACCCGATGCACGTGCTCGTGGAAGTCCAGGGGCCTGGGATTGACGGGGATGCCGCCCACGCGCGCCTGGGTGAAGTCCAGCAGATCCCGGATCATCTTCGTGGCCCGGTCCGACGCCGCGTAGATGCGGCTGGCGGCCTTCGTGGTGCGCTCGTCCACGTCCTCGCGCTTGAGCAGGGTGGTGGCCGACAGGGAGATGGCGTTGAGGGGGTTGCGCAGGTCATGGCTGACGATGGCCACCACGTCCTCGCGCACCCGGATGGCCTCCTGGGCCTGCTGGTACAGGCGCGCGTTGTCGATGGCCACGGCGGCCCGGTCCGCCACACCCCGGGCCACCTCCAGGTTCACCCGGTCGCGTTCGGCTCGGGGCCGCGTCCAGATGAGGTTGATGATGCCCAGCTTGCGGCCCCGGGCCACCAGGGGAACGAGGGTCACGGACTTCGGGCGGAGTTCCTCCAGCAGGGCCCGGTGCTCCGCGTTCCGGGCGGCGGCATCCAGCCACGCGGGGGTGACCTCCGGCACCACCACGGGCTCCCCCCGCTCCAGGGCGAGCGCCACGGGGCTCTGGCTCCCCATCCGGGGCGGGTAGGGTCTCGTCCGCTCGATGAGGTCGCGCAGCGCCGGCTCCCTCGTGGCGACCTCCACGCGGTGCAACTGCCCGTCCTCCCCGAGCAGATCCACCGTGCAGTAGTCGGCCAGGTGCTCCACGGCCAGCGAGGCGAACTTCCTCAGGGTGGTGGCCACGTCGAGCGACTGGGACAGCAGCGTCCCCGCCTCCACGAAGAGGGCCTGGGCCTGCTCGGCGCGCTTGCGCGCGGTGATGTCGCGCACGATGCCCGTGAAGAGGCGGCCCTGGGGCAGCAGCGTCTCGCTGACGGACAGCTCCATGGGGAAGACGCTCCCGTCCTTGCGCCGTCCCCGCACCTCGCGCCCGATGCCGATGACCTTGCGCTCGCCGGTGCGCAGGTAGTGGTCCATGTAGCCGTCGTGCTCGGCGCGGTACGGCTCGGGCATGAGGATGCGGATGTTCTGCCCGAGGAGCTCCGCGGGCGCGTAGCCGAAGAGGCGCTCCGTGGCCGGGTTGACGCTGTGGATGAGGCCCCGCTCGTCGATGGTGATGATGCCGTCCACCGCCGTCTGGAGGATGGCCTGGAGCCGCTGGGTCGTCTCGCGCAGCTCCTGCTCGGCGCGCTTGCGCCGGGAGATGTCCCGGGTGACCTGGGCGAAGCCGCGCAGCTGGCCCCTCTCGTCGCGCAGGGCGGAGAGGACGATGTCCGCCCAGAAGTGGCGCCCGTCCTTGCGCACGCGCAGCCCCTCCGCCCGGCAGTGGCCCTGGGTGGCCGCGGTCCGGAGGCACCGCTCGGGGACACCGGCCGCCACGTCCTCGGGCGTATAGAAGGTGGAGAAGTGCTGGCCGAGGATCTCCCCCAGCTTCCAGCCCTGGATGCGCTCGGCGCCCGTGTTCCAGCTCGCCACCCGGCCCTCCAGGTCGAGCATGATGATGGCGTAGTCCTCCATGCCCTCCACCAGCAGGCGGAAGCGCTCCTCGCTCTCGCGCAGGCCCTCCTCGACGTGCTGGCGCTGTCGGACGTACTCGGCCACGCCCTTGGCGATGCGGGTGGTGATGAAGGCGTTCAGGGTGCGCACCTCACCGAGGGTGATACGCGTGTCCTGCTCTTCCACCAGGTCGAGGATGCACTCGCGCAGC
>NZ_DASVWK010000279.1:0-4349 GCF_036389735.1 Archangium sp. | reverse complement strand
ACTGGCACAGGCGGGTCTGGAGGCGAAGGAGCTGGACGCCCTCTTCCTCGTCACCTGCACTCCGGACGAGCTGAATTTCAACCACGATGCCATGCTGCTCCACCAGCGTCTGGGGTGCCGCACGGACACCTTCGCCCTGGTGGTGGACGACGGCTGCGGCGGCACTCCCTACATCATCGACATGGCACGCAAGATGATGGACCGAGGACCTGGCGCAGGGGCGGGTGCGCCTGGGCGGTGGGGACCTGGTGCTGATCGCCGCGGTAGGCGCCAACGTGCATTACGGGGCCCAGCTCGTCCGGCTGTAGCGAGGACTCCTTCACATGTGGTGGGGGTGGGAATGCTCACGCTCCGCACCCTGCTCTGCTTCAGTTCCCTGTGGGTGTTGTCTTCCGGCTGCGCTGGCTCGTCCGCCACGGCGCGCCAAGGCGAGCCGGGCAGACGCCTGCCACGCCAGTGGAGGCGCCAGCGGGAGCCCTCGGGCTACGCATGGAGCGATGCTCCGTGCGAGGAGGTCACGCGCCTCGCCTTGGCGAAACCTCATCGGCGCGAAGCGAGGAGATAAACGAAGAGAACGCATCAGCCAGGAAGTAGAGGTTCCGTTCGCCTGTACGCGCATGACCGTCCCAGTAGACGATTGTTCCCGTCCGACCACCCGCAACCCCCAGGCAGATCTTGTCTGTGCCCTCCGTGGTCGCAATGGCCAGCAGTTCCGCAGGGAGACGCTCCCTGAACACGGAGAGATTCCAATCGAGATTGCATGAGGCGATGGGGTCGTTCAACCCAAAGAAGATGTGGATTCGCCCCAGCGAATCGCCCTCAAGCCCCTTGCTCGTAAAGAGATCACGCTCCGGGCGACCACCATTGGTGGCCAACAAGAACTCCTTGTAATCAGGGGGGAGGGCAAGGCCGTGCTTCCGCTCAAATGACCTGATGTCCTCCTCGTTGAGCGGAGGACCACCCTCGAACGTTTGCAGCAAGGTCGCCATTATTGACCTCCTGAGAAACCACCCTCAGGAGAAGAGCGACCCAGACGCCTTCGTAACGTCATCCACCAAATGGGTGCCTCAACGCGCGTACGAGCGTATTTCCATCAGTCGCTCCCCAGAAAAGAATCAGGCGATTTCGAGCGAACTCCACTTCCTGAGTTTCCCATCCGAGAATGAGCCCACGAGGACTGGGAGCGACAAATTGAGATGTCGGGTCAGACTCGTCGTAGAGCTGAAGACGGACCATCCCAGAGTCTCGTGCTTGTTTGGCTGCAAAAGGGTGCAGAAGACCGACGTAGACCACGGGCACTTGTACACGAACATCAAGTGCAAGTATCGCAGCCATGCTCGCACCGGTACTTTCGCTTACGGAAGTGAGCCATGTCTCGAAGGCTGGAGTAAAGCCCGCCGGAAGCATCGCTCCTGCAATGGTGTGCTCGCCGCCAGTTCGAAGGAATGCGCGAAGCGCTTGTTCCATGATGTCAGTACGTGACGCTCCTCGCTGTTTGGCAAGGTCGTCAACTGCTCGCAGCAACTCACTGTCAAGACGGATGGATGTCTGACCTGTCGGCATGGACGTTCTCCCATCCTCTTTATATCCCATGGGATGCATGGTCGCAACCCATGGGATGCAGACTGCACATGCGTAGTGTCCTGCACCCACAGGAGATTGCCCTTGGGGCCCAGGCCCATGCCGATGACCTTGGAACCATCGTGGCGAAGGTGCGGACGTCGCCTATGCGGTCAAATGAAAACGGGCTGGAGACCCCAAAGGACTCCAGCCCGTCATAAAAGGAGGTGAATCTCTCTCCCCCTGTCCCTACTTCACCGCGTCACTCGCGGTGCTGCTCGCCGCCGGGCTCATCAGGATGGGCGGCCGGTCCTTGCCCTCCATCGCGCGCTGCAGCTCGATCTCCTGCAGCAGCACCGCCGGCGCCACCGTCGACACCGGCACGTTCCCGCTCTCCGCTCCGCAGTAGCCGTTGAAGATGCCCGCCTTGCGGCCCGTGGACATGATCCGGTTGATCGACGACAGCGGCGTGCCGACGATCTCCACCCCGCGCACCAGCGACTCCTGACCCGTCTTCACGTCCACCCGGTACACCATCCGCGGCACACCCTTGAAGGCCTGGTAGCCGTAGCTCGACGTGTTCGTGTTGCCGCCCGTGATGTCCCGGATGATCAGCCCGTACGGCTTGCCCTGACGCTTCGCCTCGGCGATGAGCTGCTTCTTCAGCTCCACGTCCTCCAACTGCTTCGTCGACTCGACCATCAGGTTGGCCATGCGCGCCACCGGCTTGCGCGTGCCCTGGCTCCGCCCGTGCCCGTTGGACTGGAGGAAGCCCTCCACCGGCCGCCTCGACACCAGGTAGTTCCTCAGCACGCCCTTCTCCACCAGCGTCACCCGCTGCCCCTTCACGCCCTCCTCGTCGTACTCGTAGTAGCCGTTGAGCGGCTCACCCTGGAGCGCGCGTGCGCTCGGGTCGTCGACGATGCTGATGAACGCCGGCAGCACCTGCTTGCCCACCTGGCCCCGGAAGGTCTTCCCCTCCCCTTCCGCATCCTGCCGCTCGCCCTCCAGCCGGTGTCCCACCGCCTCGTGGAAGAGCACCCCCGCCGCCTCGGCCGCGAGGATCGCCGGCCCCGTGTAAGGGTCGATCGACTCCGCCTTGCGCAGCGCCAGCAGCTCCTCGATGACCTTGGTGGTGGCCTCGGCCAGCTTCTTGTCGTCCGGAAGCCCCGCCTCGGTCGGCACGTAGTAGTTGCGCGAGTTGTCCAGCAGCTGCCCGTCCTCCGCCCGCGTCACCGCCATCACGTGCAGCCCGTACATCGTCTCTTCCGTCACGATGCGGCTGCCCTCGCTGGACACGAAGAGGCGCGTCACCTTGTCCGCCGTCACCCGCACCTCCGAGTCGAAGATCTCCGGGTGCGCCTTGAAGCGCGAGGACACGTCGCGGGCCACCTTCGCCCAGCGCTCGCGGTTGAAGGGGAAGGCCACCGGCGTCTGGACGTACTTCGCCGGCTTCTCCTTGGAGAAGGAGGGCGGCTGCTTCGGGTCCTCCACCGTGTAGACGCTCTCGCCCTTCTTCTTGAGAAGCTGGGAGAGCGCCGCCTTGTACTTCTCGTCCGTCACCAGCCACAGCGACGTGCGCAGCGCCATGCCCGAGTCATCCAGGGGCGCGTCCTTGTGGGAGACGTAGCTGCTGCCCTTGCCCCCGCCGAAGTAGTCGTATTCCTCGGGTCCCGAGTTGTCGAGCTCGTACGAGCCCACCCGCACGTCCACATACAGCTTGCGGTCCCGGTACGAGTCATCCAGGAAGATCGCTCCGTAGCGGGCGACGATGCCGTGCTGCTCCGTGTCCTTGAGCTGGTAGCTCATGAAGTACGGAGGCTCGTGACTCTGGATCTTGAGTTGCTGTTGGTTGCGCTGGAGCTCCTCCGCCATGGCTTCCAGCAGCGCCACGCGCGGGTCCGGAGCGGGCACGGCGGCGGTGAGGAGCACGGAGGCGGCGAGCCAGGGAAGGGCTGTCCAGGAGAGGTTTCGCACCCCCCGACTCTACCTGAAAAAAAGTGGAGGCCCCACCGCGGCGTCCCCCCTGACCGCCGCTGCGGGGCCTCCTGACGGGCCGGACGGCAACCGGGCCGGCCGGCGTATCCGCCTAGGCCTTCGTCACCTTCTCACGCCCCGGCCCCACGTTCTTGCAGGCGTTGCGCGTGTCGACGACCACCTCGGACTGCTTCACCACCATGTTGTAGTCGATGTTGGAGTGGTCCGTGAGGATGACCACCGCGTCGTACTGGCTGATGGTCTCCGGGGTGAGCGGCACCGACTTCATCGAGTAGTGGAAGCCGTGGCCCTCTTCGAGGCGGGGCACGTAGGGGTCGTGGTAGTCGACCTCGGCGCCCTTCTCCTTGAGGAGCGTGATGACCCGCAGGCTGGGGCTCTCACGCATGTCGTCGATGTCCTTCTTGTACGCCGCGCCGAGGCAGAGCACCTTCGCGCCATTGAGCGTCTTCTTGTTCTTGTTGAGCGCCTCCATGGTGCGGGTGACCACGTAGTACGGCATCTGCGTGTTCACCTCGCCCGCCAGCTCGATGAACTTGGTGTGGAACTCGAACTCGCGCGCCTTCCACGTCAGGTAGAAGGGGTCGATGGGGATGCAGTGACCGCCCAGGCCCGGGCCCGGGTAGAAGGCCTGGAAGCCGAAGGGCTTGGTGGCCGCGGCGTTGATGACCTCCCACACGTCGATGTTCATCCGGTCGCAGAGCATCTTCATCTCGTTGACCATGGCGATGTTGACGCAGCGGTAGATGTTCTCCAGCAGCTTGGCCAGCTCGGCCACGCGGGTGGAGGACACC
>NZ_DASVWK010000278.1:0-11983 GCF_036389735.1 Archangium sp. | reverse complement strand
ACGCGAGGTGAAGCGGCAGAACGCCCAGCGTGTCCCCCGGGACACCCTCCAGAAGCTGGACGAGGAGTGGAGCGGGACCCCGGCCCTCACCCCCATGAAGCGCAAGATGGTGGGCAACGCATGCGCACGGGCGCTCTATCGCCACCGCGACCGCCTCGGCCGGGTCGCGGCCGAGGTCCTCATCATGGACAACCAGGGCGCGCTGGTGGGCGCCACGCGGCGCACCTCGGACTACTGGCAGGGCGACGAGGCGAAGTGGCTCAAGGCGTTCAACGGGGGCCGGGGTGGGGAGCTACGCGAGAAGCCCTTCTTCGACGACTCCTCCCAGTCCTACGTCGTCCAGGTGTCCCTCCCGGTGAAGGACGGAGCCCGGGCCATCGGCGCCCTCACCGTGTCCCTCTCCCTGCTCGAACTCTGAAACCATGAACCTCTCCTTCCTGGGTGGCCTCAAGCTGCGGGGCCGCATCACCCTCTCCGTGGTCCTGCTGTCGGCCCTGTTCCTCCTGTCATTCACGGTGCTGGGCCTCGCCTTCACCCGGCGCACGCTGTCGCGGCAGATCCACGCCACGCTGCGAGTAGAGGCCGAGGGCCTCAAGGACCTGGTGGAGCGGACCCTCGCCGAGCGCGAGGCGAACGTGCGCGGCTGGTCCGAGGACGCCATCCTGCGCGGGGCGCTGCTCTTCGACACCTACGACAAGAGCGACGTGGTGCTCGCGGGGCTGGTGAAGCGCCATCCCTCCATCAGCGGTTTCGTCCTCTTCGACGAGCAGGGCCGCGCCGTCTCCGCCAGCTCGGGAGCGCTGCTCAAGACCTTCCAGGGCCGCGAGCGCGAGGTGAGTCAGTCCGCCTGGTACCAGGCGGCGCGCGAGGGGCGCTTCACCGACGCGCTCTCCTCCGAAAAGGACTCCGCCTTCGGCCGGCGGGTGATGCCGCTGGCCGCGCCCGTGCTCAGCCCGCTGAGCGGTGCCCGCATCGGCGTGCTGCTCGCCGCGTACAACTGGAGCCAGGTGGGTGACGTGGTGAGGGCCTCGATGCAGCGGGCCCATCAGCGCTCGCAGGGCAGCTTCTCCCTGGAGGTGCGGCGCGCGGATGGCTCTCTCATCTTCGACTCGCGCCCCGCCGATGCTCCTCCCCTCTCCCGGCCCGTCTCCGAGGAAGCCATCAACGGCACGGACGTGCAGGACGTGGGAGACGGCTGGCACTTCGTGGCGCGGGTGGACGCGGCCGAGGTCTACGCCCCCATGAGGCAGGCGGCGACGATCGCCTTCGGGCTGCTCACCCTCTTCCTGGCGCTGACCGTCGTGGGCGCGTGGTGGCTGGCGCGAGGCATCGCCCGCCCCATCACCGCCTTGAGCGAGGTGGTGACGCGCGTCATCCAGGAGGGGGACTTCTCCCACCGGGTGGAGGTGCACTCCCAGGACGAGGTGGGGGAGCTGGCCAAGGCCTTCTCGCGAATGATGGACCACCTGCGCGACACCACGTCCAGCCTCCAGCAGGGCACGCGCGTGCTCACCGAGGCCGTGGCCGAGCTGAACCAGGCGGCCGAGGAGCAGGAGCGCAACCTCTCGCGCCAGGCGGCCGCCCTCCAGGAGACGCAGGTCACCGCGCAGGAGATCCGGCAGACCTCGCAGATGGCGGCGGATCGCTCACAGTCCGTGCTGGAGGTGGCGGCCCGGGCCGAGGAGGTGGGCCTCGCGGGCGAGGCGAAGGTGGCCGCCAGCCACGAGGGCCTCCAGGAGTTGCACACGAAGGTGGGCCGACTGGCCGCCAACATCGCCTCCCTCGGCGAGCGCACCCAGCAGATTGGCGACATCGCCCAGGCGGTGAAGGATCTGGCGGATCAGTCGAACATGCTGGCGCTCAACGCGGCCATCGAGGCCGTGCGCTCGGGCGAGCACGGCAAGGGCTTCTCCGTGGTGGCCCGGGAGATCCGCAGTCTGGCGGACCAGTCCATCGACTCCACCGAGCGGGTGCGGGAGATCCTCGACGACGTCCGTCACTCCATCCAGGCCACGGTGACGATGACCGAGAAGGGCCAGCAGCAGATGGAGCAGGGGCTCGAGCAGGTGCGGGCCAGCGGCGAGAGTCTCCGGGCGCTGACGTCCATCGTGCGGGACAACGCCGGGGCGGCGCGGCAGATCGTCGTCGCGGTGAACCAGCAGAACGCGGGCATCTCGCAGATCTTCACCGCGGTGACGGACCTGTCCTCGCTGATGGACGACACGATGCAGGGACTCCAGGCCACCACCCGGGCCACGCACAAGCTGCGCGAGGCGGCCGAGCGCATGGAGTCGGTGGCGCGCACCTACCGGGTGTAGCGCCTCAGTCTTCCTTGAGGCGCGCGGTGGGCGGAGGCCCGGGCAGCGGGGGGAACTTCGGATTGCGCTCGGGCTCGGAGGCGCGCACGTAGTGCGGCTCCAGGGCGAAGAGCGCCTCCAGTGACTGCGTCTCGGGGAAGCGCACCAGGTGCGCCAGCGCCACCGCTGAGGGGAAGGAGGGCGCCCCCAGCAGCCGCGCGGGCGCCACGCCATGGGACTCCAGCGCGGCGCGGTAGTCGGACACGGCGGGCCCCAGGACGAGCGCCTCCGGCTCGGCGGCCAGTCGCGCGGCCACCTCCTCCGGGCTCATCGCCTCCTCGGGGCCCAGCGCCTCCACCGTGTTGCCCACGCGCCGGTAGCGCCCGAGGTAGAGGTCATCCTTGCGTGCCACCGCGAGGGCGAAGAGGGGCGGGCCCTCGGGGCCCTCCAGGGCCACGGCCGCGAGGGAGGAAGCTCCGGCCACCTTCAAGCCCGCCGCGTACGCCAACCCCTTCAGGCAGGACAGGCCGATGCGCAGCCCGGTGAAGGAGCCCGGGCCCAGGCCGATGGCCATGCCCTCCAGGGACTTGAGCGCCACCCCGTGGCGCGCGAGCAGCTCGCCGACGATGCCGGGCAGCACCTCGCTCTGCTTCCTCGGCGGCGCCACCACCACGTGCTCGAGGACGCGCACGCCCTCCCCTTCCCGCTCCACGAGGGCCAGCGACAGCGTGAGGGTGGAGGTGTCGAGCGCGAGGAACATGCGAGGCTTCTACCCCGCCCGGTCCGCGCAGCGGTAGAGGCGAACCCGGGCGATCCCCTTGTCCAGCATGTCGAGTTGTTTGGCCGCGGCGAGCGACACGTCCACCACGCGCCCTTGGACGAAGGGTCCCCGGTCGTTGACGCGCACCTCCACCGAGCGCCCGTTCTCCATGTTCACCACCCGGAGGCACGTGCCGAAGGGCAGCTTCTTGTGCGCGGCGGTGAGGTGCTTGGGGTTGAACTTCTCGCCGCTGGCGGTGGGCCGGCCAGCGAGTCCCGGGCCGTAGTAGGAGGCGAGCCCCTCCTCCAGGTATGCCCGCGCCGGGGCCCGGTCCTCCCTGGGAGCGGGCGTGGGACGGGTGGCGCGCGGCGCACAGCCCGCCAACAACCCCAGCCCCACCGTCACGCCCATGAGGAGCCGCCGCATCACGCCTCGCTCACCGGGTGATGTCGTTGAAGAAGGCCATGCCCATCAGCGCCACCAGGAGGATGAGGCCGACGACGTTGGCCATCTCGCGCACCCGCACCGGAATGGGGCGGCGGCGGATGCCCTCCCAGAAGGCGGAGAGCAGGTGGAAGCCATCGAGGATGGGAATGGGCAGCAGGTTCATCACTCCCAGGTTGATGGAGATGATGGCCATGAGGTTGAGGAAGTAGTCCAACCCCTGCTCCGTGCTCTTGGCGGCGAGCTGGTACATCATCACCGGCCCCCCCAGCGTCTTCGGCGACACCTGGCCGCTGAAGAGGCCGGCGATGACCTTCACCATCTGCCCGACGATCTTCGGGACGACGATGGCGGCCTCGCGCAGCGCCTCCAGGGGGCCGAGGTTCACCGTCACGGTGTCCACGGAGAGCAGCTCCGCCGAGGAGGGCAACCAGGGCCGGATGCCCAGCACGAGCGCGGAGGACTCCTGGCCGAACTCGTCCTTGCTGGTGAAGGAGGCCTGGGCGAGCGTCTGGGTGCGCACCTGCCCATCCCCCGCCGAGCGCCAGGAGAGCTGGAAGGGCTGGTCCTTCAACTTGCTGAGCTCCCCCATGAGGATGTTGAAGGAGCGCAGCGTCTCGCCGTTGTAGGAGAGGAGCTTGTCCCCCGCCCGGAGGCCGGCCTTGTCCGCCGCGCTCTGGGGGGTGACGGCGACCACGTACATGTCCGAGGGCTCCACGCCCAGCGCCGAGAAGCCATCCTCGCCCGGCTGCTTCGGCACCGTCACCTTGGTCACCGAGGGCACCCGTGCCATCACCGCGCCGGCCTCCAGCGACTGGAGGCGCTGCACGGTGACCTCCAGCGGCCCCTCCATCTTCACCACCTGCTCGTTGAGGGCGGCCTCATCCGGGATGTTCACCCCGTTGATGGACAGGATGCGGTCGAAGCTTTTCAGGCCCGCCTGCGCGGCCGCCGAGCCCGGCGCCACGCCCACCACGGCGGGCTTGCGGATGGGCTGGATGCCGATCTGCCCCCGCTCCACCGAGTCCACTGCATTGGACTCGACAATCTTGCGCGGCGTCACCTGGGTGGGGAACGTCTTGCCATCCCGCTCGACGGTGAGGGGGATGGGGCGCTCGAAGCGACCGACGAAGGCGTCGCGCAGTTCCTCGAAGGTCCGCACCTGCTCGCCCTCCACGGCGACGATGCGGTCTCCCGCGCGGATGCCGGCGGCGGCCGCGGGCATGGCCGGGTCCACGAAGCCCACCTTCGTGGAGGTGGCCTCGTGCGGGCCCACGAACACGAAGAAGTAGACGAGGATGGGGAAGACGAGGTTGAAGAGGGGCCCGGCCACCACGATGAGGGCGCGCTTCCAGGGCGCGGCGTTGAGGAAGCCCCGCGAGGCGTCCTCGGGGCTCAGCTCCTCGTGGGGCGAGTCCCCGGCCATCTTCACGTAGCCGCCCAGTGGCAGCAGGGCCACCTGGTACTCCGTTTCACCCTTGGTGAAGCCGAACAGCTTCGGCCCGAAACCAACGGAGAAGCGGATGACCTTCACCCCGCAGGCCTTGGCCAGCAGGAAGTGGCCCAGCTCGTGGACGGTCACGAGCACGCCGAGCAGGAGGATGAACAGACCGGGACCTTGAAGCATGGGCCCAACACTAACCGTGGGCCCCATGTCCGACAATGCGCAACGGGGCCCGCAGTCCTGCCGACCGGACAATCGGCGGCTGTTACGACAGCAACCCGCGGGCGAACGTGACGTAGACGAACACCAGGGGCGCGTTGAAGAGCAGCGCGTCGATGCGGTCCAGGATGCCGCCGTGCCCGGGGATGACGCGACCGGAATCCTTCACCCCGTAGGCCCGCTTGAGCATGGACTCGCACAGGTCCCCGATGGGCCCGAGGATGCCGCCGAACAGCCCGAGCAGCAGGCAGTCGGCCACGGTGAAGACGGGGAAGAAGAAGGCCCGGGCGATGAACATGCCGCCCACCGAGCCCACGAGGCCGCCCACGAAGCCCTCCCAGGTCTTGTTGGGGCTGACGGCCGGGTACAGCTTGTGGCGTCCCAGGAAGCGGCCGGCGAAGTAGGCGGCGGTGTCGTTGGCCCAGGTGATGACGAGCGCGGCGATGACCCAGGCCATTCCATCCGGCATCAGTCGAAGGGCGGACAGCGCGGTGAGCCCCACCGAGCCGTAGAGGAAGCCCATCACCAGGTGCGCCACGCGCGTGGGCCCCTCCTGAAGCGGCCCCCGGATGAGGTGGTAGGTGAAGGCGAAGAAGAGGAAGAAGGCCGTCACCCAGAAGGCCCCCTCCCCGGTGCGCGACGGATCGCGCAGGGGCAGGAAGGGCAGCAGACCGGCCAGCACCATGCCCACCCAGGCCGCCGGGGACAGCTCCTTCTGGGTGATGAGGTAATACTCGCTGGCGCAGATGGCCGCGGCCACGCCGAGCAGGCCCGCGCTGTACGGGCCCCCCAGGAAGAGCAGCACGAGGACGACCGGCAGCAAAATGAGCGCCGAGACACTCCGGATGACGAGGTTCTTGTTCTTCTCGTTCACGCCTTGGCCCGCTGGGAGTCCTCCCGCTTCAACTGCGCGGAAGTAAGGCCGAAGCGCCGCTCGCGGTGCTGGTACTGCGCCAGACAGCGCAGGAAGGCTTCGGTCCGGAAGTCCGGCCAGAGGACGTCGCTGAAGCAAAGCTCCGCGTACGCCATCTGCCAGAGGAGGAAGTTGGAGATGCGCTGCTCGCCGCTGGTGCGCACCACCAGGTCCAGCTGCGGCAGGCCGTTCGTCCACAGGTACGACTCGAAGCCCTTGGTGTCCAACTGCGCGGGCGACAGCTCGCCCTTGCTGGCGGCCTCGGCCACCCGGCGCGCGGCCTGCACCAGCTCCTCGCGCCCGCCGTAGGAGAGCGCCAGCGTCAGCACCATGCCGGTGTTGTGCGCCGAGTCCGCCCGCAGCCGGTCCAGCGGCTCCTTCACGAAGCGCGGCAGCTTGTCCACCTCGCCAATGGCGTTGAGGCGGATGCCGTTCTCGAGGATCTCCGTGCGCTCGCTCTCGAGGTACTCGCGCAGCAGGTCCATCAGCGCGGCGACCTCCTCGGCGGGGCGGGCCCAGTTCTGCGAGGAGAAGGCATAGAGGGTGAGGGCTTCCACCCCCACGCGCCGGGCACAGCGAGTCACCTCGCGAACACTGGCGGACCCCTCGCGGTGGCCCTCCTCGCGAGGCAGGCCGCGCATCTCCGCCCACCGCCCGTTGCCGTCCATGATGATCCCCACGTGGCGCGGTAGGGGCCGTTCCTGCACGAGTCGCTCGAGGGCAGTGAGAGAAGGAGGTGACACAGGGCGTTCCATGAGGCTGCGCAAGATAGAGGCCCCACCGGGCTACGTCCACGGGCGCGTGAAGGAGCGGTCGTCCCGCCCATCCGAGCGGTCGCCGCCGCGGGGGGAACGGCACCTGGCCCGAATCGCATCCCCGCTCGCCATTCCAGGGCAGTGAGTCTCAAACCTACCCCATCGCAGCTATCCGACTCCATGAGGAGTGGAAATAGGGGGTGTCCGGAGTCTCGGGCCTCGAGCCCCTCCGGTGCTCGGCAATGGACACCCCGCTGCATCCCGAGGGAGTTTGACCCCGACGCAACAGGGTATCTAGGATCTCCGACTTGATGCGTCCCAAGGTCATCGGTCCCTATCGCGTCCTCGAGACGCTCGGCAGTGGAGGCATCGGGACCGTGTACCGGGCGCTGGATGGCCGGACGAACGAAGCGGTGGCCGTCAAGTTGCTGTCGGGCGGCCCAGCCATGGACTCTCGGGCCGCGAAGCGATTGGTGCGCGAGTTCGAGACGCTGGTGGACCTGTCCCACCCCAATGTCGTGAAGGTGTACGACACGGGCGTCTACCAGAGCTCGCCCTACCTCGTCATGGAACTCATCGAGGGGCTGACGCTGCGGGACTACCTGACGCTGCGGAGCCAGGAGCTGGAGTCGGCGACGAGCTCATCCTCGGGCTCGGGTCTGTTCCAGCGCTCCGGGGGCGGGGTCTCGGCGGAGAGGGCCATGAGGAGCGGGGAGGCGGGCTCGGACGACGCGGGGCCCCTGTTCTTCGACATCTCGGCCTACAACGAGGAGTCGCCGAGCGACGACATGGGCTCGCTGCGCTTCGGGACGTCCGGCTCGGCGGCGGTGCTGCCGGTGCCGATGGACCCCTGGCTGGGCACGGACTCCGAGGAGCTGAACCCCCTGGACTTCGAGCTGCCGTACGACGTGGCGGGGCCGGGAGCGGAGCCGGTGAAGCGCGAGTCGGCGGCGCGGCTGGAGGAGCTGAACCGGCCGGAGCGGGTGTGCCGGTTGAAGGACTCGCTGCTCCAGGTGTGCGACGCACTGGCCTACATCCACGCGCACGGGCTGGTGCACCGGGACCTGAAGCCCTCCAACATCATGGTGGACGAGGACCGCCAGGTGCGGCTGATGGACTTCGGCCTGGCGAAGTTCCTGGCGGACGACACGGGGATGACGCTGGACGGGCGCATGGTGGGGACGTTCCGCTACATGCCGCCGGAGCAGATATTGGGCGAGCCCCTGGACGGACGGGCGGACCTCTATAGCCTGGGCGTCATCCTCTACGAGCTGATGAGCGGTCGGCCCCCTTTTGATGCGAAGTCCCCGGTGGACTTGTGGCACAAGGTGCTGGAAACCGAGCCCCCGCCCCTGCTGGCCATCAACCAGAGGGGAGATCCGCAGTTGGCCCGGGTGGCCCATCGCCTCATCCGAAAGGAGCCGGACGACCGGTTCCAGACGGCGGAGGAAGTGTACGAGGCACTCGCCGAGTGAGCACGACCGGAACGACGCACACGCTGGTGGTGGAGGAAGGCAAGGCGGGACAGCGGGTGGACCTCTTCATTGGAGAGGCCCTGGGACTGTCGCGGGCGAAGCTGAAGAAGCTCTTCGAGTCCGGCGCGGTGAAGGTGGACGGCCGGGCGGCGAAGAAGGGCCTGCTGGTGGCGGCCGGGCAGCGGCTCACGGTGGTGGTGCCGGAGGAGCGGCGCGAGGTGGTGCCAGAGCCGGAGGCGGCGCTGGCGGTGCTGCACGAGGACGAGGTGCTGGTCTTCGTGGACAAGCCCGCGGGCCGGCCCTCCCACCCGTTGCAGCCGGGAGAGACGGGGACGGTGGCGAACGCGCTGGTGGCGCGCCATCCGGAGTGCGCGGAGGCCTCGGAGGACGAGCGCGAGGGCGGGCTGTGCCATCGGCTGGACATCGAGACGTCCGGGGTGATGGTGGCGGCGCGGACGCGCGAGGCGTGGACGGCGGTGCGCGAGGCGTTCGGCGGGCGCGAGGTGGACAAGCGCTACTGGGCGCTGGTGACGGGGCCGCTGGCGGACGAGGGAGAGATCGACCTGCCGCTGCGCCACCACCCGAGGCACCCGGACCGGGTGGAGCCAGCGTTGGACGGAGGCGAGGGAGCGCGGGACGCTCACTCGGAGTTCCGGGTGCTGGAGCGCTCGGGGGAATACAGCCTGGTGGAGGTGCGCATCTTCACGGGAGTGCTGCACCAGGTTCGCGCGCACCTGGCGGCGGTGGGAGCCCCGCTGGTGGGAGACACGCTGTATGGAGGCCGCGAGGAGCCGGGCCTGGGCCGCTTCTTCCTGCATGCGAAGGCGCTGGGACTGACGCACCCGGTGACGAAGCAGCGGGTGCACGTGGAGAGCCCCCTGCCCCGAGAGTTGCTGGAGGTCCTCGAGCGCCACGCCCTGCCTGTCCCGTCGGGCGCTCCTCGCCCATGACCTTGATGACGAGCCGCGTGGGCCGCTGCCCATGGCTCGAACGTCAGAGGGGTCCCATAGAATGAGCTCAGCCATGCGAGCCATCATCCACGTGGACATGGACGCCTTCTATGCGTCGGTGGAGCAGCGGGACAACCCGGAGCTGCGGGGCAAGCCGTTGATTGTCGGCGGGGACGTCCGGCGCGGCGTGGTGGTGGCGGCCTCGTACGAGGTGCGCAAGTACGGGGTGCGCAGCGCGATGCCCATGGCTCGGGCGATGAAGATGGCGCCGCACGCGCTGGTGGTGAAGCCCCGGTTCAGCGCGTACAGCGAGGCGAGCGAGCAGGTGTTCTCCATCTTCGAGCGGTACACGCCGCTGATAGAGCCGCTGTCGCTGGACGAGGCCTTCCTGGACGTGACGGCGTCGGTGGGCCTGTTCGGAGCGCCGGCGGACATGGCGCGGCGGATCCGCAAGGAGATCTCCGTGGAGACGAGCCTGCCGTCGTCGGCGGGGATCGCCTCGGTGAAGTTCGTGGCGAAGATCGCCTCGGACGTGGCGAAGCCGAACGGTCAGCGGGAGGTGCGTGCGGAGGAGACGGTGGCGTTCCTCGCGGGGCTGCCGGTGGGAAGACTGTGGGGCGTGGGGCCGAAGACGGAGGAGGCGCTGAAGCGCTCGGGGCTGGAGACGATCGGCGACGTGGCGAAGCGGGACGTGGCGTGGATGGAGGCCCGGTGGGGCACCAGCGGGCGCCACCTGTGGGAGCTGGCCCATGGCATCGACCCTCGCGAGGTGGTCCCGGACCGCGAGGCCAAGAGCGTGGGGGCGGAGGACACCTTCGACGAGGACCTGTCGGGAATGGAGGCACTGAGCCCCCACGTGCACGCGCAGGCGCTCCGGGTGGGCCGCCGCCTGAGGAAGGCCGGAGTGAAGGGCCGGGTGGTGCAGCTCAAGTTGAAGTTCTCGGACTTCACGCTGATCACCCGGCGGCTCACCCTGCCCTCGCCGACGGATGACGGGCAGACGCTCTACCGGGTGGCGCGGGAGCTGCTGGAGAAGGCCCACGAGGACAAGCCAGTGCGGCTGACGGGGGTGTCCATGCAGGAACTGGGCACGGAGAGCGGCGGGGCCAGACAGCTCGGGCTGTTCACGGAGCCGGAGAAGCCGAAGCGGAGCGACAAGCTGAACGCGGCACTGGACAAGATCGCGGAGCGCTTCGGCTCGAAGGCGGTGATGCCGGCGGACATCGCGGGGAGCGACAGCGACGAGCCGGAGGCCGACGAACCGGAGCGCCCCCGAAAACCCAGACGTCCCAACTGAACCCTCGCCCTCCGGGAGAGGGGACGGGGGTGAGGGTCTCTCGCCCCCCGGGTCGCGCCTGTCAGCCCTGGTCGGACTCGGAATCCGGGTCGGAGCCGAAATCACCACCGGACTCGGGCCCGAAATCGGACTCCTCCCCGGAGTCGGACTCGGAATCAGCGTCGGAGTCGGACTCGGAGTCGGACTCCCCCGAGTCCGTGGCCTCGCCACCAGAGGCACTCGCCCCGGCCGGAGCCGCCGCGGAGGAAGCACCCTCCCCCGCCGCCCCGACCTTCCGACCCCCGCGACGCCGACGGCGCTTGCGCTTGCGCGGGCCTTCGCTCGCGGGGGCGCTGCCCTCGGAGGACTTCAGGGGAGGCAACTCCCCGCGCTTCCACGCCTCCAGCGCCTCGCGGTGCTTGCCGGAGGCCTCGACGGAGATCTCGAAGACGATCAGCGCGTCGTTGAAGAGCGGGTGGCGGCGGAAGGCCCCGGTGCGGCGGCGGCGCTCGCCGGTGAGGGTACGCTGGGCGATGAGGAGCAGCCGGCAGCGCTCGGCGATGCGACGCGGCAGGCGCGCGGTCTGGACGAACTCGGCGAGCAGGTCCTCGATGGCCTGGGCCACGGAGGGACGGCCAGCGGGATCCTGCGGCTCGATGATGGGGCCCGCCTCGGCGATGGGGACGAGCAGCGCGGCGAGCAGGATGGCGTCGTCCAGCGGCTCCCCGGAAGCGACACGCCGGTCGAGCGCCTCGGCATAGGCATAGAAGGACTCCTGACCGCGGCGACCGTTCTCCTTGAAGTAGGCGGCCACGGGGGGCAGGAGGAGCTTCACCGCGTCCAGGGCGGCGAGCAGCCGGAGGCTGGGGGCGGCCACCCCGCCACGGATGAGGCGGAAGGTCTCCTCCAGGAGCCGGGCGGGGGCGCAGCGAGGCAGGTCCTCGACGGCGCCTTCCATGGCGGCGTAGGTGCGCGACTCGATGTCCAGGCCCAGCTTGGAGGCGAAGCGCACGGCGCGGAGGATGCGGACGGGGTCCTCGCGCATGCGGATCTCGGGGTCGCCGATGGTCCGGATGTAGCGCTCGTCGAGGTCGCGCCGGCCCCGCACGTAGTCGATGACCTGGCCGCCGCCCTCTTCCGAAATGTCGTAGAAGAGGCCGTTGATGGTGAAATCGCGGCGGCGGGCGTCCTGCTCGGCGGTGCCGAAGACGTTGTCGTGGGTGATGAGGAGGTCCGGATTCTGGGACTCCTCGGCCTCGTTGCCCGCCTCCTCGCCATTCTCCCCGGCTTCACCGTTCTCGGGGCCCTCGACGTTGGAGGCGTCGAGCTCGGTGGGGTTGGCGCGGAAGGTGGAGACCTCGATGATCTTCCCGCCCTTGAAGTAGATGTGGGCGAGCCGGAAGCGCCGGCCGATGAGGCGGCAGTTGCGGAAGATGGCGCGCACCTCGCC
>NZ_DASVWK010000277.1:0-3498 GCF_036389735.1 Archangium sp. | reverse complement strand
CCGGGCAGCAGCCGGTGAGGCAGTTTCAGCGGCGTGGCGTTGAACTGCACGTCCGGGGACCCGTCCAGGTTGTGGAAGTCGAGCCCATGGATGGTGAGCGGGCCCCCGTTGGAGGAGCCACAGTTCTTCACGTTCACCACCACGGCCGTCTTCGAGCCGATCGGCTGGCGCCCGAAGTCATGCGCGAGCGGCGACACGCACAGCTCCGCCGCGCCGCCGTAGCCACGCAGTTCCACGTCCGTGGTGGGGTTGCGCTTGCTCACCACGTGGAAGAAGGCCTTGTCCTCGGCCGGCCCCATGTGCCCCGGGCTGTAGCGCAGGTCCCACTCGCGCGTCTCGCCGGGCCCCAGCACCAGCGGCAGGCCGCTCGGCCCATGGCTGAACGAGGCATCCGTGCCCGCCAGCCGCAGCTCCGTCACCGTCATCGGCTCGGTGCTGATGTTGTGCAGGCGCGCCTTGAGGAAGCGGTCCTTGTCCACGGGAATGGAGCCGAAGTCGAGCAACGGCGGCTCGGCCACCACCGCCCTGTCCAGCGACTCGGCCGCCACGTGCACCGGCACGTCCGCGCAGCCACGGCACGGCGACACCGCCAGTGCCACCTGCTTGCGCCCCACCCGCCCCGGCGAGAACGTGAAGGGCACCTCGCGCTGCTCCCCCGGCCCCAACGTCAGCGGCTCGGCGGAGAACTCGTCCCGGTCCGCTCCCAGCAGCTTGGGCATCACCTCCACCGGCAGGTCCGTGGGGTTGGTGACGGTGAACGTCATCGTCTTGCTGGACTCTGCCTCGATGCGCCCGAAGTCGAGCTGCCTCGGCGACACGCGCGCCCAGGCGTCCACGCCCGAGCCCTGGAGCCGGACACGGATCAGCGGCTCGCGCTTCGCGTCAGAGCGCACCACCAGCGTGCCCGGCAGCGACGTCGCCTCCCCTGGAGTGAAGCGCACCCGCAGCGCGCACTCGCCCCCCGGGATGAGCATGTGGGGGCCCTCGTGGGTGAAGTCCACCTTCCAGGCCCCCGCGGGACCCTCCACCCAGGCCTCGTCCACCGTGATGCGGGCCCGGCCGACGTTGCGCAGCACCACCTCCGCTTCACGCCCGTCGAAGACCGCCACCCGCTGGAAATCCAACCCTCCAGGCGTTGCCGTCAGTCGGCCGTCGGCAATGGCCGGCCGATCCCGATCGGCACAACCCACCAACACCCCCAACACTGCGAGGACCCAAAGGCCCCAGCGCCCGTTCATGGCTCCCATTCCCCTTCCCACCCCCACGCCCACCCACCCCGGAACCCACACGAGGGCCCCGAGGGAACAGGGTGCGAAGCTAGGCACCCACCGTGGGGGGGGCAACGGCCCACGCCAGGGCAGATGTCCGCCACGGAAACTCCCCGCCACGTGCCTGGCCGCGCGCTGTCACCTTCCGGTCGGATCAGGCTCGGCCCCTCGCTCCCTCATGCCGGGCGGCACGTCGCTTGCCCGGGGCGCGGACCAACATCCGCGTAAAGAAAGCGGCGAAAACCACCAGATGCGCTAAGCCATGGGGCCCGAGCCCCCCTGGGCCGCGGAGGGACCGCATGACGCCGGAGTCGCAGCAGAAACGTGAGCCGCGCCACTTCTCGATGATCCGCACCTTCACGCCCGCGGACTTCGTCACGTTGGGCAACGCCTTCTCGGGCGCGGGAGCCATCCTGGCGCAGATGCAGTACCTGGCCACCAACCAGCCACGCTGGCTGTGGCTGGCCTTCGGGTTGATGCCGCTGGCCTTCATCCTCGACGCGCTCGACGGGCGCATCGCGCGCTGGCGCTTCCAGTCCTCGCCCCTGGGCGCGGACCTGGACTCCCTGGCGGACGTCATCTCCTTCGGCGTGGCCCCCGCGACGCTGGCCTTCTCCATGGGGATGCGCGGCGCGCTGGACGTGGTGGTGCTGCTCTACTTCGTGGGCTGTGGCGTCAGTCGCCTCGCGCGCTTCAACGTCACCGCCTCCAGCCTCTCGGACAACACGGGCAAGGTGAAGTACTTCGAGGGCACCCCCATCCCCACCAGCCTCGCGTTGGTGCTGGTGCTCGCCGTCCTCTTCTGGCGAGGCCACTCCGGAGACGTCATCCCCTTCGGCGTGTGGGACGTGGGGCCCTTCCAGCTCCACCCCCTGGTGCTGATGTACTTCGCCAGCGGCAGCGCGATGATCAGCAAGACGCTGCGCATCCCCAAGTTCTGAGGGGGCGCGAGGCGTTTACTCGTAGTCGACTACGAGTGAGCTGGGTATCTTCTCCGGATGGAGTCTCCCAGGAAGGTAGCGACCGCGCTGACGATCGCGGGCTCGGACAGTGGGGGTGGCGCGGGCATCCAGGCGGACCTGCGCACCTTCGCGTTCCACCGCGTCCACGGCACCAGTGCGCTCACGGCGCTGACGGCCCAGAACACCCTCGGCGTCACCCGCGTGGACGTGATGCCCCCCGAGTCCGTGGCGGCCCAGATGGAGGCGGTGGTGGCCGACATCCGCGTCGATGCCGCCAAGGTGGGCATGCTGGTCAACCGGGAGATCATCTCCACGGTGGCCTCGCGGGTGAAGGCGTTGGGCCTCACCCCGCTCGTCGTGGACCCCGTCATGGTGTCCCGGGCCGGCTCCCGACTCATCGCCGACGAGGCCGTGGAGGCGCTGAGGGACCTGCTCCTGCCGCTGGCCACCCTCGTCACCCCCAACCGCCACGAGGCCCAGCTCCTGGCGGGCCTGGAGCTCCACACCCTCGCGGACATGGAGGAGGCGGCGCGCCGCATCCACCGCCTCGGGCCCCGGGCGGTGCTCGTCAAGGGGGGCGCGATGCCGGGTGCCCTGCGTGGCACCGATGTCTGGTTCGATGGCCAGCGGCTGGAAACGCTGCACCTGGCCTCGGTGGAGACGCCCAACACGCACGGCACCGGGTGCACGCTGTCGGCCGCCGTCGCCGCCAACCTGGCCCTTGGCCATGAGCTGCTCGAGGCCACCCGGCTCGCCAAGGAGTACGTCACCCGGGCCCTCCAGCATCCGCTCGCCGTGGGTCGGGGCAACGGCCCCATCGGCCACTTCTTCCCGTTGCTCGGCTCCTGAGCGTCCGGACATCGGCGCGAAGCCGTTCCCCTGGCGAGCGCGCCCCGGGAAGCACCCAGCCCCATGGCTCTGGGGTAGCATGAGGCTCCGTGAGCACCTCCCTGGGCCAACAGAAGACCGACCCCGGTCACACCGCACAGCGGGAGATGCAGGCCAGCAACCGGCTGCTCCAGGCCCTCACGGAGGCGCAGCAAGAGCTCATCCAGGGCAGCGACACGCACCGCCTCTTCAACAAGCTGCTCGGGGTGCTGCTCCAGCTGACGGACAGCGAGTACGGCTTCATCGGCGAGGTGCTCCGCAAACCGGACGGAGCGGCCTACCTCCGCGCCCACGCCATCACCAACATCGCTTGGACGGACGAGCTGCGGCAGCTCTACGACCAGAAGGCCGCGCTGCTCGGCCTGGAGTTCCACAACCAC
>NZ_DASVWK010000276.1:0-3357 GCF_036389735.1 Archangium sp. | reverse complement strand
CCCCCCCCCCCCCCCCCCTGTACAAAAATTCAGTACATACCTGCCCGACAGATGGCTTCCGCCACCCCGCTTCCCGTCCATGCAGATCCCACGGATCTGCGGAGTCGACTCTAGGAGCCGAGGAAAGCCCTCCGCAATTCCGCTTGCCTGGCTGGCGGCGGGCAGTGGACACAGGGGCCTTGAGGCTCCCCACAACCGCGAGACGCATGCCGGGTTAGAATGGACGCCCGATGAACGACGACTCCACCCAGTTCCCCCGCCCCCTCGGGCGCTACGAGCTCGTCCACCTGCTCGGACAGGGCGGCATGGGCGAGGTCTTCCTCGCCAAGATTTCCGGCGCCGCGGGCTTCGAGAAGCCCTGCATCGTCAAGACCATCCTCCCCGCCCTCCTCAAGGACCGGCAGTTCCTCGACCGGTTCCACCATGAGGCCAAGGTGCTCGTGCACCTCGTCCACTCGTCCATCGCGCAGGTGTACGACATGGGTGAGGCCGAGGGCACCTACTACATGGCGCTCGAGTACGTGGCCGGCGTGGATCTGGCCTACCTCCAGGAGCAGGCGCGCGCCCAGTCCCAGGTGCTCCCGGTGCCGGTGGCGCTCCTGCTCGGCCAGCGCATCGCCGAGGGGCTCGGCTACGCCCACCGCAAGACGGGCCCGGACGGCATGCCCCTGGGCATCGTCCACCGCGATGTCTCGCCCCACAACGTGATGGTCTCCTACGAGGGAGAGATCAAGGTCATCGACTTCGGCCTCGCCAAGAGCGCCGCGCGCAGCAAGTACACCCTGCCCTCCACCGTCATGGGCAAGCTGGGCTACATGTCCCCGGAGCAGGTGCGCGCCGAGGCCCTCGACCACCGCGGCGACATCTACTCGTGTGGCGTCGTGGTGTGGGAGTTGCTCGCTGGCCGGCCGCTCGTCGCCCACGGCACGGTGGGCGAGATGATGGCCGCCATGTCCAACCCCTCCGTGCCCGCGCTGCACGAGCTGCGCTCGGACATCGACCCGGCCCTCGATGCCGTGGTGCGCCGCGCGCTCGCGCCTTCTCCCGCCGACCGCTACGCCCGCGCCGACGACTTCGCCCGCGCCCTCAACGAGCAGTTCCTGCGCACCGGCTCCTCCTTCGGCGCCGAGGAGGTGGGCAACTTCGTGCGCGCCATCTGCCCGGACGCCTTCGCCACCCAGCGCAAGCTCATCTCCGGCATCTCCAACACGGGCCTGCGCCGCACCCCCGCCCCCGGTGGTCACCTCATGCCCCCGGGCACCGCTCGCCACACCCCGCTGCCCCTGGGAGCCAATGCCGACACGGGCCTCGAGGCCACCCTGGTGCGCTCGCCGGGTAGTTCCGACGCGCCCGGAGTGCCTGGAGTCTCTCCGGCGGAGACCCAGCGTGTGGAACGTGCCGCCGCGTCCGGAGGTATGGGCCGCAAGGCCTGGACGCTGGCACTCGCCCTCGGGGCCTTCGGCCTGATGGGTGGCACGGCGGGGGTGACCGCGCTGCTGATGGACCGTCGTCCGCCTCCGCCACACCAGTGGGATGCTTCGGGCGAACCGGGCAGACCTCCTCCTCCTCCGCCTCCGCGGCACGAGTGGGGTGCTCCGGGCGGCGAACCGGGCAGGCCTCCTCCCGGGCACCCACGGCCTCCTCCTCCTCCAGAGCCTCGGGAGGTTGGCCCGGCTCCGACCGCCGAAGCCGAGGCACCCCAGGCTCCCGAGCTGGGCACGGCCCCGGTGGAGGGCGTCGCTCCCCATCCCTCGAAGCCGAGGGCGTCGAAGCTCGTCACCGCGGAGAACGTGGCGATGATGAGGGACATTCGGGGTGGGCTCTACCGCGTGTCCCATGGACGGCTGGAGGGGCTCACCCCGGGCATGGTCCTCCAGGTGGTGGCGACGCCGGGGAAGGACGGGAAGGCGCGGCTGCTCGGCGAGGCCACGGTGGTGGAGGCATTCCCGCGGCGGGCGCTGATGCGCGTCGATGCGCAGGTGCGCGATGCCGGTCAGGTCGAGCGCTTCCTGGTGCTACCCAAGGCATCGGCCACCGAGCCCCAGGCGGAGGCCGCCGCGTCAGCGCCCGAGAAGCCCACCGCGCCACACGAGCTCAGCGGGCGCATCTCACTCAAGCGCAGCGGCTTCACCCAGTCCTTCGTCCTCACCAACACGGACACCTTCGGCTGGAGCGCGTGCAAGCTCGTCATCCAGGGGCGGGACTTCCACCAGCTGGACGACATGGCTGCCGGTGCCACCCAGGAGATTCCGCTGCGCGGCTTCCAGAAGGGCGGCCGGGACGTGCCCTTCGTGGGCAAGGACCGGGCGGGCCTCTTCTGCGCCGAGGGCCAGCGGCTGTTCCCCGCCCGGCTGTGAGGCGGGGCCGTGAGCCTCAGAAGTTGCCGGTGAGCTGGAGCGTGAAGGTGCGCCCGTACTGCGGCACGGGCGCGGCGGCGCGCTCCTCTCCGAGCGGCAGGGCATAGCGCGCATCGAGCAGGTTCTGCACGCCGGCGAAGTAGCGCAGGTGCGCCAGCTCGCCGGAGAAGCCCACGCCGAGCAGCAGGGCCTCGCCCTTCTCCGCTCCCTCCCGCGCCAGGCCCCGGGCGCTCTGGTAGGTGACCTGGGTGGCCAGGCGCACATCGCCGCTGCCCAGGGGCAGCAGCATCCGTCCGGAGGCCAGGTGCGCGGGCGTGGTGCTGCTCACGTCCTCCTCGTCGTTCCTCAGGGTGACGAAGGAGTAGCTCAAGTCCACCATCAGGTAGCGCCCCGGCTGCCAGTGCAGGCCGGCCTCGGCGCCCCAGGCGAGCGTCTCTCCGGGGCGGTTGCTGGAGATGAAGCACGACGCGCTGCCACTCGGGCTGCCGCACCGGGGCGCCCCCTCCTCCTCCTCCAGCACCACCAGGTTGGAGATGCGGTTGTGGTAGCCGGCCACGGTGAGGCGCAGCTCGTCCGTCAGGTCGTGCGCGTGCTCGAGTTCGAAGGTGGAGATGGTCTCCGGCTCCAGCGTACCGGCGGGCACCTGGGTGAGCCCGTTGTCGTGGTAGTCGAGCTCGTAGACGTTGGGCGCGCGGAAGGCGCGGCCGACCACCAGCTTGGTGAGGCCCTTGTCATAGGGGCGGCCGATGAGCGCCAGCCGGGGGGTGAGCGGGGTGGTCTCCAGGTCGAGGTACTTGTCCACGCGCAGGCCCGCCGTGAGGCTCAGCCGCGGGTGCAGTCGCCACTCGTCCAGGAGGTAGGCGGACACCAGCGAGCGCGCCTCGGTGGGCAGCGTGGTGGAGTCCTCCGCGCCGAAGCTCTCCTGCTCCACGCGCAGCTGGCCCTGGCCCTCCAGGCCCAGGGTGAGCTGGTTGCCCTCGAAGAGCTGGAGCCCCAGGCG
>NZ_DASVWK010000275.1:0-1993 GCF_036389735.1 Archangium sp. | reverse complement strand
GTGCGTGTGCCGGTGGTGGGCGTCATCAAGTTCCTCGACGCCGGGTGCGCGGACCCCAAGGTCATCTGTAGCGCGCGGCCGCTGCGTGCGGTGGACAGGGCGGGGCTGGAGGCCTTCTTCCGCACCTATGCCCTCTTCAAGCGGGCGCTGCACTTCGCGCGAGGCCAGCGCGGCGGCGACACCCGCTACCTGGGCTGGCTCGTGGACTTCACGGCGCGGCCAGCATGAGGCGCCGCAGCAGCACGGGGGACACGGGTCCGTAGGAGAAGAGCTCGTCGTGGAAGGCGGCCTCGTCGAAGCGGCTCCCCCGCTCGCGCCGGCAGTCCTCCTCCAACCGCTCGAACTCGAGCGCGCCGAGCAGGTAGGTGATGGCCTGCATGGGGATGCGCTTGTAGCGCAGCACCTCGCGGCGGGCGTTGGGCTCGGGCATGCAGGCGTGGTGCACGAGGTAGCGCACCGCCTCCTCACTCCTCATGCGCCCGGTATGGAGGCCGATGTCCACCACCACGCGCACCGCGCGCAGCGCCCGGGCCACCAGCGCCGTCAGGGACTCGGCGGCGGTGTAGAAGCCCGCGCGCCGCATCCGCTCCTCGGCGTAGGTGGCATAGCCCTCGATGTTGAGCATGGGGCCGAAGTGGCCGCGCGCCATGGCCACGTGGTCCGTCACCAGGAGGAAGCGCACGGGGGCCGGGTGCTGGGAGAAGGCGCGTTGCCAGGCGAGGCTCTGGAGGAAGTGGCCGGGGATGCCCTCGTGCACCGCGAGCAGGGCGGCCCAGACGGTGGGGTGCGCCGCGGCCATGGGCGCGACCACGAACCAGCCCACCTTGCGCGGGTCGAGCAGCGGCGCGGGCCAGTTGGTGCCTCGCACGTCCACCATGCCCGGCGGAATGGCCTTCATGCCCAGCCGGCAGCCGGCTGGCACGTTGAACATGCCCCGCTCGTGGATGAAGTGCTCGGCGCGCTCGATGAGCCCCCGGTAGAGGGGGATGACGTCCTCGTCCCGGGCGGGGTTCTCCGTCTCGAGCTGGGCGAGGAGCGCGCGGGCCTCGGCGAGCGTCGAGAGGGGGGCGCCGAGCTGACCGGCGAGCTGGACGATGGACTCCTGGGCCTGGGCGAGCACGTCCTCGGCCTGGCGCACCAGCTCCTCGGGCGAGGTGGAGAGGCCGAAGAGGTTCTCCAGCCGCCACCGGTACTCGTCCTCGCCGAGCACGACGCCGTGGCGCGCATGGGGGAGCACGCGGTCGCGGAGGAAGTGCCGGTGGGCCTCGAAGGCCTCGCGGGCCTCCCGGGCCGCTTGGTGGAGTGCCCGGGCCCCGGCGCTGGAGAGCGTCACCTGGTGCGCCTCGGGGAGGGCCGGGAGGTGCTCGAAGTAGCGCACGATGACGGGGAGGTGGTCCTCCGCGAACTCGTGGACGATGTGCGGGTCCGGTGGCGTGCCCGCGACGAGGCCCTCGGCGAGCAGGTGCTCCTGCTGACGGAGGAAGGTGGGGATGCGCGCGGTGCGGCTGGCGATGGCGGCCCAGTCCTCGGCCGTCTCGGCCTGGCCGATCTGGTACTGCAACATCGTGTGCGGATAGGTCGACAGCTCGACATTGCGCTGGTAGCTGCGCCGGTCCGCGGAGTCGTGGACATGGAAGCGGGTGACGCCGAGCATCGCCGTCCGGTCGAGCTGGGCGTCGGGGGGAAGCTCCTCGGGGGGGAGCCGTTCGAGCTGGGCGAGTGTGTCGTGGTGGAAGGCGTACTCATCCCCGAGGGCAGAGGGGGAGAGGTCCTTCAGCCGGTCGTCCAGGTCATGGCGCCCGAGGGTGGTGGCCTCCTCGGGCTGGGTCTGGAGGTAGCGCTCGAAGAAGGCGGAGCGCAGTCGCACGAAGGCGGCGAGGCTGGAGGAGGGGGCCTTGTTCATCTCCCCCGGAACTTAGTCATTGCTCTCGGGAAGAGAGCGGGGACTTGGGGCTGGGGGCGGGTTTGTCGGACATGCGGGCTTTATACTCGG
>NZ_DASVWK010000274.1:0-2855 GCF_036389735.1 Archangium sp. | reverse complement strand
GTAGTAGCCCGCGTCCACCACCCGCACCCGAGGCACCGTGGGCAGCGCGCTCGCCGGGCTCATGTAGGGGAAGGACGCGCTCATCCGCGCCGCCGCCGCCACCGCGAACTCCGTCTGCTTGCGCGGGAAGAGCTGGAAGAGCTGCACCCCCGACACCGACAGCCGCGCCTTCGCGCCCTCCACCGCCTCGTCCCCGTGCCCGTCCACCACCAGCGTGCTCGCCTCGGCCGAGGTCAGCGCCGACAGGTCCAGGTTGCTCACCAGCAGCCGCCGCCCGTCCTCCACCAGCATCGGCGAGTACACCAGCGACGGCAGCCAGCCCCGGGACTCCCCCTCGCGCAGCGACGCGAAGGTGCGCTCCATCCGTCCGGCCGTCTGCTTGCCCCAGGCGCGCTCCAGGGCGCGGCCCCGGCTCTCACCGAAGGGCAGCAGCAGCGCGATGGCCGCCGACGAGAGGCTGTCCTGCTGCATCATCGTGGCGAGCGACACATCCTCCTGGGGGGTGCCCGTGGGCTCCAGCCCCGCCACCCACGCCCCCGCCCCCACCATGCCGCCCGAGGCCCCGGTCACGAGGCGCACGTAGCGGTGGAAGCCCGGCACGCCCTCGGGGCCCTCCAGCCGCGAGAGCACATGCGCCGTCCACGCCGCGGCGCGGATGCCACCACCACTCGTCGCCACCAGCGCCAGGCGAGGCTTCGGCCCCGGCGCGCAGCGCATCGCCGCCGGTCCTCCCACCTGCTGCGTCTCGCCCTGCGTGGGCCACGCCACGCCCGGCGGAGGCTCCGCCCGCATCCGTGCCAGCCATGCGTCCAGGGCCTCGCCGTCCCCCAGCAGCCCCGCGTCGCGAGGCGAGGCGAGGCTCGTCCCCGCGTACTTCGGCGCCTGGGGCAGGGAGAGTTCGTCATAGAGCGAGATGTCCGAGCACCCGCGCCCGCCGAACACCACCAGCAGCCCCGTGACGAGGAGCGCCCCCATGTGCCGATCGGGAAAGAAGAAGCGGACGGCTCCGTAAGCGGCGCCGCACATGCCGATCGCCACGCAGATGACCACGGCGGGCGACACCCACCCATGGGACCCCGAGAACGCCACGTGCGCGGCCACCAGCAGGTAGCCCAGGACGAAGAGCCCCAGCAGCCCGCCCTGGAGCACGTGCAGCACCACCACGTGCGTCGAGTGCTTGCGGAAGAGGGTCACCTCGATCCGCCGCAGCCAGGGGTGGCGCCGCCGGTCCGTCTGGTAGCGGTGCTGGAGCCACTCGGCGCCGCGCGTGAGCAACAGCATCGCGCCCACCGCGGCCAGCACCCCGAAGAGGAAGGCGAAGTGCCGGTTGATGAGGCTCGGCAGGCTGAGCGCCATCAGCGACAGGGGGTAGGTGCCCGTACGGAAGAGGTACCAGCGGATGGTGGGCGGCACCCCCCGCGGCTTGCCCTTCCGCGGCGCCAGCGCCCACGGCTCGTCCGCGTCCAGCAGGTAGCCGATGAAGCACAACTGCCCCAGCAGCATCGCCGCCATGAAGGCCGCGACGAACGTCACCCGGGGCACGTCGTGGAAGAAGAGGTTCGAGAGCCCCATCGAGTCGAAGGCTCCCCACACGATGCACACCGGTATCGCCTGGAGCACGAGCAGCAGCGGGCAGCGGCCCAGCCACTCCATCAGGGGACGCAGCGGCTGCCTCGTCTCCCCGCGCCACCACAAGCGAAACCGTGTCCACCCCATACCCGCAAGCGTGCCTCAGAAGGCTCGCGCGCCGATAGTCGGGGACTTCCGGATGTTCAGCCCGCTTCACTGGACGCCGGGCAGGCACACCCCGTCAGAGCCGCACGTCCACACGGCCCGTCCTCTGGCACTCGGCGGCCACGTCCCCGGTCCAGGGTGGGCGGCCCGCCCCCTCCACCTCCACGTGGAGGGTGGTGCCTCGCACCCGGCCGAGCCCCCAGCGCCCCTCCGCGTCCGTGCGCCCCCGCACCGGCGGCAGCGAGCCCTGGAGCCCCGCCGCCGTCACGAGCGCCCCGTACACCGGCCCTCCCGTCGCGTCCGTCACGCGCACCTCGCAGGGCCTCGCGTCCTCCGGCACGCTCAGCGACACCGCGCGCTCGCCCTCGCCCTCCCTCACCACCACCGCCGGGCTCTCGTACACCTCATAAGGTGACGCCGCCGCCAGCACCCGGTACGTCCCCGCGCCGAGCACCGACACCGCCACCCCACCCTCCTCCTGGAGGAACGCGTCCGCGCCCTCCGTGCGCCAGCTCCCCGACCCGTCCCGGCGCTGGAGCAGGTACACCGGATAGGGCCGACGCGAGCGGCCCTCGAGCTGGCTCCGCGCGAAGGCATCCAACCTCAGCACCAGCCACCGGTACGCCGGCACCCGCCACGTCACCTCCAGCGGCCTCTCGTGCGGCCCCGGGCTGGGGGTGAGCTCGAACTCCGAGCGCTCCGGCGCCACCGGACGTCCCGACGCCGGCCGCTCCACGCGCACCGCGAAGCGCGTGGGCTTCCACCCCGGCAGCCTCTCGAAGGTGAAGGTGCCATCCGCCTCCGAGCGCACCACCGTCCCCGGCGGCTCCAGGCGCTCCACCCCGGCACCCGCCAGCGGGCGAGCGGAGGACCCCAGCAGCAGGCGCCCTCGCACGTCCACGAAGGACTCCCCGCCTCCGGGGAACGCGCGCCCGAGGTCCACCTCCACCGTCTCCACCCGTCCCTCGCGCAGCGGCACCTCGAGGGGCTCGGCCTCCAATCCCGCCTCGGTCTGGATTCGCAGGCGCACGGCCCGGTCCGGCGGCAGGGGCACGAGCAGCGTGTCCTCCTCCGAGGACAGGGGCACCGAGCCCTCGTCCCGCAGCGCCCGCGCGAGCTCC
>NZ_DASVWK010000273.1:0-12570 GCF_036389735.1 Archangium sp. | reverse complement strand
GTCCGGAAGGCCCCCGCCAGCTGCCCCAGCTCGTCCTCACGCGAGCTGTCCAGCGCCACCTGGAAGTCCCCGGCCGCCACGCGATGGGTGGCCTGGGTGAGCGCCAGCAGTGGTTGGGAGATCTGCTTCTGGAGCACCCAGAACATGATGACGAGTTCCAGCAACAGTGAGGCCACGCCGAACAGGAGCACGTAGCGCGCCGACCTCAAGGCGGCCGCGGACACCACGCCCTCGGGCAGCACCGTGACGAAGTTCCACTCCGGCCCCTTCAACCGGGCCACCGCCAGGTACTCGTCATGCTCCGGCAGCTCGAGGAGGTTCTCGCCAGGCGGGCGGTTGCGCACCTGCTCGAAGAGGTTCTGGAGATGAGACTGCTGCTCCTTGGAACCCAGTGTCGGGGGCACCTCACCCGACGCCTGGGGGGCGCCCAGGATGTTGTAGCCCACGGTGGCACCCCGCATGTCCAACTCGGGATGGGCGATGAGCTGGCCATCATCGCGCACGAGCAGGTTGTAGGCTTCCGGCAGGTGGTCGTTGATGGAGCGGGCCATCAGCTCATCCAGCAACACGTCATGCGAGAAGGACGCGACATGGCGGCCGTTCCCATCCAACGGGGTGGTGACCGTCACCATCCAGCTCTTGGAAGTGGGATCCATGAAGACGCCGCTCCAGGCCGTGCGCCGCTGCGGGTTCTTCTCGGGGAGGCTGACGGTGTAGTACTCGTAGCCGAGCGTCGGGTAGTCCGCCGGAACCTCCAGGGCCCAGTTGGGGCGCTCGGGCCAGTAGCTGAAGACCGGTCCTTCCGCCAGGGTGATGTAGGTATTCGTGAAGCGCCCCGCGAAGGCCGGCCCATACTGGGCGGCGACGTCATAGGCGGCCAGGATGCGGCGGCGCAGCTCCGTATCGAGCGTCACGCCCCGGGGAATGAAGACACCCACCCCCTTCGTCCCATCGAAGCCCTCGGCGCGGGAGCGGACGGTGCCGTCCGGCAGCTGGGTGAACAGGCGGTCGAAGCGCGGATTCGGATCCTCCTGGCTCCCGGCCTGGATGCGCTCCTCCAGGGCCTTCTGGAGGAGGGCGTGGTTGTCCTCGGCCAACACGAAGATGGCCTGCTCCCGCTGGCTGCGCTCCGACACATGCCGCGCCAGCTGCTGGATGGCTTCCTCCCGCAGCGTGTGGAACATGTGCAGGTAACTGACGAGCGTGGTCAGGGCGATCAGGATGCCGATGCGCACGCCCATCTGGATGAGGGTCGAGCGAGCGAGCGAGGTGGGTAGTCGGTTCGTCGGAGATGACATGCGGGCAGTCATCAACCGCGACGAGCGCCGAATGCTTCCCCCACAAACAATCCCTCTACAACTCAGGGAGCTGGCATTTCATGTCCAGCGTCTTTCAGGGCTCGTCGCGAACGGTCCGCACGCTGTCGTCGCGCTCGTAGACCAGTTTCACCGGCGCGCCTTCCTCGCTGGGGGCGAGGAGTTTGATGGTCGTTTCTCCCGCGCTCCAGGTCACCGACCCTTCGCCCTGGTCCAAGGGCTGCCCGTACTGGTGGCCGAGCAACTCCTTGAAGTGGCCGAAGACGTCGGAAGGCTGGCCCTCCCCTTCGGAACGAGCAAGCTCGGCGGAGACCTGCGTGAGCTGTCCGCCGAGGAAGCCAAAGTGGACGGTTGCCTGGCTCCCCGCCAGCAACCTCCTGGTGGAAAGGACGTCAGGACGGGAGGCCTCGACGTCGACGTAGAGGCCTCGGACTTCCTCGGGACTCATTCCCCAGCGGATGTTCTGGAGGCCTCCGGTCTCGACTCGCCGCCGCGAGGCGCGGGCCTTGCCACCTGGGGTGGACGGGGAGACGTCGAACGCGGACGCGGCCGGTGCGGAAGGGACGGAGTCGGGCGCCGGAGGCTTGAAGTTGCCCGCCGCCTCGGTGGAGCCGCTCCAGGTCTTCAAGCCCCAGATGAGCATCGGAACGCCGATGGCCGCGGGAGCAACCATCCCGGCACAAAACGCTCCGCCCACCCGCACGCAGGTGCTCATCCCTCCCACGATATTCACCGCCCCATAGACACTCAGGACGCTCCCGATGACGGCTGACACATTCCCGGGATGGTCGATGTCGGAAACCTCCGACCTCGGGACACGAAGCTTGTGCCCTGTGTTCGTCGTGACGACCAGGTTGTCCCGGTCACTGCGTTGAATCTCCGCGTCGAGCTGCGTGCCATTGACGCGGGAAATGGTCGCGGTGGTCGAGCACCCGCAAAGCACTGTCAGAAGAGCCACGGCGAATTTCGTCGGCATCGGTTTCCCCCGGGGTGTCCACCCCTGATTCCTGGCGAGCGGAATGCTCCCTGGTTCAGGTGAAGGAAAAGGGTGCGCGATGTGACAAAGAATCTTTTCGGACCCGGACCGCCGGGGGCTCACTCGGTGGTGAAGGAGCTACTCCGGGTGCACCGCCCGGAGGCGCGGAGCCCAGGACGAAGGAAGCGCCAGCACCGCATCCGACGAGGCCAGCGGCGTCAGGGTGAAGCCAAAGGCCTCGGGGTCCTTCAGGAAGGCCTGGAAGTCCGCGTCCTGGCGGAACCGTCGGTGCTGGCGCAGCGCATCGTCCAGGAGGATCGCCGTCACCTGATGCTCTCGGAGGAGCCCGCCGAAGGTCTTCTCCCGCGCCTCACGAAGGACCGGGAAGTAGCGGCGTCCGAGGTAGGCATCGTATCCCCCCCGGGCCTCCAGGAGGTGGACCCGCTCGCCGGGCGCCAGCCGCTCCTCCAGCCCGAGGGCCGCGATGGCCCGCACCGTCCGCAGGTGCACCAGCTCCGGCTGGGCGTCCTTCGTACCCGGGGTGAGGACCACGAGGCCGAGCGCCAGCAGCCCACCCAGCGCCCACCCCACGGGACGCGACGTCTCCCCGGTGTCCACCCGGGCGCCGAGCAGGGCCAGCAACGCGATGACGAGCACCCCCTGGATGACGAGGTAGTGGGCGCGAGGCATCAGCAACACGGCGGACATCACGGTCGGCACTTCCACGATGGCCAGGACTCCCGCCATCCGCTGGAGCCCCGGCTCCGCCAGTACGGACCGCCACCCCCGCCAGCGCGGGAGGAGCCTCGCGCCCTGCCACCCCATGGCCAGCAGCAGCAGCAGACGCCCCATCCGCGCCAGGTCCCACGGCCCCTGGCCGCCGGGGCCCTGGGAGAAGAGCGCCAGGGAGGCACCGGCGAACGCCTTCACGTTGAGCCCCACGTGCCAGACGAACGCCCCAGGGTTGCTCCTCAGGGCCTCCCCCACGGTGTCCACCTCGCCGAAGACGGAGCGGATGACCCGCGGGCACTCGTTCCATGGGTCCACGGAGCCATGGGTGTGCTTCACGTGGTTGACGGCGAAGTGCTGGCAGAACGCGTAGAAGCGCCGGCCTTGCGTGTCTCCGAAGGGATTGCCCAACACCTGCAGCAGCACCACCACCCAGACGGCGAACCCGACGGCCAGCGCGGCCCCCCGCGCGCGCGAGGCACGTCCCTCGCGCAGGACTCGTCGCACGAGGAACCCCACGAACAGGACGGTGGCGAGCAGGAAGGCCACGAAGAACTCCGGGCGCGCGAACGAGGCCAGCAACAGCCCTCCCGCGATGACCGCCCAGAAGCCCTCCACCGCCAGGAAGGAGGCCACCACCAACGCCACCTGTAGCACGAGCAGGGCGAGCAGCGTCGGCCGGGGCAGGATGTGCGGCGCCGAGGACAGCAGGTAGAGCGCGGACCCCAGGAGCGCGAGGACCGGCCGCGCGCCCATCCTCCGCATGAAGACGTAGCCGCCCACGGTGGTGAGGATGCACAGCAGTTGGTGGTTGGCGTAGTAGAGCGTGACTGGAGCCGGCCAGAGGCCCTCCAGGACGGAGTACCAGATGGAGTACAGCGGTCCCCACTCGGCGGCTGGCAGGTGCGCCCAGGACAGCGTCAGCCCCCGGCGCAGGTAGTCCGCCTCGTCCCACATCCCGAGATCCACGGCCCGCTCGAGCCCATGGAGCAGCTTCCAGCCCATCACGAGCAGGACCGCCAGACAGCCCGCGTCCACGAGCCAGGAATGCCGCGAGGGTGTCGGGGGAGCAGGCCGCATGGTCTCCATCTACCTCGGTGCGTCGCGGCGGGCTACCTCCTGCCACCATCCCACGATGAGGCGGTCACCCCCGAGCTGCACCACGGTGGGCATGCCCTCGCGGCTCAGCGCTCCGGCGCGCTTGTCACGCGAGGCGGTGACGACGCCATACGCGGTCCACGCCCCGGTCCTGCCGTTGCGGCCCTGCATCGCGATCCACTGGTGACCGGGGAAGCCCTGCTGCGCGGCGAGCTGCTCGGAGTCGTAGTAGACCTGAAGGTCGCCGTTGGCGGGCAGGAAGAGGAACGGCGCGCCCACGAAGCGGGAGAACGGGCCGGCGGGGGTGCTGTCGTAGACCCAGCTGTCCCCGTCGTTGTCGCTCCGGGTGACGGTGATGCGCCACTGGCCGTTGGCGTACTCGCGGAAGGCACAGAAGATGGTGCGCGTCCCCGGGATGGCGCGCATCATCACGTCACCGAACTCCACCGCCGCGTTGTTGACGACGGAGCCGTGGGGGGCCCAGCTCGCCCCCCCGTTGATGCTCTTCCAGACGCTGATGCCATGGCCCGTGCTCGCCCCGCCAATCAGTGCCCCATCCGAGCGGCGGGTGATGGTGCGGATCGGCGCTCCCCCGCTCGGCATCAGGACCCGCCAGCCCCCGCTCGCGAGCGCCGTCTCGTTGCGCGCGACGGACTCCCCGCTGTCGTGCTGCTCGAGGGGCCCGCACGCGGAAAGCGGCGCACAGAGCAGCGCGAGTGCCGTCAGCAGTCGTGGAGGGCCACAGGAGGAGCGACGGGAGCGGCGCGCGGTCGGGGTCATGACGGCGAGCGTGCCGGGCCAGACTCTCAGAATCAAAAGAAGAACCAGGAAGTCCAGTATCCAGGCGTTCGGCTCCACGACAGTCCGCCAAAAAAAACCTGCATAGTTCTCCTGCCCCACTCCTCCCTTCTGGGACGGCGCGTGTCGTGAGGAACCGCTGACCACACGCGCCATGGCTCAGAACGCATGCCCGAAGCGAGGACCCCCATGAAGAGGCAGTACCTCAGTCCCGACAGGCTCCTGCTCGACTCCCCCAAGCTCGCTGGCATCCCCTGCTTGTTCCTCTCCCTCCTGGTGTTGAGCGGCTGCAACACGGCCTACCGGGAGGCCATCGTCCGCGCCAGGAAGGCGGCGATTGGTGGGGACTTCATGACCGCGACCCGCGCCTATCGGGATGCCTGTACCGCCGAACCCGATGACAAGACGGCCTGTACCCGGGTTCCCATCTTCGCTCAAAAGGCGACGGATCAGGCCATCGCGGCCGCGCGCCCGGCGTGCGAGGCGGGTGATCTCGATCGATGCCTTCCCCCGCTGCTGGCGACCCGGGACATCATGCCCGATCACCCCGAGGTCACGGCGATGTTTGAAAAGGCCAGCCAACTCCAGACGGAGCGCTGCGTCGGCAAGTGGAAGCTGGAGGGCCCCTTGAACTCGGCGGTGGCCGGACTGGCGTGCCTCGAATCCCGCCGCGACCAACTCCCCGTCCCGAGCTACCAATCGCTCATCACCGGGAGCGCGAGCCGACTCTCCTCGCGCTTCACGGAGCTCGCCCTCACCGCGCAACAGAGCCGGGAAACGTCGGGCGCCGCCACCGTGCTCTGGTCCACGGCGCGGTGCCTCGCGCCGGACGAGGACAAGCATTCACGGTTCAGCCAGAGCCGCATGGAGTTCCTCAACCGGAGCTCCATCCCCATCACCATCGACCTCGGCGGCTCGGTGCCGTCCCAGATCGCCGAGGGGCTCTCCGATCTCTGCAAGCGTCTGTCCTGGGCGCTGCCTCCCTGGGCCCGGTGCGCGGAGACTGGAACGGAGCCCGATCAGCCGGAGGTGATGGATGTCCATGTGGACGCGCTCATCCAGCGCCCCCAGGAGGCCATCTCCGAGGAGCCACGGAGCATCACCTACGTGAGCGGTAAGCGGATGGAGCCCAATGCCAATTACGGGCTCGTCAGGGCGCACTTCGATGAGGCCGAGTATGCGCTCAAGCGTGTCGAGCGGCAGAAGAGCGCGAAGGATGCGGAGTGCACGAGCTTCAAGTCCGTTCCCCAGTCCTCCCAGTCCTCGCAGGAGGATCCCTGTGACGAGGCCAAGCTACTCGCCGAGCGGTACGGTGAGCGGAACACGGAACTCGAGAAGGCGACCAAGCAACTGCGCGAAACGCCCAAGGAGGTGGCAATAGAGGTGTACAGCACCTTCAATTACGTCGTGCGGAACCACATCTGGTCGTCGGGCTACCACTTCACGGTCCAGACGAACACCCCGGGCGCCCCAACCCCCCTCCGCCAGCAGGGAACGCTGCGCTTCGAGGACAAGGAGCACGTGGGCCTGGCCGTCGCCAAACTCCGGGAGGATCCGCTGGTGGTACCGCTCCCCGATGCCTACTCGAAGGCCTTCCTCGCACAGCTTGGGTCCGCGGTGACCTCGATGGTGCGAGCAGATGGAGAGGTGCGTGGCTCCGCGCGCCGGGCCCAGTGCCAGGAACTCCCAGCGGACTGGAGCATCCCCTGGGTGCAGTGCTGGGCCGAGGCCTCGCTCTGGGGGAGCGCTCGGGAGGGCGATGGGGTTGGGTTCCTTCAAGTCCTCGCCACCAGCGCCGAGGGGACTTCATCGCCGCGGTGCCGTTGAGGGCGAGAGGTCAATCCGATTGGGCGTTGCGCGGTGGGCGCAGATCCCGCAGGGGCCCGTCCCGACCGATGGCGATGAAAGGCGCCCAGAAGTGAGGATGCGGCTGCTTCTGGCGCAACGTCCGCATGGCATCACGCAGCGCCGTGGCGCGGCCCTGGCCGGCCATCAGGTTGCGGTAGTAGCCCTCCATCAACTGGTGCGTCGTCTCGTCATTGACCTTCCACAGACTCGTCACCAGCGTCTCCGCCCCAGCCACGACCAGCGCGCGACGCAGGCCGTACACCCCCTGGCCGAGCTTGATGTCGCCTCGCCCGGTCTCACACGCCGACAGCACCACCAACTGCGTGCCCCACAGGTTGAGGCCCGCCAGCTCGAGCGCCGTCACCAGCGAGTCCTCGCGACGGCGCGTGCCAGACGGTGTTGCCCGGTCATCAGCACCCGAGAGCACCAGGCCGGAGCGCAGCAGTGGGTCGGCGGGGCGCTGGGTCGGGCCCGAGGCACCCACGGCGCCGAAGGCCTTCACCGCACGCGCGCCCGCCGGGGCGGGGTCATCCTCGAGGAAGAAGCCATGGGTCGCGATGTGAAGCACGCCCGGCGTGCCCATCCGCAGCAGGGCGGCCTTGGTGGCGGAGTGGCCCATGAGGATCCGAGCTTGGGGAAGCAGACGCTGGATCGCCTCGGCTTCCTTGCGCGTACCGGGAAGCTGTAGCCAGGACTGGTCGAGCTCGGAGCGCGCCGTGGAGAAGAAGTCCTCGAGGGGGACCGAGCGCTCGAGGGTGGCCACCGCGGAAGGCCTGGCGGGGAGCGCGTTGAAATCCGGGTCCGCCAAGACCACCACGGAGCGCGGGAGGAGGATGTCCTCGGCCTCGGAGCGGGGCAGCAGGTCCTTGCCCGAGGTGAGGTAGGTGATGTCGAAGGTATCGACGAGGAAGCGCTTGCCGTCGTGAAGGACGGCGAAGGGGATGAGGGAGAGCTGCCCGTCGGGCGAGAGGAAGAGACGCCGCGCCGTGCCCAGATGTGGCGCCAGGTGCTGGAAGGTGAGGCCATGGAACTCCCGCGCAAGGGATTCATAGGACTCGGAGCCCCGTGCGAGTGCCTGGAGCAGGCGCAGGGCCGCGCCATCGAGGGTCTCGGCGGGGCCCAGGTCGATGGCGCTGGTGTCGCCATTCGCGAGGAGCATGAGCGCGAGGTAGCGCAGCTCACTGGGCTCGGATGAGGGCGGCGCATCGGGCTTGGGAACGACGGGCCTGTAGTTGTAGGTGATGAACTCGACGAGCGCGCCGTCCCTCGGGAGGGTTGCCTTCACGCTCTCGAGGAGCCCGGTGGGGGCAGGAAGCGCGCGGAGCGCGCGCAGCGTCGCCGAACGTTTGGCGAGGCCCGCTTCGAGCGCGGCCCCCTGGGCGGAGAGGTCCTTGAGGCGCTGCTGGTACTCCGCGAGAGGACCGGTACCGGGACCGGCGAACGATAGCTGGGTGAGCTGGGCGCGCAGCTCACGAAGGCGCTCGAAGGTCGCGCGATCTTCCACATCCACGAGGCCGCGATAGATGCTCCGAGAGATGTTGGAGATCTCCTCGGCCGAACGTCCCTTGCGGAGGATCGCGGCGGTGAGCGCGAGCTGCCGGATCCGGGCATCCTCCGGGTGCTCGCGGGCGAGCGCGTAGAGACGCTCCTCCTCGGCGCGGAGACGAAGCAGGACGCTGGTCAGGTGCGATTCGGAGAAGCCGAGTAATTCCTGGCGCAGGAACTCCTCGGAGGCGGCGAAGGCGGTCTCGAGGAATGGCAGGGCGTTGGAGAGGTCCTTCTGGGAGAGGTGGACTTCGATGAGCTCCTGACGCAGCTTGACCGTGTCGGGATGGCTCTTTCCGAAGACTCTTTCGCGAATAGAGAGCGCGTGCGTATACATCTGGGCGGCCCGCGCGGGCATTCCTTGCCGTCGACGGATATTCCCCATGCTTTCGAGGCAGTTCGCCACCCAGGGATCACCCCCCCCGGTGCTGGTGCTCCACAGAACCAGCGCGCGATTGAAGAGCGGCAGCGCCTCCGCGTCCCGACCCGCCGCCTCGAGGCTCTGTGCCTCTCCCAGTACCTTCTGCGCCTCCGACATTCGCGACCCGACGGTCGCGCACGCCGTGCAGAACAGGACGAGGAGCACTGTCGTCGCGATCGCCCGCCGCATGGTCACCTCCAAACCGTTTCACGAGCAGCGTACCACGGCCCCTGAACGCCCCTCTTGGGGTCGCAGCAAAGAGCAACGGGCCGGTCCAGGGACTCCCGGACCGGCCCGTTCATGTCCTACTCATGGGACTACTGCATGGCGGACACGGACGAGCGGGGGCTGGCGGGGACAACACAGCCGCCCGAGATGTTGTCATTGGTATCATTGCCGTTGTTGACGAAGGAAGTTCCGAAGCATCCCCCCGGCTGGCCGCAAGAATCGACGTAGCGGGCCGGGTTGCCGCAGCCGTCGTGGTCCCGGTCCTCGTACCAGCGCGTCACCTGCCAAGCGCCCGGGTTCGAATCGTTGCAGTCTTTGTCTGGGCTGCCCGCCAGGTACTTGCCCTGGACGACGACCTTTCCGGTCGCGTCCTTGAGGTCGCTGGGGTCCGTGCACCAGCGGAGCTGGAACCCAGAACCGGCGTAGCCATCCCGATCCGCGTCTCCGTACCAGAGGGGCGCACCCTCCGCGTCGTTCTCCTCACCGTCGCAGTCGTTGTCCACCTGGACGCCCTCCTCGCACAACTCCTCGGCTCCCGGGTACACGCCAACCTTGGCGTCATCGCAATCCCGGTCCTTGTTGGAGTAGCCAGCGACTGGAGTACAGCCGCGCACGGTGACGGCCGTCTGGCCGAACCCGTCGCCGTCCACATCTCGGTACCAGGTGAGTGCGTCCACGGCGTCGTCCACTCCACCCGAGCAGTTGTTGTCCACCTGGGTCTGGGTCGTGGGTTCGCAGACTTCGGACCGGCCCGGGCTGACGATGGCGCGGCTGTCGTCGCAGTCCGTGTTGGTGGAGACGTACTCGCCCTCGGGCTTGCGGCACGCCGTCACGGAAGAGCTGACCTGGGCGCCATAACCATCGTTGTCGGTGTCCGGGTACCAGGTGGTGGTGGGCAGGCCCTCGTCGAGCAGTCCGTCGCAGTCGTTGTCCCTGCCATCGCACACCTCGAGGGCTCCGGGCTTCGTGGCGGACAGACCATCGTCGCAATCCGTTTTAGTGGTCACGAAACCCGCGGGAGCGGTGCAGGCCAGGATCTTCAGGTTGGGATCCATGGTTCCCACCCCATCCTTGTCGGCGTCCGCATAGAAGGTGCGCAGCACGCCCTCGTCGATCTGCGCGTCGCAGTCGTTGTCCTTGCTGTCACACACCTCGGTGGCGCCCGGTCGGATGGCGTTGCTGCTGTCGTTGCAGTCCGTGTTGCTGCTGACGTAACCGGCGGGGGCGGTGCAGGACTGGGTGAACAGGAGCGGGTTGCCGCTCGTGTCCCCATCCGCGTCTCGGAAGAACGTGGTCTTCACGCCCTCGTCGGTGTCGAAGTTGCAGTTGTTGTCCAGCCCGTCGCACACCTCCGCCTTGCCAGGGTAGATCTGCGCCCCCTTGCCCGGTGCCGCGGTGTCGTTGCAGTCGTCACTGACAGCGGCGTAGCCCGAGGGCAGGGTGCAAGCCTGGACGGTCTCGTAGGGCAAGCCGTGACCATCCCCATCGGCATCCCGGTAGAAGGTGCTCTGGACGCCTTCGTCCACTGTGCCATTGCAATTGTTGTCCTTCACATCGCAGACCTCGGCCCTGGCCGGGTTGGTGATGGCGTCGGCATCATCGCAGTCCGTGCTGTTGCCCACGTGACCGGGAGGGGCGACGCAGGCGCGCTGGACGCCCGCATTGCGGCCGTAGCCATCCCCGTCCCCGTCCGGGTACCAGCTGGACCAGAGCGTCTCGTCCTCATCCACCGCGGCGTTGCAGTCGTTGTCCTTGCCGTCGCACACCTCGCTCGCGAACTGGTGGACGGACGGGTCGTTGTCCGTGGAGTAGCCCACTGGGCTCTCCGGCGTGGGATCGCACTCGAGGTCCACGACGTTCTCTTCCTGGATCCAGCCGGGGCCGACGGGAGGCGCGCAGCTCTGCTGGCGGGTGCTGAGGTAGACGTGGCTGTCGCCATCCGCGTCCAGGTACCAGGTCTTGGGATCCACCGGGTTGGCACCCGGCTCATCGTCGGCCAGGCCGTCGCAGTTGTTGTCCTTGGTGTCGCAGATCTCGGCCGCGTTCGGGTTGACGGTGGCATCGTCATCCCTACAGTCACCGGGCCGCAGCGCCCAGCCGCTGTTCACCGCGGGCTCGCCGCAGGCCCGCTTGGAGCCGGTGTCCACTCCGTAGCCATCCATGTCCGCATCCGGGTACCAGGTCCGGGCGCCAGTGCCGAGCACCAGGAACACCGCGCCAGCACTCGAGGAGTAGCCGGGAGCACCGACCGCGAAGTCCGCCGAGCCGTCGCCGTTCACGTCTCCCAGGCCCACCAGCGCGCTGCCCGTCTGGCTGGCGGATGCTCCGCCGTAGCGAGGAACGAGGGAGAGGGAAAGGGGGCTGGTGGCGGAGAACCGGACCGGACCGCCGCCGTACACCACGTACACGGCGCCGGCACTGGAAGTGTGCCCGGGGGCTCCGATGAGGAAGTCGCGCAATCCATCCCCGTCGACGTCACCGGGTCCCAGGAGCGCGGTGCCCGCCCGGTCCCCCGCCGCGCCCGTCCAGCGCGGCTGGGTGCCGAGCGCGACGGTGCCCGTGGTACCGCCATGGACCAGATAGACCTTGCCCGCGGCGGTGCCGGTGCCCGGTGCGCCGACAAGGATGTCCTCCTTGCCATCCTTGTCCAGGTCTCCCGCATTGGCCACCGCGCTGCCCGCGAGCTCGTTCGCGGTGGAGCCCGTGAGGATGAGGTCCGCGTCGGTGAGGCTCTTGGTTCCCGACAGCGGCCCGAAGAAGACGAAGACCGCGCCCGCGTCCGTGGCGGTGGTACTTACGTCGTAACGGGGTGCGCCCACCAGCAGGTCCCCCTTGCCATCGCCATTCACGTCCGCCACGGCGATGGAAGAGCCCGCCTGGACGTTGGTCTGCGAGGTGCCGGTGTTGCCCGCGATCCTGACGGGGGCATTGCTGAGCGTGCCCACGGAGGAAGGCGTCACCGGCCCGGGGAAGACGTAGACGGCACCAGAGTCCGTCGGACTGAGGGTCTCGTTGAGAGAGGCGCTCACGATGAGATCCGCGCCGCTGTCACCCGTGATGTCTCCCACGGCCACGGCCGCACCCGCGAGATCCTGGGCGGCGACTCCGCGCAAGCGCGGGCTACCGGTGCCGAGCAGCTTGTCCTTGGCGCCGGACGCGAGCAGTGCGCCATCCACGGGATAGGCCACTCCCTGATTGGGGTAGCTGGAGGAGCTGGCGTAGTTCGGAGCTCCCAATACCAGGTCAATGCCCGAGGTCCCGATGAAGTGACCAGCCGCCACGGCGGAGCCCTGGCGGTTTCCCACGAGTTCTCCCTCGAAGCGAGCGGCGTAGCCGCTGATGTCCACCTGGGGCGTCAAGTGCACCACGAAGGTGTAGCCCTTGAGCGTCGTGGTAGCGCCGGGAGCACCAATGAGGAGGTCGGTGATTTTATCACCGTTCACATCCCCCGCGCCCAATGCCGCACCCGCGCGCGTGCTGGCGGGGCCCGTGAAGCGGCGCTCCGCCTGACCAGGCAGTGCGCTCACCGAGCCCGCGGCCAACTTGCACGACGGATCGCCCGGCAGGGCCTGCTCCTGCGTCGCCAAGGTAGAGGAACGCTTCTCCTCCTG
>NZ_DASVWK010000272.1:0-6092 GCF_036389735.1 Archangium sp. | reverse complement strand
TGGATTCAACTGCTGGCGCTCAGCCTCTTCGCCCTCGCCTTCGGCCTCGTCACCACCGGCTGTGGCAATAGCGGCGGCGTCACCATCAAGATCACCGACGCCCCCGGCGACTACAAGGCCGCCTACGTCACCATCTCCGAGGTGTACCTCCAGGGAGAGGGTGGCAAGCAGGTGCTGCGCGACACGCCGGTGACCACCAACCTGGTGACCCTGGCCAACGACGCCGCGGACATCGTCAAGGACGCCGTCGTCCCGGCCGGTAGCTACCGCGAGCTGCGCTTCGTCATCACCGGCGCCTACGTCGAGGTGGAGCAGGCCGACGGCAGCTCCCGTATCTACGCCACCTCCACGGACTACGCGGCCCTGCCCGCGGGCGCCCAGGTCGCGGGCGAGCTCCAGATGCCCAGCTTCAGCTCCTCCGGCCTGAAGGTGAAGTTCGACGGCAACGTGGAGATCACCGGTGAGCAGCAGATCCTCCTGGTGGACTTCGACGTGTCCCAGAGCTTCGGCCACGTGGCGGGCGGCAGCGGCCGGTGGGTGATGAAGCCCGTCATCAAGGGCGCGGACATCGAGTTCAGCGGCAGCGTGAACGTCACCCTGACGAAGGGCGAGGGCGTGACCCTGCCCACCGTCGACGGCAACGCCGTGACGCTGGCCAACTTCAAGGCCACGCTGAAGACCACCGAGGTCAGCCCGGATGGCGCCTCCGCTCCCGCCGCCGAGGAGCTCGACCTGACGGACGCCAACGGCGACGGCGTGTTCGAGGCCAGCTTCAAGTTCCTCGTCCCCGGTACCTATGAGCTCAACATCGTCGGCCCCACGGGCGTGAGCATCACCACCAACCCGGCCGTGCCCACCACGGTGACCATCGCCTCCGGCAAGGACCAGACGCAGGCCTTCACGCTCACGTCGGCCTCGGCCTCGGCCCGCTAACACCTCTCGGCGGTCATGGACCGGGGATACGGAGCCGCTCTCCGTCTCCCCGGTTTGTCTTTCGCGGGGCTCGGAGCGCTCAGAAGAGCGCGAGCTGCTTGGGCGGACCCAGGGCGCGCGCGTCCAGGCCCTCGCCGCGCAGCACCTGGGCCAGCTCCTCGGCGAAGCCGTGCAGGGTGATGATGTCCCGGGCACCGGTGGCCTTCGCGTAGCGCACCAGGGAAGGGCAATCGGCATGGTCCGACAGCGGGAAGGCCACGTCCGCACCGTAGCGGCGACAGGCCCCCGCCCCATCCACCGCCCAGCCGGTGAGGACGGCGGTGGCTCGTGGCCAGAAGGGCGCGAGCGCCCCACCTCGTGCCTGGTGCGGCGGGAAGAAGAGCACCTCGCCCGGCTCCACCCGGCCATCGAAGAGTCGCAGCGGCTCGATGGAGACGCCCAGCTCGCCGTACAGCTTCGTCACCTCGTAGATGGAGGCGTGGGCCACCAGCCGGAAGCCCCGGTCCGAGAGGTACTTCATCGCCTCCTGGCTCTTGCCCAGCGCGTACGCCAGCAGCACCGGCACCGCGCCGCGCTCCTGGTGCCGGCGCACCCAGGACTCCACCTGCCCCAGCACTTCCTCGCGGGGTGGGAAGACGTAGCGCGGGTGCCCGAAGGTGGACTCGATGACGAGCGTGTCGCACTCGGCCACCTGCACGGGCTCGGCGGTGAGCGAGGGCACCACGTTGAGGTCCCCCGTGTAGACGATGCGCTTGCCGTCGTCGCGGATGACGCGAAGCTGAGCACTGCCGAGGATGTGGCCCGCGGGCAGGAGCTCCAGGGTGAGCGCGCCCAGCTCGAAGGGGCGGCCGAAGGGGACCGGCAGTGGCGCGGGGACGGTGCCCAGCCGGTGCGCCATGAAGCGCAGGGTGGCGGCGGTGGCGATGGTGCGCTCGTGCCGGGCGATGTGGTCCGAGTGCGCGTGGCTGACGAAGGACAGGGGGGACTTGCGCTTGGCGTCCAGGGACAGGGGCGTCCCCGTCAGGTGCAGTCCGTTCCTTCGTAGCTCGACACTCATCGGAATCGCTCGGTATAGCGTCTCCGGGTGACCCGTGCGCCTTCTCGTTCCAGGGGGCTCTCGGCCGAACGCGGGGCAGGCCAGGAGACGGGCCCGCCTCGCGTGGGCCCCCGAGGGCTCAAGCGCTCCGCGCGCTCAGCCGGTCCCAGAGGTGGGCACCCAGCTCGGCCACCAGCACGCCGGCCAGGATGAGGCCACCGCCCACCCACTCACGCGGCCCGAGCCTCTCGTAGCCGAGCGCCACCGAGTACACCGCCGCGAAGACGGGCTCCATGGAGCAGACGAGCGCCACGCGCACGGCGGTGGTGCGCGCCTGGGCCCACGTCTGTACGCAGATGGCCAGCGCGCTCGCGAGCAGGCCACAGAAGGCCGCGGCCCCGATGAAGGATGGCACCCATTCCACCCGCGCCCCGGCGAAGGGCAGGCAGAGCGCGGACAGCAGCGCCACCACCCACAGCTGCACGGCCACCAGCGGCACCACGCTCGACTTCGGCGCGTAGCGCTCGGTGAGCTGGATGTGGAAGGCGTAGGCCAGCGCGCAACCCAACGTCAGCCAGTCCCCCTGGGACAGACCCTGCGCCGCGCCCACCTCCGCACCGGTGAGGTAGCGCAGGCCCACCGCCGCCAGCACCACGCCCACCCACGAGGTGAGGCGCGGCACCCGCCGGAAGAGCACCAGCCCCAGCACCGGGACGAACACCACGTACAGCCCGGTGATGAACGCCGAGCGCGAGGGCGTGGTGGACACCAGCCCCACCGTCTGGAGCGCGAAACCGAGGAAGAGGAAGACCCCCAGCGCCAGCCCTCGCCGCAGGGTGGAGGGGACCCACAGCTCGCGCCGGGCGATGGCCGTGAGCGCCAGCGCGCCCATGCCGAAGCGCAGCGCGAGGAAGGAGAACGGGTCTCCATGATCGAGCGCCCCCTTCACCACCACGAAGGTGACACCCCAGAAGGCAGTGATGAGGGCCAGGGCCCCGTCCGCCTGGAGGCGTCCCCTGCCCTCCAGGTGGCCTGGAGCCTCGTTCGCCACGGAGGGAGAGGTGCTGCTCACGGACATCCTATCGATGAGGAAGAATGCCCCCTGCTTTTGGCCTACCCGCCGGGCCGATGCAAGATGGCGGGAGGAGCCGGAGATCCATGAACACGATGCCAGAAGGCGAGATGGCCCCGCGGCAGGGCTGGTGGGGCCGCAACTGGAAGTGGGTGGTGCCCACGGGCTGCCTGGGGCTGCTGCTGTCGTGCGGCTGCCTGGGCGCCCTCATCTTCGGACTCACCTACCAGGCCCTCCGGGGCACGGGGGTCTTCGTCGAGGCGGTGGCCCTGGCCAGGCAGTCGCCGGAGGTGAAGCAGGCCCTCGGCGAGCCCATCGAGGCGGGGATGATGCTCCAGGGCTCCATCCAGTCCAACAATGACCAGGGCTCGGCCAGCTTCTCCGTTCCGCTCGAGGGACCCAAGGCCGCGGGCACCCTGCTCGTGGAGGCCTACAAGGACGGGGAGCAGTGGAAGTTCACCACCCTCCAGGTGGAACTCCCCGGGCAGGACTCCATCAACCTGCTCGGCGGCCCGCCGGAGCCTCCGGCCAACACCGTGCCCTTCCCCGAGCTGCCCGAGGTGGAACCCCTGCCCGAGGAGGAGGCCCCGGGCCAGCATCCCGCCGAGCCGGCCGAGCCCGAGAAGCACGAGGACATCCAGCTCTAGCCCCGCAACGCCGAAGGGGCGGCGCGAGGAGGGTTCCCCGCCACCGCCCCTCCCGGACCCGGCGAGTCCGCGACTACCCCTTGCCCTTGTTGATGGCCTCGCGCAGGGCGGGCAGCACCTTGAAGAGGTCATCCACGAGCCCGTAGTCCGCCACCTGGAAGATGGGGGCCTCGGGGTCCTTGTTGATGGCGACGATCGTCTTGGAGCTCTTCATGCCCGCCAGGTGCTGGATGGCTCCGCTGATGCCCGCGGCGATGTAGAGCTGCGGCGCCACGACCTTGCCCGTCTGGCCCACCTGCAGGTCATTGGGCACCCAGCCGGCGTCGCACACCGCGCGCGAGGCGCCCACCGCGGCGCCCAGCTCGTCGGCCAGGGCTTCAATCTCCTTGAAGTCGCCCTTGGTGCCACGGCCGCCGGAGACGACGACGCGCGCCTCGGTCAGCTCGGGCCGCGCGCTCTTGACCTCCTTGAAGTCGACGAACTTCGTCTTGCCCGTCTCCACCTTGGGAGAGAAGGCCTTCACCTCGGCGGCGCCCTGGCCACCCTGGGCGGCGGGGAACTCGGTGGGGCGCAGCGTGAAGGCCTTCACCGGGGTGGTGAGCTTCACCTCGGCGAACACGTTGCCCGCCCACATGGGCCGGGAGAAGGTGACGTCGGCGCCACCGCCATTGAAGGCCATGACGTCGGTGGCCATGGCGGCCTGGAGGCGGGCGGCCACGCGCGGCATCAGGTCCTTGCCCTGCGCGGTGGACGCCATGCCCACGTAGTTGGCCCCAATGGACCTGGCCAGCTCGGCGATGGCCGGGGCATACGTCTCGGCCAGGTAGTGCTCGAACTCGGGCGCGGTGGCGGTGTGGAGCGCCTTGGCCCCCAGGCCCTTGAGCTCCTCGGTGACCTTGGACGCGTCCTTGGAGAGCAGCACCAGGTGCAGCTCCGCGCCCGCCTTCTCGGCGAGCTGCTTGCCCGCGGTGACGGCGTTGAGGGTAGCCTTGCGCAGGTTCCCGTCCGGCTGCTGCTCGGCGACGATGAGAACGATCGGCATGTTCAGCTCCAATCTCGAAGTAGAAGGGGAACGAGTCCCGGTCAGACGACCTTCGCCTCGTTGCGCAGCTTGTCCACCAGCGCCGCCACGTCCGGCACCTTGATGCCCGCCTTGCGCGCGGGCGGCGACGCCATCTTCACCACCTGCACCTTCGGGGTGACGTCCACGCCCAGCTTCTCGGGCGTCAGCTCCTCGATGGGCTTGCTCTTGGCCTTCATGATGCCCGGCAGGCTGGCGTAGCGCGGCAGGTTCAGGCGCAGGTCCGTGGTGACCACCGCCGGCAGCGCGCACTCGAGCGTGGCCAGCCCGTTGTCCACCTCGCGCACCACGCGCACGCTCTTGCCGTCCGCGCCCAGCTGCAGCGCCGGCACCTTGTTCTTCTCCTGCTCGCTCTCCAGCGACTCCACCTTGGAGGCGAAGGTGGCCTGACCCCAGCCCAGGAACTCGGCGAGGTACTGGCCCACCTGGTTCTGGTCATCGTCGATGGACTGCTTGCCCAGCACGACGAGGTCCGGCTTCTCCTTGTCCACCACCTTCTGGAGCAGGCCCGCCACGCCCATCTGGTCCAACGCGCCCGTGTGGTTCACCCACACCGCGCGGGTGGCCCCCATGGCGAGCGCGTGCCGCAGCTGCTCCTGCACTTCCTTGCCGCCAATGGACACCACCACCACCTCGCCGCCGTGCTTGGCCACGAGGCGCAGCCCCTCCTCGACACCAATCTCGTCGAAGGGGTTGATCTTGTACTTGAGGCCCTCCGGAACGATGCCCGAGCCGTCCGGCTTCACCTTGATCTTGGACTCGGGGTCTTCCACGCGCTTGGCGGTGACGAGGATCTTCACGGTCGTCCTTCTCCTTGAGAGGAAGAGCGGGTACTCCCAGAAAGAAATATGACGCGACGCGGCGCGCGAACGGTCCGGGTTAATAGCCATCCGCGTGTCACGGCGGCAATGGGAAACGGCCGCCGGACACAGTTCTGCTTTTCTACTTGAACAGTTCGCGAGCGATGACGAGCCGCTGGACCTGGCTGGTGCCCTCGTAGACCTGGATGAGCTTGGCGTCGCGCATCAGCTTCTCCACGGGGTAGTCCTTGATGTAGCCGTAGCCGCCGTAAACCTGGACGGCGTCGGTGGCGACCTTCATGGCCATGTCGGCGGCGAAGCACTTGGCGTAGGAGGACACGAGGGTGGGCTTCTGGCCCTCATCCAGCAACCAGGCGCTCTGGTGGCACAGCAGGCGCGCGGCCTGGGTGTTCATGGCCATGTCGGCGAGCATGAACTGGATGGCCTGGTGCTCGCGGATGGGCTTGCCGAAGGTGCGGCGTTGGCTGGAGTACTCCAGGGAGTACTCGAGGGCGGCGCGGGC
>NZ_DASVWK010000271.1:0-2179 GCF_036389735.1 Archangium sp. | reverse complement strand
ACGTGCTCAAGAAGTTCGGCGAGGCGGTGGAGGAGCTGTACCGCGAGGCCGAGAAGAACGGCGACATCCGCGCCGCCTGAGTCCCGCCCGACGGGCGCCGCGCTCCCCGCGCGGCGCTCGTTCTCAGTCGGCCTTCGCCAGGAAGGCCGACACCGACTCGATGGTGGGGTACTGGCGCAGCAGCGTCTCCTCGAACTCGCGCTGGAGCCAGGTCTCCAACTCGCCGATGATGCGCAGCTGCTCCATCGAGTCGAGCCCGTAGTGCTGGAAGGGCGCCCGCACGTCGATGTCCGCGGGCGTCAGCTCCAGGAAGCCCGCCACCCGCTCCACCAACCAGCGCTGGATGTCCTCCGCCGCTCTCCCCGTGTGCGCCATGCTCACGCTCCCTGCCGCAGGCGCGCGGCCAGGGCCGCCAGCTCCGCGTGGTCCGCCGGGGTGCCCATGATGGGCGGGAGATCCGCCATGGACCGGGTGGGAATCAGGTGCACGTGCGCGTGCGGCACCTCGTAGCCCAGCACCACCTCCACCACCCGCTGGCACCCGGTGCGCTCCTTGAGCAGCCGCGCCACCGTACGCACCGCCTGCATCAGCTCCACGTAACGCTGGGGCTCCAGCTCGAAGAGGTAGTCCCCGTCCGCCTTCGGAATCACCAGCGTGTGTCCGGGCTGCACCGGCCGGATGTCCAGGAAGGCCAGGTGCTTCTCGTCCTCCCAGACCTTGTGGCAGGGGATTTCACCGCGAATGATCCGCGCGAAGATGTTGTTTTCCGCCAATGTGGATTTCTCCGTTTTTGTTGAAAAATCTGGGTACTCTTGCCTGTCGGACAGTCGTACTTTACACAGAATGCATGCACGCCGGGGCAGCCCAGGACAGGGGGAACACTGATCCGACGGGGTTCACCTTCCTGCGTTGGGGGGAAGTGGGCCTTGGCGTGTTGGAGGCCCCGCTGGGCGGCGTGCCCGGGACGGAGGAGCTCTCCGAGAGGGAGCGGGCCCTGTTCGAGGTACTGCCCTCGCACCGTCAGCCCGAGTGGCTGCGCGGGCGCCGCGTGTGCAAGCAGGTGGCGCGGGAGCTGCTCGGCCCGGACTGCGCACCCCGTCAGGTGGAGGTGCTGCCGGGTCCCCAGGGCGAGCCCCGGCTGCGGCTGCCGGAGGGGGTGAGCCCCCTGGCGGTCTCGCTCAGCCATGCGCGTGCCCTGTCGGTGGTGGCCGTGGCCCCACGCGGCCGGGTCGGGGTGGACGTGGAGCCCGAGGCCCCCATCCCCGAGCGCCTGTGGCACCTCTTCCTCACGCCCGCCGAGCGGGCCCGCTGCGAGCGCGAGCCAGGACTGGCCTCGCGGCTGTGGCTGCTGAAGGAAGCGCTCTACAAGGCCCTCCGCCCGCCCACGCCCGTGCCGCTGCTCACCCTGGAGCCCGAGCTGGGCGAGGGGGTGCTGCGGCTGCGCCAGCCCGTGGCCCAGGAGTTCGCCTTCACCTTCCTGGCCAGCCGGAACCACCTGTTGGCCCTCGTGTACTCATGAACCCGTCTTCTTCGATTCGCATCCACGGCATCCACTACACGCTGCCGGAGCGGCAGGTCGGCCTCGAGCAGCTCGCGGCGGAAGGACGCCTCGTCAGCACGCCCGACACCATGCGGGACTTCGGCTTTGGTGACTGCCGGGTGTCGAACGTGCCGGCCACGCAGCTGGCCTCGGTCACCCTCAAGGCGCTGCTGGAGCGCCATGGGGTGGATCCGCTGGAGGTGGGGCTGCTCATCAACGCGAGCGTGCTGCCCACCAGCTCCCTGGTGCCGCGCGGCGAGGCGCTGGCCGAGTACCCCACGGGGGAGAACGCGCACCTGGGGCTGTTCCGCTTCTCCAGCACGCGCCTCCAGGACGAGCTGGGCCTGACGAACGCGCGCACGGTGGGCCTGAGCGAGCTGGGCTGCGTGTCCCTGTCCCACGCGGTGTGGCTGGCCCACGCCGTCATGGAGATGGAGGACCTGAAGTACGCCCTGTGCGTCAACGCGGACGTCTTCCCCGAGGGCATCAAGCGCGAGGTCGTCTACAACGTGTGCAGCGACTCGGCCTGCGCGGTGCTGCTGTCGCGCGACCCCGAGGGCCTGCGCCTCAAGACGTACCACACGCTCACCCGTGGCTATTACTGGGACCCGGACGGTCACCAGAACGAGCTGCTCGCCG
>NZ_DASVWK010000270.1:0-1675 GCF_036389735.1 Archangium sp. | reverse complement strand
GGGAGAGCCACCTCACCGTGCCCGGACAGCTCGACGTCTACGGCGTCTCCCTGCTGGGCGTGCCCGGTGTCATGATCGGTTTCAACAAGGACGTGGCCTGGACGCATACCTTCTCGTCCGGCGCGCGCGCCACGGCCTATCTGCTGAAGCTCGTTCCCGGCAAACCCACCACCTACGTGTATGAGGGCCAGGAGCGGGAGCTGACGGCCCGCACCTTCACCCTCCAGGTGCTCCAAACCGATGGCTCGCTGAAGGACGTCTCCCGCACCCTCTACAGCAGCCACCATGGGCTCCTGCTGGCCCTGCCCGGCCTGGGGTGGACCGGGTCGCTCGCCGTCAGCTACCGGGACGCCAACCTCGACAACACCGCCTTCCTCTCCCAGTTCCTGGGCATGGGACGGGCCACCAGCCTCCAGCGACTCCAGGAGGTCTTCGCCACCGTGAGGGGTGTGCCCTGGGTGAACACCCTGGCCACGGATCGCGAGGGCAACGTCTGGTACACGGATGCCTCGGCCACGCCCAACCTCAGTGCCGAGGCGCTGGCGAAGTGGCAGCAGGCGGCCTCCACACCCGGCTCGCCACAGGCCGCGCTGCTGGCCCAGGGCCTGGTGCTGCTCGACGGCAGCACCGCCGCCACCGAGTGGGTGGAGGAGTCCGGTGCGCGCAGCCCGGGGCTCGTCCCCTCCGCGCGGATGCCGCAACTGTCGCGCCGCGACTTCGTCTTCAACTCCAATGACAGCTACTGGCTGGCCAACCCGGCGGCGCCCCTGGAGGGCTTCTCCCCCCTGCACGGCTTCGAGCGCGTGCCCCAGTCGCCCCGCACCCGCATGAACCTCGTCCAGCTCTCCGAGGTGCGCGAGGGGGGCTCCTCCGGTCCCGACGGCCGTTTCACCCTCGAGGAGCTACAGGCCACCGTCCTCGACAACCGCGGCATGATGGCCGAGCTGCTGCGCGCGCAGGTGGTGCAGCGCTGCCAGGGCAATGCCACGGGCACCGCCCGGGGCCAGAGTGTGGACCTCACCCAGGCCTGTGCCCTGCTGGCGGCGTGGGATGGCCGCTACGAGACGAGCAGCGTGGGCGCTCCCCTCTGGCGCGAGCTGATGGGCGCCCACGGCAACCCGGCCCTGCTGAACGCGGGCACCCTCTTCGCCACGCCCTTCTCGCCCGCTCAGCCCCGGGACACGCCGAACACGCTCGTGCCGCCTCCCGCCTCGGGGGCGGACCCGCTCCTGGACAAGCTGGCCGAGGCCGTGCTGCGCCTGGGGGAGGCCGGCCTCGCGGTGGATGCGCCGCTGGGCCAGGTGCAATTCGCCCCACGCGGTGGCTCGCGCGTTCCCCTGCACGGTGGCACCACGGTGGATGGCACCGCGAACGTCGTCCACTACCGCGTCCTGAAGTCCGCGCTGGACGCGACGACCCCGCGTGGCAGGGTCATCACTCCCCAGACGGGCCTCACCACCGAGGGCTACGTGGTCAACTATGGGACGAGCTTCCTCATGGCCATGCGCTACACCGACAGCGGTGTGGAGGCCCGGGCCCTGCTCACCTATGGCGAGTCCGAGGACACCGCCTCGTCCCATTTCAACGACCAGCTCCCGCTCTTCGTCCAGAAGCAGTGGCGACCCATCCTCTTCTCCGCGGAAGAGATCGCCAGCGCCCCGGCCCTCGAGACGCT
>NZ_DASVWK010000269.1:0-6079 GCF_036389735.1 Archangium sp. | reverse complement strand
CCTGGCCACGGCGCGGGCCGCCTCGCGCCTCTACGCGGCCTACGCGCGCAGCCCGGACGGCAGGCTGCTCTACCCGGAGCGACACCGGGACCTGCGCGAGTTCCTCGCCCGCATGCGGAGGGACCTCGCCGAGAAGCGGGCGCTGCTCGCCGAGGCCCTGCCGGAGGACGGGCGCGTCGAGACGGCGGAGGCCGGGGGCCTCTTCCTGGCGCCGAGGGTGATGTCCTGGCTGGGGCGGGAGCTGGGTGGTGTCGTCCTCACGGTGAAGAACCTGCCAGCCGTGGTGTATGAGCACACCCACGTGGTGCTGAACGGCGGAGACTGGTGCGGGGACCCCGAGCGGGTGCGCGTGGTCTTCTCCATCCCCCGTGAGAAGCTGCTGAAGGCCCGGGAGCGACTGCTGGCCTTCGCGGCGGAACTCCGGGGCCCCGGTCGCTAGCAGGCAGGCGGGCCCGCGGAACGCTCGGTCCGGCAGGTGACTTCCTGGCTGGGGCTTGCTCGAATCGCGGCATGGGGGGCCTATCCCTGTGTTAGGAAAAATGCACGGATCCGAGATCCAAGGTTCTCCCTTCCAGAAGAAGGCGCGCCCGCGGCAAGGCTCGTGGGTGCTCTTTCCCCTCTTCGCGAGTACCCCGTATGGACAGCAGTAGCCGGCAGCAGTGCCTCGAGACCGGTATCCAGAGCTTCGACAGGCTGTTGGGCGGTGGCATCCCCCGGCGCCAGACGCTCATCGTCACTGGCAACCCCGGGTCCGGCAAGACCATCCTCTGCAGTCAGGTGTCCTTCCTCGCCGCCATGCGCGGGCTGCCCGTGGTGCTCGCCACCGTCACCTCCGAGCCCCACGACAAGCTGATGGAGGCGCTCACCAGCTTCTCCTTCTTCCGCCGCGAGCTGCTGGGCGAGAAGATCTTCCTCGTGAGCGCCTACTCCTCGCTGAAGAAGGGCGCCAAGGAGGCGCGCGACGTCCTCCTGCACACCGTGCGCGAGCGGGGCGCGAAGCTGCTCTTCATCGACGGGCTGCGCTCCATCCGCGACCTCTGGCAGGACGAGGCGATGCTGCGCGAGTTCCTCTATGAGCTGGGCATCGGGCTGGCCGCGATGGACTGCGTCGGCATCTTCACCACCGAGTACCCCCTCGACAAGCTGATGTCGCTGCCGGAGGCGACGACGGTGGATGGCATCATCTCGCTGGCGGTGCTCCCCAAGGGCCTGCGCCGCATGCGCCGCGTGGAGGTGGTCAAGCTGCGTGGCCGGCCCCACCTGGCCGGCGAGCACCTCCTCCAGATTGGGGCCGAGGGCGTGGAGATCATCCCGCGGCTGGAGACCCACGTCCCCTCCGACAAGGACTTCGTCCCCACGCGCGTCCGGGCCAGCTTCGGCCTGCCCGAGTTCGACCAGTTGATGGAAGGCGGGTTGCCTCTCCAGAGCACCACCATGCTCGCGGGCAGCATGGGCATCGGCAAGACGCTGCTCGCCGTGCACTTCGCGGCGGAGGGAGCCCGCCAGGGCGAGAAGACGCTCTTCGTCTCCTTTTACGAGCCTCCCGCCGCGCTGTTCGCCCGGGCGCAGCGCATTGGTCTGAACGTGCAGGTGGACCTGTCGAGCGGGGCCCTGACGATGCTCCACCAGCCTCCGAGCGAGCTGGAGGCGGATGTGCTCATCCACCGCATCCTGCGAGAGGTGGAGCGTCAGGGCATCAAGCGGCTGGTGATCGACGGGCTGACGGATCTCGAGCTCGCCATCTCGGATCCGGAGCGGCGGCGCACCTTCCTGGCCGCGTTCAGCACGCACCTGCGGGTGATGGGAGTGACCTCCCTCTTCACCAAGGAGGTATCGAAGATCGCCGGCACCGAGCTGGACTTCAGCGACACGCCCATCGCCATCCTCGGCGAGAACCTGATGCTGTTGCGCTACGTGGAACTGCGCGGGCGCATCCACCGGGTCCTGTCCATCCTCAAGATGCGCGACAGCAAGTACGAGGGAGACCTGCGCGAGTTCGAGATCACCGACGCGGGCATCCGGGTGCTGGCTCCGATGCGCTCGGCCACGGGCCTGCTCACGGGCCAGGCCCGGCCCATTGGCACGAGCATCGGCGGAGAGGACAGATGAGCGTCATCCTCATCGCCGAGGACGAGGAGGCCATGCTCGAGATCTTCGCCCAGGTGGTGGAGGACCTGGGCCACCGGGCGCTGCGGGCGAGCAATGGGGAAGAGGCCCTGGTGCTGGCGCGGACGGAGCCGCCGGACCTGGTGGTGAGCGACCACATGATGCCCCGGCGCACCGGCGTGGAGCTGCTCCGCACGCTGCGCGCCGACTCGCGGCTCAAGGAGGTCCCCTTCCTGCTCTTGAGCGCCGCTCGCCCCACGGGCCTGGAAGAGGCGGATGCCTTCCTGTCCAAGCCGGTGGATCTCGATACCTTCGAGCAGGCCGTGCAGAACGTGCTGCGCGTGCGCGCCGCTCCGGAGGAGCCGCCGCGGCAGGAGCCCATGCTCGCCGGGGCCCGTGCGGACCGCTCCAACGGCACCGTCCGCGAGGAGATGCTCAACTGGGTCGCCCATGAGATCAAGACCCCCTTGAGCTCGGCGCGGCTCAATGCCCAGCTGCTGCTGCGCAAGCAGGGGGAACGAAGCTCCGGCGACGAGCGCAAGTGTACCGAGATCATCCTCCGGCAGTTGGACCGGATGAACACCCTCGTCACCTCCATCCTGGATGCGGCGCGCCTGTCCGAGGGCAAGCTGGCGCTGCGGTTGGAGCCGGGAAACTTCACGGCGTTCCTCCTGGAGGTGGTCCAGGACTGGAGCGAGCTCCAGCCGCAGGTGGACTTCCTGCTGAAGGGGGCGGAGCAGCGGGTCGAGCTCTCCTTCGATGCCGAGCGCGTGCGCTACATCCTCAACAACCTCATCTCCAACGCGGTGAAGTACGGCGGAGAGACGCGGCGGGTGGAGGTGTCGCTCTCCCTCTCACCCGGGCTGGCCGTCGTCCAGGTGCGCGACTGGGGCGTGGGCATCGCCGCCGCCGAGCTGCCCAACGTCTTCGACCGCTTCCACCGCGCGGAGGTCGCCGGGGGACAGGGGCATGGGCTCGGCCTCTACATCGCCGGGGCGCTCGCGAGGCTTCACGGGGGCACGCTCGGCGTGCAGTCGACGTTGGGGGAGGGCTCCACCTTCAGCCTCCGGCTCCCCCTCTCGAGCTCCCGCCGGGGGCTATGAGTCGGAGCCGCCGAACCAGCGGCTCAGCCATCCCCCAACGCGCTTCACCGGCTGCTCCTCCTCGGCGGGGGGCGGCCTCGCGGTGGGCGCGCAGCCCTTGCAGTGCAGGCCCTCCTTGGCGTCCCGGGCCTCGTTGAGCGGGAAGCGCTCACCACAGGCCACGCAATAGAAGAAGAAGTAGCGCCGCTCGCCGCTGACCTGGGCGCCGAGCGGGGCCACCGTCTCGGTACCGTAGGTGAGCTGCTCCAGCTCGCCCTCGTCCATGTAGACGCCATGGCAGCGCTCGCACGTCTCCACCTCCACGTCGCCGGGCAGCAGGGCGGGGCTCATCGGGCGCGCGCAGAAGGCACACGGGCGCTCGCTCCCGCCGGGCACCACCCGGGGCTTCAGCTCCCGCGAGAGCACCTCCGTGAGCTCGCCCGCCTCCAGCCATACGCCCTGGCACGCCCGGCACCGGTCCAGCTCGATGCCCATCGCGAAGAACCGCTGCATCCGTCCCCGACACGAGGGACACCGCTTGTCCGCACCCATGGCCGTGCAGTCTACGGGACTTTGCCCGCTAGGAGACGGTCCGCATGGAACCCTCGTTGCCGGACCACTCGGACGTCACCACATGGCGGTGGCGCTTCGAGTGAGGGTACCCGCCTGCGAGCTTTCTGCTTCGTCCTGTCGTTGATGTTGTTGACCGCCCTCGCCTGGACGCGGGCCTCCCAGGCGCAGGCTCCCCAGGTGCAGGTTGCCGCGAGCACGCCGCGCACCCTGGCCGGACGGTGTGGCGCGGCCAACTGGGTGTGCGTGTCCCAGTGCATCGACATCTCGTGCGTGGAGAAATGCCTGGCCAAGGGGTGCGAGGAGGCCCTGGTGTCGCTCGCGCGGTGTGCCCAGAAGTCCGGCTGTGGCCCGGACGACTCCGCGTGTGTGGCGCGCGTCTGTGGCAAGCAGTGCGAGCGCACCTTCGAGCCCGCGCCGCCCAGCCCCGTGACGGAGACGCCGGACCCGTGCGCGGACGGCTCGGTGGGCGCGGGGAAGGTGCCCGCGAAGATGGTGGGGCGCTGGTCGCTGGAGGCCGCGAGCCTGCGGCCGGAGGAGAAGGCGCGGGTGGTCGAGGGCAGAGGCAGCCCGGATGCGGGAGTCACCGTGGATGGAGGCGTCGACGCCGTCGCGGACGCGATGCCGCGCACGGACTACGAGCGCTGGCTGGAGGTGACGCCCGGGGGCTGTTTCGTGCTGCGCTCGCGGCTGGAGGATGCCACGCTGGGACGGGGCAACCAGTTGGAGGTGCGCCGCTGGGGCGCTTTCGTGGTGAACGAGAAGAAGGACACGGTGGAGCTGCGCACGGTGTCCGGACAGGCGGTGGGTCCGGTGTGTGGCAAGCCGCGCGTCATCAGCCTGGAGAAGGGGAAGTTCGAGCAGCGCACCTACTCGTACGAGATGACCAAGGACACGCTCACGCTCACGGCGGAGACGCCCTCCTCGCAGACGTTCCAATTCCGCCGGCAGCAGCCGGAGCAGGGCCAGTGAGATGACGGAGCGGATGACCCCCGCGGACGCGGCGTGGCTCCAGATGGAGGAGCCCACCAGTCTCATGGTCATCACGGCGGTGCTCTGGTTCGACGAGCCGGTGGACTGGGAGCGGCTGACGGAGGTGGTACGCGAGCGGTTGGTGGAGCGCTACCCGCGCTTCCGGCAACGGGTGGTGAAGAGCGGGCTGCTGGGGACGCCGCACTGGGAGGACGACCCGGCCTTCCGGCTGGAGGCGCACCTGGGGCGCACGAGGCCGCCGGCTCCCGGGGGCCGTGCCGCGTTGGAGGCGCTGGTGGGCGAGTCGATGAGCACGCCCATGGATTTCTCTCGGCCGCTGTGGGAGCTGCGCCTCATCCAGGGGGGCGAGGCCGGGGACGCGCTGCTGATGCGGGTGCACCACGTCATCGCGGACGGCATCTCGCTGGCGAGGGTGCTGCTGTCGCTGACGGATGAGCGCGCCGATGGGGGCGCGAAGCGCGAGCTCTTCGAGGAAGAGGAGGGCACCTCGGGCACGCTGACGCGGCTGCTGCGGGGAGCGCGGACGGTGGTGGGCTCGACGCGAGCGGCGTGGAAGCGGGGCGCGGAGTTGCTGTCCGAGCCCATCCAGCTCATGGATCTGGCGGTGGAGGGGGCGCGAGGGGCCTCGGCGTTGAGCCGGCTGCTGACGCTGCCTCAGGACCCGCCCTCGCCCTTCAAGGGGGCGCTGGGCGTCGAGAAGCGGGTGACCTGGTCGCCGCCGGTCCCCGTGGAGCGGATGAGGGAGATCGGCCACGGCACGGGCAGCACGGTGAACGACGTGGTGATGGCGGTGGCGGCGGGGATGCTGCGCCGCTACGTGCGGGCACGAGGGCGGGTGCCGGAGGACCTGCGGGCGGTGGTGCCGGTGAACCTGCGACCCCCGCACGAGCCCCTGCCGCGCGAGCTGGGCAACCGCTTCGGGATGGTGTTCCTGCCCTTGCCGCTCGGGGTGGAGGACCCGCTGGAGCGGCTGTGGGAGCTGAAGCGGAGGATGGACCGGCTGAAGCGCTCGCCGGAGGCGGCGGTGGTGTTCGGGATGCTGACGGTGGCGGGGATGGCGCCGACGGCGGTGGAACGGGCGGCGGTGGAGGTGGTGAGGAAGAAGGCCTCGCTGGTGCTGACGAACGTGCCGGGTCCGAAGAGGCCGGTGTACCTGGCGGGGGTGAAGCTGTCCGGGGTGATGTTCTGGGTGCCGGTAGCGGGGAGACTGGGGCTGGGCTTGAGCATCTTCAGCTACGCGGGCCACGTGACGCTGGGCGTGGCGGCGGACGCGGGCCTGGTGCCCGAGCCCCGCGAGCTCATCCAGGACTTCGAGGAGGAGCTCACCG
>NZ_DASVWK010000268.1:0-6313 GCF_036389735.1 Archangium sp. | reverse complement strand
AACACGGCCTCGTGCTCCTTCGGGGTGAGGGTGCGACTCTCCGTCTCGTTGCCCTAGCAGGCAGGCGTCTTCCCGAAGCGCCAGCCGGTGTACACTGCACGTGTGTTCTACAGCATCGTGCGTGCGGTGGTGGCCCTGGCGCTTCGGCTCTTCTACCGGGTGAAGGTGAATGCCCCGGTGACCGAGCCCGAGGGCCCGGTCATGTTCGTCGGCAATCACCCCAATGGGCTCATCGATCCGGCGCTGGTGTTCATCCTCACGCGTCGGCAGGTGACGTTCCTGGCCAAGGAGCCGCTCTTCCGGCTTCCCGTCATCGGCTGGCTGCTCAAGGGCCTGGGCGCACTGCCCGTGTACCGCAAGCAGGACGATCCGTCGCAGATGGGCAAGAACGAGGGGACGCTGGACGCGGCGCGCGGCGCGCTCGTGCAGGGGCGGGCCATCACCCTCTTCCCCGAGGGCAAGAGCCACTCGGAGCCCTCGCTGGCGGAGCTGAAGACGGGGGCGGCGCGCATCGCGCTCGGGGCGGCGAAGCAGGGAGCGCCGGTGCGCATCGTCCCGGTGGGCCTCACATACGCGGACAAGAACCTGTTCCGCAGCGAGGTGCTCATCGAGATGGGCGAGCCCATCGAGGTGCGCGACTTCCTCCCGGCGGACGCGGCGGGCGAGGGAGAGTCGGTGCGCACGCTCACCGAGCGCATCGCCGGGGGCCTCAAGTCCGTCACCCTCAACCTGGAGCAGTGGGAGGACCTGCCGCTCATCCGGCTCGCCGAGCAGCTCTACGCCTTCCGGCAGAAGGAGGCGGTGGACCCCGAGCGGCTGCGACACTGGGCGCGGGGCCTGCAACTGTTCCGCTCGGAGCAGCCCGAGCGCTTCGCGCGGGTGCGCGGGGACATGGTGTCCTTCCAGCGTCGGCTGGAGTTGGTGCGCGCGGACCCGACGGACCTCGCGCTGGAGTACCGGCCGGGCCCGGTGCTGCGCTTCGCGCTGAAGAACCTGGCGCTGGTGGGACTGGGCATGCCGCTGTTCGCGGTGGGGCTCGGGCTCTTCTACGTGCCCTACCTTTTCCCGAGGTGGGCGAGCCGCAAGGCCGAGCTGGACGTCCAGGCCACGGTGAAGTTTCTCGCGGCCCTGGTGACGGCGCTGGCGTGGTGGGTAGGGCTGACGGCGGGGGCGTGGCTGTGGCGCGGGCCCGGACTGGGAATCACGGTGGGCCAGTTGGTGCCTCCGCTGGCGATCTTCACGCTGTACTTCTCCGAGCGGTGGCAGGTGGTGCTGCGGGACGTGTCCGTGTTCTTCACCCTGGGGAGCCGCGCGCGGCTGAAGGCCCTGCTGCTCCACGAGGGCGAGCGGCTGGCGGAGGAAGTGGAGCGGCTGGCCGGGGAATACCAGCCGCGGCTGGAGCCTCCCGTCGCACCATTATCGGTAGCTGTGGTAGCAGGGCGGTGAGTGTTTCCCGGGAACGACAAGTGGCCTGAGTCCATCCAGGCGCTCTACGAGCAGGTGGCGGGCGCCAGCCCCGAGGCCGTGCTGTCCTCGCGTCCCCAGTGGACGGAGCGGCTCTCCGAGTGGGTGCGTGACGCCACGCTGGACGAGCGCGAGATGGCGCAGGCGGCCACCTGGTCCCGGCTGGACTCGGGCGCGCGTTCCCCCGGTGAGCTGCTGTTCCTGCTGGCCCACTGCGGCGAGCTGCTGTGGCCCTACTCGGAGCCGCCGAGGGAGCTGCTCCAGCGGCTGACGACGCGGCAGGCGCAGCTCGTCCAGGCGATGGCGGGCGAGGGGCGGGGCGAGGCCCTGGAGCCGCTCGTGCGCGAGGTGGACGCCGAACTCTCCAAGGTGCTGTCGCGCTACCTCAAGCGCCACCCCGAGGGGCTGGTGGCCCTGGTGAGCGGCGTGCGCTGCACGTTCGACGGGAAGGTGCTGCGCTTCAACGAGACGGTGGAGCTGGACCTGCGGACGCTGCTGGGCTCGGAGAAGCGCGTCATCGGGAGGCTCGACCAGCTCCGGGGATTGCTGCCGTACCTGCGCGAGGGCCGGGACAAGCTGGTGGCCTTCATCCGGGAGCGGGCGGCGAGGATTCCCTGGCGCGAGTGCCGCGACATCCTGGAGGAGAAGCTCTTCCAGTTGGTGGGAGCGCCGGAGCGCCGGAGCGAGCTGCGCGGCTTCCTCGGGTGCTACGCGCAGGGCAAGGGCGAGGGGCGGTGGTGCGCGCGGGCGAGCCTGCTGCTCGCCAGGAACCTCGAAGAGGGAGGACCGTTGGCGGTCATCGAGAACCTCAGTGAGCTGCTGGCGTACTTCGAGGCCCCGGTGGAGGGCCTGCGCGGCGCGCTCCAGGCGCTGGTCGTCAGCATCCACGAGGGCAAGGACCTGGAGCGGCACCGGCTGGTGGCGGACAAGTGCTGGGAGCGCCTGAAGCCGAAGGAGGAGCCCGGACTGGCGCTCGTGCTGCTGTGGCTGGAGGAACGCATCTTCCGGGTGGCGCTGCGGCAGGGCTCGGAGGATGCCTTCGAGCGCCGGAACCGGGCCCGCGAGCGGGTGCGCGAGCTGCCGGTGGTGGAGGCCCTGTGCTGGCTGGCCGAGGAGTGCGCGGACCTGTGGCCCCGCTTCGAGTCGGAGCGCCGGCCAGGAGCGGACGAGCTGACGGCGTGGAGGCAGGAGGTCACCCGGCGGTTGGTGAGGAAGCCGGTGCTCCGGAAGGCGGCCATCGAGTTCTTCCTGTGGTGCGCCCCGGACGCGGCGGCCTCCGAGGCGGAGCTGGTGACGCTGTCGCTGGTGAAGACGTCCACGGATCGGCGCCAGCTGCGCCGGCTGGGTGAGCACCCGTCCACGCGCGTGCGGTTCCGCGTGCGCGCCATCAACGCCTGGTTGGAGGCGGGGTCGGAGGCCTCGTCCGAGCCGGCGACGCCCGCGACGCTGACGGGGGCCCTGCGCCACCTGCGCGCCTCGGGAGCGATGGGGCTCGGTGGGGGCAGGACGTGGCTGCGGGACAGGGATCTCGAGGAGCTGTTGGTGGGCACGTTCGGCCGCGTGGAGCGGGACTTCTCCGCGCGCTACCCGGAGCACTTCCGGGAGGACGAGGCCTGGCTCGTCACGCGGCTGCTGGAGGAGCTGAAGCACGAATTCGAGAGCATCCGCTCGGACCTGTCCATTCTCCTGTCCCAGGGACAGCCCGTGCCGCTGGAGCTGGACCTCCAGTACCGGCGGACGCGCGTGCCCGTGGAGGGGGAGTCTCCCCAGGAGACCCCGAGGCCCACGGGAGTGGAGCTGGCCTTCGTGCTGAAGGTGGAGGTGGACGGGTTCCTCTCGACGAAGCGGGCGGTGCTCGTGCGGGCGTCGAAGCTGGAGCGGCGAGGGGAAGGGCAGTGGGCGCCGAACCTCCGGCTCGCGCGGGAGCAGGTGGACGGGCTGCTCGGACAAACGGAGTCCTCCTTCTGCCTGTTCCTGGTGCCCCCGTCGCTGCGAGCCGAGTGCTGGATGGTGCCGGCGCGGCTGGTGCGAGGGCTGATGGACGCGCAGGGCTCGCTCTCGACGGTGTCGCGAGAGGGAGCGCAGCGGGTGGCGCGCTCGCTGGCGCAGTGGATGACGTACGACCTGCTGGGCCTGTGGACGGGCGATGACCGGCCCGCCGTGCTGGAGCGGGCCGAGGAGGGCGCGGAGCGAGGCCCGGACTTCGTCGTGGAAATCTCCGTCCGCAAGGGCGGGCGGTAGGGGCTCAGTCCGACGCGCGATCGTACTGAGCCGGCCAGGTCACCTTGGCCTTGAGCTCGCGCGCCGCGTGCAGGGGCCAGTACGGGTCGCGCAGCAGCTCCCGCGCGATGATGACGATGTCCGCCTGCTCCGTGCGCACGATGTGCTCGGCCTGGAACGGGGAGCGGATCATCCCCACGGCACCGGTGGGGATGCCGGCCTCCTTGCGGACGCGTTCGGCGAACGGCGTCTGGTAACCCGGCCCGACGGGAATCTTCACGCCGGGGGCGATGGCTCCCGAGGAGCAGTCGATGAGGTCCGCCCCGTCCTGCTTCACCAGCTTCGCCAGTTCCACCGACTCCTCCAGCGTCCAGCCGCCCTCCACCCAATCGGTGCAGGAGAAGCGGACGAAGAGGGGCAGGTCCGCGGGCCACCGCTGACGCACCGCCTGTACCACCTCGCGGGTGAGGCGCACGCGGTTCTCGAACGTGCCGCCGTATCGGTCCGTGCGCTTGTTCGCCAGCGGCGAGAGGAACTGGTGCAGCAGGTAGCCGTGCGCGGCGTGGACCTCCAGCACGCGGAAGCCCGCGGCCCGAGCACGCTCGGTGGCCTCGGCGAAGGCGCGAACCACGCGCTGGAGGCCCGCCTCATCGAGCGCCTCCGGCTCCGAGTAGCCCGCATCGAAGGGCAGGGCGCTCGGCGCGACGGTCTTCCACCCCTTGGGCTCATGGGGCGCGATGGGGCCTCCTCCCTCCCAGGGACGCTGGGTGGAGGCCTTGCGCCCGGCGTGCGCGAGCTGGATGCCGGCCACGGCCCCCTGCTCGTGGATGAAGCGGGTGATCCGCGCGAGCGGCGCGATGTGCTCGTCCTTCCAGATGCCGAGGTCCTCCGGCGAGATGCGACCGAGGGCCTCCACCGAGGTGGCCTCGAAGATGACCAGCCCCGCGCCTCCGACGGCACGGCTGCCCAGGTGGACGAAGTGCCAGTCGTTCGCGAAACCGTCCTCGCTCGAGTACTGACACATGGGCGAGACGGTGATGCGGTTCTTGAGGGTCACCCCGCGCAGGGTCAGCGGGGTGAAGAGCAGACTGGCCATGGACGCTCCGAAGGTGGGTAGCGAGTCAGGTGACGTGTTTGAACAGCTTGCCGGCCATGAGCAGCGCCAGGCCGCCGAGCAGCACGGGCAGGGCGTTGAGCTCGATGGCGAAGCCCAGGCTGCTCAAGTCGGCCACCTTGCCGATGGCGGTGGGAGAGATGGCGTCGCCCAGCATGTGGATGAACAGCACGTTGAGCCCCATGGCGAAGGCGCGGAACGCCGGGGGCACGCCGTTGACGATGGCCGCGTTGATGGGGCCGCTGTTGAGGAAGATGAAGAACTGCGCCAGGAAGATGATGGCGAACATCGGCGCGAGCGAGTCCACCTTCATCGCGAGGAACATGAGGGGCGCCGCGATCAGCAGGCCCACGCCCGACATGCGCAGGCCCCCGCCCTCCATCCGCCGGTCCATCTTGTCGCCCAGCAACCCTCCGGCGAGCGTTCCCAGCAGGCCCGCCGTGGCGGTGATGGCGCCGGAGCTCAAGCCCGCGCTGCCCGGGGACATCCCGCGCTCACTCACGAGGAAGGTGGGCAGCCAGTACCCGAGTCCTCCGATGGCGAACGTCATCAGCGTGTAGCCCGCCGTGGTCCACCAGAAGGACTGGTTGTTGGCCAGTCCCTTGAGGCCCACGAGGAAGGGCAGCTTCGTCTGGGCCTCGGGCCCGTCCATGGCCCCCCGCTGGGGCTCGTGCATGAAGAACGCCATGGTGCCCAGCACGAGGCCCGGCGCGCCGCCCACGTAGAAGGCCATGTGCCACGAGTAGGCTTCGCTCAGCCATCCGCCCAGCCCGTAGCCCGCCGCCGCCCCCACGGGGATGGCGATGTAGAAGAAGGACAGCACCCGCGTGCGCTGCTGGCGCGGGAAGAGGTCGGAGATGATGGACGGGGCCACCGCTCCGTACCCCGCCTCGCCGATGCCCACGCAGGCGCGCGCCACCATCAACGCGGCGAAGGTGGTCGCCAGCCCCGAGGCCCCCGTCGCCAGGCTCCACAGCAGCACGCCAGCGGCCACCAGGTAGCGCCGCGGCAAGCGGTCCCCGAGGAAGCCGCTCACCGGGGAGGCCAGCATGAACACCAGCATGAAGAAGCTGCCCAGGTAGCCCGCCTGGGTATTGGTGAGCTGGAAGTCCTGCTTGATGAAGGGCAGGGCGACCGTGACGATGTACCGATCGAGGTAGTTGACCAGGTTGATGAGCGAGAGGATGAGCAGCGCGTAGTAGCTGTTGCGCACGGTGGATGCGGTGGTGGTGGGGCCGGCCACGGCGGAGGGGAGGCTCATGTGCGGGGGGCTCCGAAACGGTGCGCGAGCAGGCCCCAGCGCAGGCCCCGGTCACTCACCCGGCAGTGCTCGAGCCCGAGCGCGCGCACGCTCTCGAGCAGGATGAGGGCTCCGGCGGGAATCACGTCCGCGCGCTTGGGCTGGAGGCCTGGCAGCTTCTGGCGCTCGGCCTGGGGCAGCCGGCAGAGTTTGTCCGCCAGGGCTTCCAGCTCGGCGCGCGTGAGGGTGCCGCCGTGGACGCGCGCGGAGTCATA
>NZ_DASVWK010000267.1:0-9572 GCF_036389735.1 Archangium sp. | reverse complement strand
ACACCTGGGACACGCTCGACTACGAGCGCACGGCGAAGGTCGTGCAGGGCGTCCAGTGCGCCCTCCAGGCCCTGACCGCGCCGGGGCCCTGAACCTCTATTTGCGAATGGCGGCCGCGAGCGCCGACATGGTCCGCAGCGCGGAGGGAGAGAGCGTGCGCAGGATGTTCGCGAGCCGGCGCAGCTCCGGACTGTCCCCTGGCGCCCGCGGGTCGGGCATGGGGAGCGGCTCCGCGGAGCTGAGTCCCAGGAGCACGTTGGCGGAGACCTCCAACACCGTGCACAGACGGAACAGCGTGGGCACGCTCGGGAGCATCTGCCCGCGTTCGATGCGACCGTAGACGGCATGGGCGATCCCCGAGCGGGAGGCCACCTCGGCCTGGGTGAGCCCCACGCGCTCCCGGGCGGTCAGCAACCCGGTTCCCAGGCCGCGCTTCAGCTTGTCGAGATCATCCATACCCAGGTCACCTTACCTTGAAAAGCGGATGGTGCGAAGGGACCTTGCAGGTGGACCTGTTCAGTCAAGGCGCCTGGGGCATGCGGTACACACCGGTGTCGAAGCGCGGCGTCAGGAAGAGGAACTCCGCGCCCCGCCGCTCCCGCAGGACCCGCTCCGCGGCCGAGCCCCGCTGCACGCCCACCCAGCGCGGCTTCAATGCGTCGATTCGCGCGAGGTACTCCCTCACGTCGATGTCGCTCGGCACGTACTCCACCCGGGTGCGGTAGTCGCGCGTGAAGAACTCCGCGAGGAAGTACGCCGACTGGTCATAGACCACCACGTCGCCGGCCTTCAGCTCGCTCTCCTTGGTGAGGTTCCACTCGGTGGGCCACAGCCAGTCCACCACCTGGAGCGCCGAGCGCTCCAAGGGACTCGCGCGCAGCGCCTGCTCGAAGTGCTTCGCGTACATGAACAGGTCCGAGCGGGTCACCTGCGCGCTCGCCCCCTGCCAGAAGGTGAGGGTGGTGAGCCCCAGGAAGAGCAGCGAGAGGCCCGGCCGCAGCGACCCGCGCACCCCCTGCCCATGCACCACCCCCAGCGCCACCAGCCCCGCGGTGGCCACCCCCATGACGAAGCGCGGCCACCACGCCGCCTGCACCGTCAGCGACACCAGCGCCAGCGCGAGGATGGGCAGGTTGCGCTTCCAGCTCCTCGGGCTCACCAGCTCCAGCACCAGCACCAGCAGACACGGCACCAGCAGGTAGGCGAACACCGGGCCGAAGCCGCCCGTGCGCACGTCCGGCCAGAAGGTGGGCACCTCCACGTACCAGCTGCGCAGCAGGTGCGCGAAGGCATCCGGCGCCCCGAAGAAGAGCGGGCTCTCGCCGGGCCGCGTCCCGTAGAACTCCGCCGGGTCGAACTTCCCGGGCAGCTCGGTGCCCAGCAGCGGCACCTTCACCCGGAAGGCCCACAGCGGGTTGCCCGTCTTGAACAGGTTCTGGAAGTACTTGAACGAGCCCACCGCCATCAGCGCGAGCACCGACAGCGCCATGTCCCCCGCGAGCCGCCACCGCTCGCCCCGCGCGCGCCACAGCTCCAGCCCGCCTCGCGCGGCCACCCACGGCCCGAGCATCAACAGGTGGAAGGCCCCCGTCATCTTCGAGCCCACGTACAGCCCGAGCGCCAGCAGGCACATCCACCGGTCTCGCGCGCTGGGGCGCTCGCGCAGGAAGAACACCGCGGCGCTCAAGAAGGCGCCGCACGCCACGTCCACGTGCGTGCTCCACATCTGAAGGAACATGGGCGGCAGCAGCACCCACGCCGCGCCCACGCCCGCCGCGAAGGTCTTGCGCGCTCCCGCGGCATGCGCCCACGCCGCCGTCACCGCCGCCCCCAGCACCGCGAAGGGCAGCTGCGAGCTGTCGTCCAACCGGTTGTCGAGCGGGAAGATGCAGTTCCACGCCGCCAGCAGCTCGACGTTCTTCGGGTGGCTCTGCGTCCACGGCACCGACGTGTCGATCCAATCCAGCGAGCCCATCTGGATGGCGTAGGCGGTGATGGGCACGTGGTACCACGTCGGGTCCCACGTCCAGGACTTGTAGATCCACACCAGCAGAGAGGCGAAGAGCAGCACGCCCGTGGCAGCCACCACGGTGAGCACCGCCGGCTCACGCTCGTGCCACGCCTCCCGCGCCAGCCGCGCCGGGGCACCCGCGTCCGAGCGCAACAGCGCCAACGCCCGCTCGCGCCCCAGGCGGCGCCACGCGCCCCATGCCGGCACCGCGAACACCACCGGGGCCACCAGCCCCAGCCACACCGGACGCAGCAGCCCCGGCAACCCCAGGGCCTGCATGGCCAGCAGGATGAGCGAGGGCGCCACCAGCAGCGTGGCGATGAGCCGGTGCGACACGCCCTTGTCCGGATAGAGCGCCGCCGCCACCAGCCAGCCGGCGCCCAGGCACATCAGCGTCTCGATGATCCAGATGATCCAGCCCATGGCGCTCGCGGGCGGGGACAGTGCCCCAGCCCGGTGCACCCCGCAAGGCTAGTCGCGGTCGTAGATGGGGTTCTCCGTCAGCCAGGCCGCGAAGAGCGCGTCCGCGAAGTCCTTGCCCGGAATGAGGGCGCCCCGGCTGCCCTCACCGGAGATGAGCAGCCCTTTGCTCGGCAGATACGTGATGAGCAGGCTGTCACCCTTGCGCACGGCGCGCAGTGACTGGACGAGCTGCTCGGAGTAGCGCCGCATCTCCGGCGAGCGGCCCGCCGGGCTGCTGGAGAGGAAGTTGCGGAAGGCCTGCGCGAGCTGATCCCGGTTGATGTTGCGCCGGAAGTGCAACTGGAGCTGCTTGGGCCCCTGGAAGTCGATGGCCTCCTTGGTGGAAGCCGGCTTCTGCTCCAGGTAGAGCCCCCAGACGTAGATTTCGAAGAAGAGCTTCTTCTTGAGATCCACATGCTCCAGGGGGAGTTCCCTGCCCTGCAGGGAGATGGCGTCCGGCAGGCGCACCCCCGCCATCACCTTCGCCTGCGCCGACCCCGCGACCAGAAGCACCGCCAGCAACAACCCCCCCACACCCCATCCCCGCCGCGCCTTCATTACTTTCGCGTCCTCTCGGTTGTGCAGCATGTCGTCCAAGGTGGACACGGATCTGACGAGCGGCCAGCCCCGGGTTTCCGGGTTATTCCTCACGAGCGCTCGTCCGCTCGCCTGCCGAGGGCCAGCCTGGGAACGGCCGTGCCCACCCGTCTGTCAACCCTCCGACTTCTCCGAGCGCCGTGGGCAGTCACGGGTTGCCTGCCCACCTTCAGAGGCATGAATCCCTTTGATGAAGAGGAACGGGGAAAGCGCATCCGTCCCGAGCTCGTCGATGGCGTTCGGTCGGCCGCCATCCCCTTGAAGGACGACGCGTCGGACTTCGACGCCCTCATCGAGAGCATCGGTGACGCGCGCTTCGTGCTGCTGGGTGAGGCCACCCACGGCACGCACGAGTTCTACAAGGCCCGCGCGCAGCTCACCCGACGGCTCATCGCCGAGCACGGCTTCAGCGCGGTGGCGGTGGAGGCGGACTGGCCGGACGCCCTGCGGCTCAACCAGTACATCCACGGCGAGGGCTCGGACCGGGAGGCGAAGCACGCCTTCGACAACTTCGAGCGCTTCCCCCGGTGGATGTGGCGCAACGCCGAGGTGCTGGAGCTGGTGGAGTGGCTGCGCGAGCACAACGCCGCGCAGGGCCCGGACGGAATCCAGGCGGGCTTCTACGGGCTGGACCTCTACAGCCTGCACGCCTCCATGCGCGAGGTGGTGCGCTACCTGGAGGCGAGGGACCCCGAGGCGGCCCAGCGGGCGAGGACCCGCTACGCGTGCTTCGATCGCTTCGGCTCGGATCCCCAGTCCTACGGCCACGCCACGGCGTACGGCTTCGAGGACCCCTGCGAGGCCGAGGTCATCGAGACACTCCTGGAGCTGCGCCGACGCGAGGTGCGCGACGGGACACGGGAGGCGGACGCCCTCTTCCACGCGGAGCAGAACGCGCGGCTGGCGCGCGACGCGGAGGCCTACTACCGCACCATGTACTCGGGACGGAACGAGTCGTGGAACCTGCGCGACACGCACATGGCGGACACCGCGGATGCCCTGTCCGAGTACCTGGGCCGCCGCAATGGCAGGCCAGCGCGCCTCGTCATCTGGGCGCACAACTCGCACCTGGGCGACGCGCGCTTCACGCAGATGGGCGACCAGGGCGAGCTCAACCTGGGCCAGTTGATGCGCGAGCGCCACGGCAAGGAGACCTTCAACCTGGGCTTCACCACGTACTCGGGCACGGTCATCGCCGCGCGCGAGTGGGACGAGCCGGGACTGAAGCGGCGGGTGCGGCCGGCGCTGCCGGGCAGCTACGAGGCGCTCTTCCACGAGGTGGGCCTTCCCGGCTTCCTGCTGCGCATGGAGGACCTGGGCGAGGCGGGCGCGGGCCTGCGCGAGCGGAGGCTGGAGCGGGCCATCGGCGTCATCTACGCGCCCCACAGCGAGCGCTACAGCCACTACTTCCATGCGGACCTGCCGGCGCAGTTCGACGCGGTGCTGCACTATGACCGGACGAGCGCCCTCCAACCCCTGGACGCGGACGCCGGCCACGAGGAGGAGGACGCGGCGGACACCTGGCCCTTCGGTATCTGAGCGAAGGCGCTGCGGCGGGAAGGCTCTCGGGATATAGGAGCGAGCGTGATTCTCGAGAGCTTCCAGGTGGGTGAGGGGCAGCGGCCAACGGTGCTGCTGCATGGCTTCCTCGGTACGGGGCGCAACCTGCGCTCGCTGGCGGTGGCCTGGAGCGAGGTGGACAAGGGCCGCCGCTTCCTGCTGCCGGACCTCACGGGCCATGGTGCCTCGCCTCGGCTGCCGCCCGGGGCCACCCTGTCCACGGTGGCCGCGGACGTGGTGGAGACGGCGCGCGCCGCGGGGCTGGTGGGGCCGCTGGACTTCGTGGGTCACTCGCTGGGCGGGCGCGTGTCGCTCGCCGCGAGCCTGCGTGCTCCCGAGGACGTGGCCAGCGTGACGCTGTTGGACATCTCCCCCAGCTCCATCCCCACCCACCTCTCCGAAAGCGGCAAGGTGATGGAGATCCTCCGCGCCGCGCCGTCGAGCGCGCCGGATCGCCGGACGATGCGGGCGGAGCTGACGGGACGCGGGCTGTCCGGGCCGCTGTCCGACTGGCTCGTCATGAACCTGGAGTCCGCACCGGACGGTGGCGTGCGCTGGCGCTTCGACCGGGAGTCGCTCGCCGAGTTCCACGGGCGCGTGAATGGCGAGGACCTGTGGGCCGCGCTGACACGCCCGGGGGCGAAGGTGCGCTGCATCCGCGGCGGCCGGGCACACTACGTCTCCGACGCGGACCTGGTGCGGATGGAGGCCCAGGGCTGCCCGGTGGAAACGCTGCCCGAGGCGGGCCACTTCGTGCACGTGGATGCGCCGGAAGCGCTGCTGCGATGGCTGACAGGGAGCTGAATGGAACGCACCACCCTCCTCATCTGGCTCGCGGTCCTGGCGAACGGCCTCGCGGGGCTGACGGGGGGGCTCCTCTCGGAGCGCTGGCTCACCCGGCACCTGTCGGCGCTGGTGGCCTTCGCCGCCGGGGCACTGCTGGGCGCGGTGTTCCTCGAGGTCTTCCCCGAGGCGGTGGAGGCCATGGGTCCCGCGGCCTTCCAGTGGGCGCTCGGCAGCTTCGTGGTGCTCGTCTTCGTCGAGTGGTTCCTTGGGCCCCACCACCACGACCACTCCACCCATGCGCCCGGCCACCATCACCACGAGCCGTTGGGCTCCTCCACCGTGGTGCCCTCACTGCTGACGGCGGATGCGCTGCACAACGTCGGAGACGGCGCGGCGGTGGCGGCGGCCTTTCTCGTGTCGCCCCAGGCCGGGGTGGCCACCGCGCTGGCGGTGATCGCCCACGAGTTGCCCCAGGAGGTGGGGGACTACGCGCTGCTGCGCGCCGCGGGCTTCTCGCGTGCCCGGGCCCTGCTGGCGCTCGGGGCGGTACAGCTCACCGCGTTCGTCGGGGCGGCGGCCGTGGTGCTGGGCTCGCAACTGGTCGAGGGCCTGGCCGGCATCATCCTCGCGCTCGCCAGCGGCACCTTCCTCTACATCGGCGCCACGGACCTGCTGCCGGAGCTGCGCCGCAGCTCGGCACCCCATGAGGTGAGGGGACGGCTGATCGGCTTCGTCCTCGGGCTGGCCCTCGTGGCCGTGGCGGGCGTGGTGGAGCGGCATGTGCTCGGCACGCACCACTAGCCCGTCACATCGCGGAGGTGCCTCTTCCATCTTCCGTGGTGGCCCCCTCCGGCCGCCGGGTGATGGACCTATTCAGCGAGGAACCCCCATGGAACAGGCAAGCGTGGAACAGGCAAGCGCGAGAACCATCGACAACCGCTCCGAGCCGCTGGAGCCCAACCACTACGAGTTGCTGGGACGGGGCATCTCCGTCAGCTTCGCGAGCACCAGCCTCACCGGCCAACCGTTACTCCACTACCAGGACGCCAGCCGGGAGGTGAGCGCGATGGGCGAGGACCTCCGCCTGGTGGAGACGGAGATTGGGACGCTGGTGACCGTCACGCTCGAGCCGGACGCCGACGCGGGCTCGCTCCTCTTCACCCTGGTGATTCCGAGGGCCCGCCTGGAGGGCGTGGGCAGCGAGCTGCGCATCTCCACGGAGGGCCTCCTCACCCGCAGCCGGTTCTCGCGAGGACCCATCGCGGACGCCCAGCTCCAGGAGTCCATGTGCCTGCCGTTGAAGGGCCGGGCCACCTTCGTGGTGTCCTGACGACTTCCCCGGCGGCGGAGGGCCGCCCGGACAGGGAGCAGCCGACACGGCGAGGACTCCCCCGGGCGCCCATCGCCGGGCAGGGCCTTCATGGCCACGGTTCCAACCATGCAGCTGGGTTCCAAGCGGATGCTGGGAGAGATCCTCATGGAGATGGGGCTGATCGACCGCGCCCAGCTCCGTCTGGCCCTCGTACACCACCACGAGACGCGGGTGCCGCTCGGCCGGGCGCTCATCCGTGAGGGCGTGTGCACCGAGGATGACGTCCTGCGGGCGCTCTCGCGGCAGCTCGGCATCGAGGCCATCGACCTGCACCGTGAGTCGCTGAACCCGAAGCTCACCCGGCTCGTCCCCGCACGCATCGCCCGGCAGTACCGGGTCGTGCCGCTCCGGCTGGAGAAGGGGGAGCGCGAGGTGCTGCATGTGGCGCTCCCCGCCCCGGCCTCGTTGGAGGCGCTGGACGCGGTGCGCGCCATCTCCGGCAAACCCCGCGTCGAGCCGCACCTGGCCTCGGACTCGGGCCTGACCCGAGCGCTCGGCGTGCTCTACGGCATCCAGGAGGACTTCCGCGAGCCAGCCTTCGAGCCCTCCCCCGCTTCGGGTCCGGGCGCACCCATTCTGCTCTACGCCTGGCCCCCCGTCACCGCGACCCTCATCGCGCGAGCGCTCGGGCGGCAGGGCATCCAGACGAAGGTCGCCTCCCCGCTGGAGGTGATGCACACGGGGCCCTCGGACCTCGTGTTCGCCCCGGTGCAGGCCATGGAGGGCCTGCTCGCGGGTGAAGCCCACATCGCCGGCTCGCTGCTGCTCTCCGGCGGCTCGGATGACGAGGATCTGGAGCGGGCCCACCGGCTCGGCGCCAAGGGCTATGTCTCCAATCCGCTCGACGGAGACATGCTGCTGCGCGCCATCCGCCGGCTGCGCTCGTCCTCGGACGACTCCTCGCTGTCGGGCCCGAACGGCTGACCGCGACGCGACTGCCACCTACGGGAAGATGACGCCGGTGGGATTCTCCTCACTGGTGAGGAAGCGCGCGTACGTCGCCGTGTAGCGGTAGGTGTCCACGAGGAGGCGGTTGCCCTCGAAGTGCATGGCGCGGACCGCGGTGCTGCCCCTGTACGTGCCGAGGAACCCGGTGCGGGAGACCGTCAGCGTCTTCGGCTCGAGCGCGAAGAGGCGCACATGCACCAGCGCCGAGCCGCTCGGCGACTGCTTCGACGGGAAGGCGAGGGCGAGGCCATGGCTCTCCTTCTGGGCCACCGTGGCGCCGCCGAGATAGGAGGAGTCGAGCACCACCGACTGGGCCTCGCAGTGCTGGGAGGCCATGCGCTGCACGGTGAGGTAGTAGCGCGGCGGACCCCACGGGCCGCCACTGGGCGGGGTGGAGATGAAGTACCAGCACCCGCGCAGCCGCACGGGAGGGCCGGCCAGCCACCCGAAGACCTCCGGCTCCGAGGTGCGCAGCAGCTCCACCGCCTGGGCCTCGGTGTACTCATTGACGGGCCCGGCCTCGGACGTCGTGGGCTCGGACGCCTCCTCCGCCAGCGCGTCGGACGCCGTGCGGGTCCCCAGCGCCTCGAGGGCCGCGTTGTCCCAGGCCTCCTGGAGCGCGTCGTGGACCTTCTGCTCCTCGGTCCGCGGGTCCAGCTGCTCCTCCTGACCCTCTTCCGCGAAGGCGCTCGTGGCACCGAGCAGTACGGCCGTCATGGAGACTGCGCGAATCATCTGCCGCATGGTGTCCTCCCTTACATGGATTTCCGCATTTTCACGTAAAGGACCCGAGCACTTCCAGTGTGGACACACGCACTCCGGGGGCGCGGGTGATCGCAACGTCCACACCGGGATACAGTCCACGCCCTGGTCGTCATCGTTGGAGAGGGACTTGAACCCGAGAGTGGCCGTAGTCAGCGCAGTGCTCGCGATCGCCTCACTGGGCGGTTGCAGGACCGTTGCGGAACCGAAACCGAGTCCCACAGGCTCCGAAGGGCCGACGCTCCAGCGGGCCTCCTCGGCCCTGGAATCCATGCCCTCCAGCCCGGCTTCGCGCCGGAAGCGCCCCCCGCAGCCCGCGCCGTCCGTCCTCCCAGCGCCCGAGGCCCGGCTCTACCTCCCCGGGTCGATCGTCAATACCTTCGCGACGAGGCCCTGGGCGAGCGATGTCGAGCAGATTCCCGCGTCGGTGATCGACACCGGCACCTTCAGGTTCGTCCGCTACGTCTCGTACCAGGCGGAGCGTTTCGAGCTCAATATCTATGGGGATCCCCAACACCCCGCGGGCGTGGAGATCGGTGTCTACGCCGGCGATGAGAGCATCAAGAAAGAGATCCGCGGCCTGATGGAGGGGTTCCTGCAATCGGCGGACGATCGAGACCTGCTTCACAACCTCTCGCTCGAACAGGGCAAGCGCACGCGCAACGGTCTCACGTTCGAGATCACTCCCCCCACCGCGGAGGATGCCTATGGGGCATGGTGGATCTCCATCTATGACCTGGAAGCGCTCGACAGGGCCCGTGTCTCGAACGCGGACATGAAGGTGGTCTCCGAGGAGGCCTCCAAGGAGCAGCGTGAGGCACTCCTCAAGAAGAAGCGGGCCCGGAAGCCGAGCAAGTCCTCGCGTGTCTACATCGAGGACAACTCCCTGGAACGGGGAGGGGACAGTTCCATCCGCATCTATTCCGAGCCTCAGTGATAACGAGGCTGCGAGTGAGCCGCCCTCCCCTCTCCCGCCCGAGGGGAGAGCGGGCCTTGTCCGTGCCCCTGAAGGTGAGGACCGTTCAAGGAGCGGTCCAGCCCTCATCCGGACCGCGGGAGCCGAACATGTTGAAC
>NZ_DASVWK010000266.1:0-8092 GCF_036389735.1 Archangium sp. | reverse complement strand
CGAGGCCCCTCACTTCAACGCCGCCGAGACGGGCCTCCGGCGGGGAGCGGGGCGCGACTTCGCCACCTGGGTCTTCTCGGAGGAGGGGGAGAAGGCCGAGCGGCACTTCTCGACGCCCCTCGAACTGATGATCGACGCGAGGCTGGAGCCGTTCGCGGCGATCGGGCTGCATCACCACGAGCACACCGAGGAGGTGTACTACGTGCTGGAGGGGCGCCTGCGCATGACCACGGTGGACCCCCAACACGGCGAGCACACCGCGGAGCTCGGAGCGGGGGATGCCCACCTCGTGAAGCTGGGGCAGGGGCACTACGGTCAGGCGCTGGAGACGGGCGCGCGCTTCCTCGTCGTGGCGTTACGACGCAACGCGCCATGACGTCCGGGGGAAAACACCCGCTCGGAGGAAACTCCTCGCTCCACCCCCCGATAATCGAGCAGCGCTCACCAAGGACGGGGCAATGCGGAAGAGGCGGCTGGGTGACTTGCTGCGGGAGCACGGGCGGGTAGACGAGCTGCAACTGCGCGCGGCGCTGGGCTTCCACAACAAGTGGGGCGTGCCGCTGGGCCAGGTGGTGGTGGACATGGGCTTCTGCACCGCGCAGCAGGTGCTCGAGGTCCTCGCCACTCAACTGCAATTGCCGGTGGTGGACCTGGACGCGGAGTTGTTGGACGCGCGGCTGGTGGAGCTCCTGCCGGTGCGGGTGGCCGAGACCCACCGCGTCGTTCCCCTCCGGGTGGAGGGCCCGCGCGACTCCGTGCTGGTGGTGGCGACCCCGGCTCCGGCGTGTCTGCCCGGCTTCGACGAAGTGGCGCTCGCGACGGGCAAGGTGCGCGTGGTGCCGCTCCTGGCGACCGATGCCGCCATCTCCCGGGCCATCGAGCGGCTCTACTATCCCCACCTCGTCGGCGCGCAGCGCCCGGTGGAGCCCATTCCCCTCCCCGAGGCGGATGAGCACCTGCCGCTGGTGACGGACCGTACCGAGTACCTGATGCAGGACCGCCTCATGGCGGGCGGCGTCCCGACGTCCACCGAGCAGGGCGGATTGCCGGTGATGGTGCCGCTGACGGAAGAACGGCCAGCCCACGCGCGGCTCACCGAGCCCGAGCTGGCGAGCGTGGCGGTGGCGCCGGAGCCCGTGGTGGAGCCCGAGCCGGAGGTGTGGGTGTACGGCTGGGGCATCAAGGCCACCGATGGCCTGCTGGAGCTGCTGGCTGGCGAGAACCTGCGGGCGCGGGTGGCGCGCACCGAGGACGTGTTGAGAGCGAGCGCGCGCGCGGTGGTGCTGTCGCCGCTGCGGTCGATCGAGTCGGTGAAGCGGCGCGGAATCCGGGCGCGGCTCCTGCTGGCGGGCCGGACGCACGAGCAGGAGCGGGCGCTGGCGCTGGGGGCGGAGACCTTTCTGACGGGTCCCCTGCGCTCGGACCTGTTGATTCGCGCGGTGCGCGAGCAGGTGCAGGCCGGCCTCCTGGCCCTGCGCCGGGTGGGCTGATCCCCAGCGGGCCCGCGTACCAGCCGCTTTGGGAGAATGAGCCGGTGCCCTTCAGGACCGGGTGGGCTCGGAGGGCGAGGAAGCGGGAGCGGGCGAGCGCTTCCTCGGGATCACGGAGCGGCCCGTGCCCTTGATGGCGAAGTTCAGCAGCATGGCGCCCGGCAGGAGCATCGCCAGTCCCTGATGGAGATCGGCCGGGGGACGGACGATGGCGCCGAGCGCGAGCGCGGCGAAGAGGACACCACAGATCAGTCGGAGGAGGAGGGAGCTCACGAGGGTTCCTTGGGGCGGTGCGAGCCATGATAACCAGAGGTCCGACTCGCGCACGACCCGCCCATGAGAAAGTCCTCCTCCGCGCTGCCCGCCATCCTGCTCGGTCTGGGCTCGGCGCTGTTCTTCACCATGACCTATGTGCTCAACCGCAGCATGGCGGCGGCGGGCGGACACTGGGCGTGGAGCGCGGCCCTGCGCTACCTCATCATGTGGCCCCTGCTCTCCGTGCTCGTCGGTGCGCGCGGGGGCTGGCCGTCGCTGTGGATCGAGTTGAAGCGCCACCCCCGCCAGTGGCTGCTGTGGGGTGGGGTAGGCTTCGGCGTCTTCTATGTGTTCCTGGCGTTGTCGGCGGAGTACGGGCCCTCGTGGCTCATCGCCGGCTCCTTCCAGCTCACGGTGCTCGCCGGCCCGCTGCTCTCGCCGCTCATCTACACCGATGAGCGTCGGCGGATGCCGCGCAAGGCCCTGGCGGTGGGCTCGCTGATCGTCCTGGGCGTGCTGATCATGCAGCTCGGCTACTTCCGTCTGGCGATGCCGGCGAGCGCCTGGCTGGCGCTGTTGTTCGTGATGATCGCGGCCTTCACCTACCCGCTGGGCAATCGCAAGCTGATGCTGCACCTGGAGCGCCAGGGCGTCGTGCTGGATGCCAGCACGCGCGTGCTGGGGATGACGCTGGGGAGCCTGCCGCTGTGGCTGTGCGTGGCGGCCTACGGCTACTCCCAGGCGGGGTGGCCCTCGGGGTCCCAGGTGCTCCAGTCCGGCGGCGTGGCGGTGTCCGCTGGGGTGATCGCCACCACCCTGTTCTTCCGCGCCACCCACATGACGGCGAACAACCCGAACGGGCTGGCGGCCGTGGAGGCCACTCAGTCCACCGAGTTGCTCTTCGCGCTGCTGCTGGGGGTGCTCTTCCTGGGCGAGCCGTGGCCCTCGGTGTTCAGCCTCGTGGGGGCCGTGCTCATCGTCGTGGGGATGGTGCTCTACAGCCGCATCAGCGCCCCCTCCGAATTGGAGGCGCGGGCCTTCGAGGCCGAACCGTGACGGGGTCCGCTCAGCGTCTGGCGGGCTCGACGCGGAGCGGCAGCGCGAGAGGGCCTCGGGCGATGATCGACTGCGACCAGCGGAGCTGCCCGGGCGCGAGGGAGAAGCCCTGGAGGCGGGAGAAGAGCGCCTCCAGGCCGATCCGGGCCTCCATCCGGGCGAGCATCGCTCCCAGGCAGAAGTGAGGCCCATGGCCGAAGGCGAGGTTGCTCGAGCCCTCGCGGTCGAGGCTGAAGCGGTCCGCTTCGGGGAACTGGCGCTCGTCGCGCAGGGCCGCGCCCATCAGGGCGACGACGAGGGAGCCCCGGGGAATCTTCACACCGGAGAGCTCCACGTCCTCGGTCGTCAGGCGGAGGCTGCTCTGCCCGGGCGGCTCGTAGCGCAACACCTCCTCGATGAGCCGGGGAATGAGCGCGGGGTTCACGCGCACGCGCTCCAGCTCTCGCGGGTGCTCCGAGAGGACGACCATCGTGTTGGCGAGGAGGTACACGGTCGTCTCCACTCCGGCCGGCACCAGGCCGAAGAGGAAGCTGAGGACCTCCTCCTGCGTGATGCCTTCCACGCGGAGCAGGTCGCTCACGAGGTCCGCTCCGGGCGTGGCGCGGCGCTCCTCGATGAGGGCGGTGAAGCAGCGCTCCATCTCCGCGAGGCTGTGGCGCACCTCGGCCATGCGCTGGGGCGAGGGCTGGCTGGCGGGGATGCTGACCAGATCATCCGCCCAGCTCTTGAGGCGCAAGGCCAGGGAGGGTTCCAGGCCGTAGAAGAGGTTGAGGACGCGGGAGGGCAGCGGCAGGGCGAAGTCGGCGACGAAGTCCACCTCCTGGCGGCGCACGAGCGACTCGGCGAGCTCCTCGGCGATGGCGCGGATGCTCGGCTCCAGGCGGTTCAACGCCGCGGGGCCGAAGGTTCGGCTGAGCATGGCGCGCAGCCGGGTGTGCTCCGGGGGATCCTTCATCACCAGGGAGTCGGCCGTCGGGTTGCGCTCCAACCAGGGGGGCAGGAAGCTCCGCCCCAGCCCCGCCGACGAGAAGCGCCGGGGATCCTTCAAGACGGTCACCACGTCGTCGTAGCGGCTGATGGCCCACATCCCTCCGGGCTCCACCTGGCGCGGTGGCCCTCGCCGGAGCTCGGCGTAGAGCGGGTAGGGGTTGGCTCTCACTTCGGGGGTCATCAGGTTCAGGGGCTGTTCCATCGTGGGTCTCCTGGCGGTGCTTCGCGGGAAGAGGGCAAACTCCGGGCCAGTTGATGGAATCCCCCGCGTTCCGAGGGGGGAGCGGAGTCCGGGAGCGGGGCATGTCTCGGCGGGTCGGTCGAATCGACCGAGCGGGTCGTTCATTTCGGAAGAACGAGAGCACCATGTCCTTCACCCCGAGCGTGCTGCACCAGCGCCTTCACGAGAACCAGCTCACCATCGCCGCGAAGCACCGAGGTGGCCTGTCTCGCCGGCCGGATGGCGTGGAGATCCACAGCGGTGACGAGGAGCTGCGCTACGTCATCCTCGAGGCGCCGCTCGCCCAGGCACTGCCCGAGGGCTGTCACTCCCTCCGGGTGATGCCCTGGGCGGGGGAACTCTCCCAGCAACTCCACGCGCTCGGGTTCCAACACCGGGGCGGGTTGCTCTACATGTCGCTCCAGCGGGAGCCGCCGCCCCCACCCCACGTCCCTGGCTACCGGGTGGAGCGCGCGCTCACGTCCGAGGCCCTCGCCGCCTTCACCGACATCCAGCTGCGCGCCTTCCCCGAGTTCCAGGACGACTGGCGGCGCCGGTTCGACTTCCTCCTGGCCTCCCAGCTCCGCAACGTGGGCGACCCGTCACACTTCTACCTCCTGGGCCACACCGAGGGCCGACCGGTCTCGGCGGGGTTGCTGCTGCACACGCGGGGCGTGGGGGGCATCTACAGCCTGGCCACCCTGGACGCATACCGGGGGCGGGGGCGGAGCCGGGTGCTCATCTCGCACCTGATCGACGAGGCCCGCCGGATCGGGTGCGATGTCATCGCCCTTCAGGTGAGCTCCGGGACCCATGCGGAGCGGCTGTACCGGCGCCTCGGCTTCGAGCCGGAGTTCGAGGTCCGGCTCTACGTGCGGTGAGACGCCCGAGCGCACTGTTTTACGGGCCTTCCAGAGAATTTCGGGGGCTTCGCACGCTGGCGCCCCAAGCGTCCCGGAAGTGGGATCGGGAGAGGGCGGGAGGGGGGAGATGCGCCGAGGGCCACTTGGGCTATTCTTCGTGTCCACTACCTGTCGTTGGCATCAGGAAAGTCAGGACAAATGATCCGTCTGGTTCAGTTGAGGAGGGCGTGGGGGCTCGCGAACATCAGTCCTCCGTGCATGAAGATGGAGACGTGGCTGCGTCTGGCGGAGGTCCCCTACGAGGTGGCGCCGCTCGACATCGCCAACGCGCCCAAGGGCAAGGTGCCCTACATCATCGAGAAGGACGGCTCGCGGATGGGCGACTCGACCTTCATCATCGATCACCTCAAGGCCGTCACCGGGAAGGATCCGGACGCGCACCTGACGGCCGAGCAGCGCGCCATCTCGCTCGCGTTCCGCCGGATGATGAAGGAGAACTTCTACTGGGTCATCATCCAGGCTCGCTACAAGGACGATCAGAACTGGAAGCGCTACAAGCAGCTGATGATCGACCTGCTGGACGGCGTGCCCATGGAGCAGCGGTCCATGGCGGGTGACATGTACAAGCAGCGCATGGAGGGCCAGCTGTACGGCCACGGCATGGGGCGGCACACGGCGAAGGAGGTCTACGACATCGGTATCGCGGACCTGACGGCGGTGTGCGATCTGCTCGGGGACAAGCCCTTCCTGATGGGAGACAAGCCCACCACGGTGGATGCCACCGTGTATGCCTACGTCGCGAACCTCATCCTCACCCCCGTCGAGTGCTCGGTGAAGGACTTCGGCCTGTCGCGCAAGAACCTCGTGGACTACTGCGAGCGCATGCGCCTGCGCTACTTCCCCGAGCTGGAGCAGCAGAAGGTCGCCTGAGCGAGCCGCGTTCCAGGCGGTGGCCCTCCGGAGGGATGCGGAGGGCTACCGCTCGAGGATGACGAGCTCCACGCGGCGGTTGAGCTCCCGGCCGCCGGGCGTGAAGTTGGGCGCCTTCGGCCGGGTGTCACCCAGGCCCACCGTCTCGACGCGGGCTGGATCCACTCCGGCGCGCACGAGCAACTCCGCCACCGCGCGGGCCCGCTCCGCGGAGAGCTTCTGGCGCGAGTCCTGCGGGGCCTCCTTGTTGTCGGTGTGGCCCTCGATGCGGATGCGCTGGATGGGGCCGCGCACGAGGAGGTCCACCAACTGCGGGAGGAAGGTGGTGGTGGCGGGCTTCGGCACGGCCACGCCCTCGGGGAAGCGCGGGGGCTTCTCCAGCTCGAGCCGATCGCCCTTCTCCGTGACGAGCTTCTTCTTCGGAGCGCGGACGAGGGTGAAGTCCAGCGGCGTCGGTTTGCTCCCGGAGAGCTGCACCCGGCGCGTCTGCGCGAGGAATCCGGGCGCGATGAGGTCCACCGTGTAGTCGCCCGGTGCCACCTCGACCTGCGCGGGGGCCTTGGCGCCGCGCTTCAGCGCCACCTTCTGCGCCGTGGCCCCGCGCACCGAGAGCGTGGCCTCCACGGGCTTGCGGCTCGCCAGCGCGCGCACGAGGAGGCGCACCTTCTGCTGCTGGGGGGTGACGGGGGCCGGCCGTGGCTCGGGCTCTCGCGAGGGCTTGGGCGGCTCCGGTGGCGGCGTGGCGTGGGCGACGGCTCCCGCGTCGGGCGGGGCGGGCCGCTTGGAGATCGGCTCGGGCATGGTGCCGTCGTCGAGCTTCGCGGTCATCTCCGCCGTCACGTCATGGATCAGCTTGACCTTGAGCCGCGCGTCCTTGGCTTCCGGAACCACGAGGGACGCGGCCTTCACGTTCACCCGGAGCCCACGCTGGGCCTGGAAGTTGAGCGTGGAGGTCATGTTCCAGAGGAAGCCGGACGTCTGGCTGAAGAGGCTCCACGAGGCGTCCATGTAGACGATGTTGGACACGAGCGTGTGCGGGCCATCCGCCACCTGCCGAGACGCCAGCACGTGCGTGCCGGGCCTGGCGAGTTCCTCCACCGAGGGCACGTCGACGGGCTGGCCATCGAGCGTGAAGTGGACCTCGACGAGCTTGTAGACGGAGGGATCGAGCCCCACGAAGAGCAGCTTCACCTCCGGGGGAGTGGTGTCCACCATCTCCCGGAGTTGCCGGTCGAGCTCCGCGCGCACCTGCTCCGGGGAAGCCGGCGCCGCCGCGTGTGCGGTGCCGACGGAGAGCAGGGCCATGAGCATGGCGGATTTCAGGGGCGAGTCCACGGGTGCGAGTCCAGAACTGGGGGGCCCCTAGCATCGCATATTGTGGGGGCTCCGCACCTTCCTGCTCGCCTGTCTGGAGGGCTGGTGATCAGACGGGGGAGATCTCCCGGCGGCGGAAGGGGCGCTCCACCTTCTTGTTGGCGGTGCGCTTGAGGGCCCGGGCGAGCAGGCGTCGGGTGTCGCGCGGGTCCACCACGTCGTCCACCATGGCCATGGCGGCGGTGCGCTCGATGCGGATGTGCTGGCGCAGGCCCTCGGCCAGTTCCTTTTTCATGGCCTCGGCGGCCTCGGGGCTCTCGGCGCCTTGGAGGAGTTTGCGCGCGGCGATGGACACCATGCCCTCGGGGCCCATCACGCCAATCTCCGCCCCCGGCCAGGCCACCAGCAGGTCCGGCTCGAAGGCCCGGCCGTTCATCACGTAGTAGCCCGCGCCGTAGCCCTTGCGCACCACCACCGTGAGCTTGGGCACCGTGGCGCTCGCCACCGCGTACATCATCTTCGCCCCGTGCCGGATGATGCCCTGCTGCTCCACCTTCGTGCCCACCATGAAGCCCGGCACGTCCTGGAGGAACACCAGGGGGATGTTGAAGGCATCGCACAGGTTGATGAAGCGCGCGGCCTTGTCCGACGCGTTCACGTCCAGGATGCCCCCCAGGTACATCGAGTTGTTCGCCACGATGCCCACCGGCCAGCCGTCGATGCGCGCCAGGCCGGTGATCAGGTTGCGCGCGAACCGGGGCTTGAGGGGGAGGAACTTCCGGTCATCCACCAGCGACAGGATGACCTTGTGCATGTCGAACGCCTGCCGCGGGCTGTCCGGCACCACCTTCAGCAGGTCCTCGTCCCGCCGGTCGAAGGGGTCCGACGAGGGCTTGCGTGGCGGCTTCTCCTCGCAGTGCGAGGGGAAGAAGGACAGGTACTCGCGGATGGCGGCGAGGCACGTGGCGTCGTCG
>NZ_DASVWK010000265.1:0-3136 GCF_036389735.1 Archangium sp. | reverse complement strand
CCGAAATCTGGCTCGTGCACGGGATGATTGAACGGCACTTCCACCACACGGGGAGCACGCTGGCGCGACGGGTGCTCGACAACTGGGAGCTGATGGTGCCGCAGTTCGTGAAGGTGATGCCCACCGACTACAAGCGCGTGCTCCAGGCGCGCCGGGCGGCCCGCAGGCCCCCCCCGGTGGCGGCTCCGCGCCTCCAGGTCGTGGGAGGGGAGGGCTGACCATGGGCAAGACGACCGGATTCATGGAGTGGAAGCGCGTGCCCGCCCCGAAGCGCGAGAAGTCCGAGCGCGTGGGAGACTCGCGCGAGTTCGCGCTGCCCCTGGCCGCCGACGAGGCGAAGCGGCAGGCGGGGCGGTGCATGGACTGCGGCGTGCCCTTCTGTCACCAGGGCTGCCCGCTGGGAAACCCCATCCCCGAGTTCAACGACGCGGTGTACCGGGGGAAGTGGCGGGAGGCCTTCCTGGCGCTGAGTGGTACCAACAACTTCCCCGAGTTCACCGGCCGGCTGTGCCCGGCACCGTGTGAGGCCGCCTGCGTCCTCAACATCGACCAGGACCCGGTGACCATCGAGCAGATGGAGAAGGAGATCATCGAGCGGGCCTTCGCCGAGGGCTGGGTGCGAGCCCGGCCTCCGACGAGCCGCACGGGCAAGCGCGTGGCGGTGGTGGGCTCGGGGCCGGCGGGGCTGGCGGCGGCGGCGCAGCTCAACCAGGCGGGACACAGCGTCACCGTGTACGAGCGGGACGACCGGCCCGGTGGCCTGCTGCGCTACGGCATTCCCGACTTCAAGCTGGAGAAGTCGGTGCTGGACCGGCGGCTGAAGCTGATGGAGGCCGAGGGGGTGGAGTTCCGCTGCGGGGTGGACGTGGGCCGCGAGCCGGGCTTCGGCGCGCTGCGCGAGCAGTACGACGCGGTGGTGCTGGCCATGGGCGCGAGGCGGGCCCGCGAGCTGGAGGTCCCCGGGCGTGAGCTGTCCGGCGTGCTGCAGGCCATGGAGTACCTGGAGCACCAGAACCGGGTGGTGTCGGGGCTGGCGACGCTGGAGCCCCGGCTGGACGCGGCGGGGCGGCGGGTGCTCATCCTCGGAGGAGGGGACACGGGCTCGGACTGCCTGGGCACGGCGCTGCGGCAGGGTGCGGCGAGCGTGACGCAGGTGGAGCTGATGCCCGCGCCGCCGAAGGTGCGCGCCGAGGGCAACCCGTGGCCGCGCTGGCCGCTCATCTTCCGGACGTCCTCCAGCCAGGAGGAGGGGGGGGCGCGCGAGTTCGGGCTGATGACGAAGCGGCTCGAGGGCGCGGACGGGAAGATGCGGGCGCTGCACGCGGTGAAGGTGGAGCTCCAGCGCGAGGCGGGGGGCGCACCGCGGCTGGTGGAGGTGCCCGGCTCGGAGGTGGTCTACGAGGTGGACCTGCTGGTGCTGGCCATGGGCTTCACGGGGCCGGAGACCGGGCGGCTGACGGAGGAGCTGGGCATGAAGCTCAGCCCACGGGGCAACGTGCAGGTGGATGCACGGTTCGCCACGTCGGTGGACGGCGTGTTCAGCGCGGGTGACACGAGCCGGGGGGCGAGCCTCATCGTCTGGGCCATCTCGGACGGGCGGGAGGCGGCGAAGGCCGTCGATGCGTACCTCTCCCAGGGGGCCTCCGTGCTGCCGACCCGAGGCAAGGACAGCGCCTTCGGCTGACCCGGGCGTGTGTCCGCCAACGCCGGCCACGGCGCCCTGAGGAGGCGCCGGGCCGGTTGTCGGACGCTGTCAGTAGACGCGGTAGTTGGTGTACTCGACCTGGGCGTCCTCGGAGACGAGGCCCGTCTGGCAGGACGTGAGTCCCACGGAGCGGACGTGCTTCTGGACACCGTCGACGTAGACGGTGAAGGACGAGCCGCTGCGGAAGACCTTCACGGTGTGGGTGGACGTGAAGCTGAACGTCCCCAACGCCACGTTCTGCCACCCCAGGTCCACTCCGCCCGCGACGGCATGGGACGCGAGGACGCCGTACCTCGGATCCAACCACACGGTCATGTGGTTCCGGTCGTCCTGGTAGCACACGAAGAAGCCGTACTTCGGATAGCCCGTGGGGCCCTGGGCCTTCAGGCGGATACCGGACTCCAGCGTGTAGTTGGCCGTGGTGGGAGCGGCCTTGCGCCACAGTCCCTTCCAACCCAACCCCGTGGCCCAGCCCACCACATCGCGAGCGCTCAGAATCTCGTACTTGCCGTTCTGCAACCCGTCGTAGGCGGGGTCACCCCACCCCTGCGTCGAGTCCATCTTCACGTTCGTGTAGTTGGCCTTGGTGTCCTCGGTGACGAGCCCCATCTGACCGACGATGTTTCCGATCTGCCGCGTCTGCTGGAGCGCGCCGTCGAGGAAGAACTTGTAGTTCCCGCTCCAGTTGCGCTCGACGCGGATGTTGTGGGCCACGGTCCAGTCGAACGTGCTCGGGAGGGCCGTGTTCTGCCAGCCCTTCAGCACCCCGTCGACCACCGCGAACGTCGCGAACATCATGTACTTCTTGTCCAGGAACGCGGCCACGTGGTTGTTGGCGTCCTTGTACGTCCCGTAGATGCCGAACTTGGGATAGGCCGAGGTCGTGCCCGTGGCCACCCACTGGACGCTCGCGGACACCGCCACGGACTCGAAGTTCGCGTTGCCGCGGAAGAGATTCGCCCAGCTCGACCCGAGCGTCGTGCCCGAGGCCGCCGTGGCGCTGGAGATCGTCCACGAGCCGGAACGCCCCACACCCTCGAACGAGCTGCCCCAGCCGTAGGCGTCGATGGGGTTGGGCGAGGCGGGCGCGCCGCTCTCCCCACCGGGCTTGGGCTGCGCGAGGGAGACGGACCTCGCCACGCCCAGGTTCAGCGAGCCGTCGCTCGCGATGTAGAACTCCTGGGCGCGCATGCTGCGGTCACCCCAGCCATCGGTGCTCAGCCGCTTGGCGTGGTAGGCCATCCAGTTCTCCGTGCCGTCCGGGGACTTCACGAACGTCGGGTGCCCCACGCCGTACACGTCGGCGTTCTTGCGGAACACCGGCCCGGTCTTCACCCAGGACTTGGGGTTGAGCAGGTTGCCGTCCGTGTTCGTCAGCAGCCCGAGCGTGTACTCCTGCGTCCAGCTCCCGCTCGCCGAGAAGATGACGGC
>NZ_DASVWK010000264.1:0-9692 GCF_036389735.1 Archangium sp. | reverse complement strand
ACTTCAACTACACCGTGCGGACCCACCGCTGGGCGTCGGCCTACCGCTTCACGCTCCAGTCGAGCACCCCGTCCACGCCGCCCATCCAGCAGGAGGGAGAGACGCGCTTCGAGGACCAGGAGCACGTGGGCTTCAGCCCCGCGAAGCTCCAGGCGGATCCGCTGGTCATCCCGCCGCCCCAGGCCTACGCGGATGCCTTCCTGAAGCGGCTCGCGCCCCACGTGTTCACGGCGGTGCAGCGCGAGGGCCAGGTGCGTGGGACGGCCCGCCAGGAGCAGTGCAAGACGCTCCCGGAGGACTGGGGCATCCCCTGGGTGCAGTGCTGGGCGGAGGCCACGCTGTGGGGAAGCGGGCAGGAACCCCCGCCGACCGGCTTCCTCCAACTCCTCGCCACCAGCGCTGGAGCCCCCGCCCAGCCTCGGTGCCGCTGAGCGGGGCGAGCTGTCCACCGAGCGTCCTGGCTGCCCTCCGAGCCAGCGCCGTGTGGGAAATCCCTCAAGACTTCCAGGCTCTTACACGGAGACGCGGCGAGCGTGTGGCGCCCGCGTTAAGAAGGTCTCCCGTGGCCGCCGACACTCCCCTCCGACTCCTCCTCCTCGAGTCCATCACGGACGTCCCCGCCGCCGCCTGGGACGCTCTCACCGGACCCGATGCGCCTCCCTTCATCCGCCATGCGTGGCTCGCCGCCATGGAGGAGAGTGGCAGTGCGCGGCTCGAGACGGGCTGGGAGCCCCAGCACCTCACGCTCTGGCGTGGGAAGAAGCTCGTGGGCGCCACTCCCGCCTACCGCAAGCACCACAGCATGGGCGAGTACATCTACGACTTCGCCTGGGCCAGTGCCGCCGAGCGGCTCGGCATCGAGTACTACCCCAAGCTCGTCGTGGGCGCCCCGCTCTCCCCGGCCACCAGCCCGCGCTTCCTCATCGACCCCGGAGAGGACGTCCCCGCGCTGCGCCGGACGCTGCTCCAGGCCGCCCTCGAGAGCGCCCGCGAGGGGGGCTGCTCCTCCGTCCACTTCCTCTACCCCACCGAGGCGGAGGCGGACCTGCTGGAGCAGGAGGGGCTCGCGCGCCGCATCACCCTGCAGTACCACTGGAAGAACCCGGGCTATCGCGGCTACGACGACTACCTGGCGCGCTTCGACTCCAAGCGCCGCTCGCAGCTCAAGCGTGAGCGCGGCGCCGCCGCCAGCCAGGGCATCACCATCCGCACCGTGCGCGGCCAGGAGCTCACCACCGAGCACGCCCGGCGCGCCTATGGCTTCTACGAGGCCACGTGCGAGAGCCGCGGCCCCTGGGGTCAGGTGCAGCTCAACGAGAACTTCTTCGTGCGTGCCTTCCGCGCGCTGCCAGAGACGGTGGAGCTGGTGCAGGCCGAGCACAAGGGGAAGGTGATCGCCGGGGCCTTCAACCTCGCCACCCCCGAGCGCCTCTATGGGCGCTACTGGGGGTGCTTCGAGGAGCACCCGTTCCTGCACTTCCACGTGTGCCTGTACCACTCGGTGGACGAGTGCATCCAGACGGGGCGCAAGGTGTTCGAGCCCGGGGCGGGCGGGGAGCACAAGGTCTCCCGCGGCTTCGAGCCCACGGCGGTGCACAGCGCCCACCTGCTCTTCGACAGGACGCTCGACAAGGCGGTGCGTGACTTCCTGCGCCGCGAGCAGGCCCACCTGCGGCCCGCCATCGAGCAGGCCCAGGAGCTCGCCGGCCTCAAGCCCTGGCCCCTGCCGGGACAGGGCCGTGCCACCGGCTAATCGCTAGTAGCGCACGTCCAGGCTCGGCAGCAGCAGCCGAGACTCGCCCAGGGTCTGGAGCGACTGTCCCAGGTCCAGGTGCACCACCGCGTGGCCGCGCTCGGCGAGGTAGGCCACCGGCGCCTCGAAGCGCAGCGGCGCCACCCGGGTATCAATGACTCCGCCGCCCGAGGCCCCCTCGTAGCCGCCGAAGTCGTCGAGTTCCACCTCCACGTTCACCCGCTCCACCCCCTCGGGCACCACGAAGCGGCCCAGGAGGTGCGAGTGCTCGGGATTCGTCAGCTCCAGCGCCTGGCGCGTCTTGAGGCGGCTGGCCAGGGGCTGCCCGTCCACGGAGGTGACGGTGAGGCGGCGCACCTGCACGAGCGCCGAGGTATAGCCGGGGTTGTTCACCCCCTTGAGGCGCAGCTCGAAGCGCTGCCCCTGGAGGTCCTCGGGGAAGTCCGGGCGGGGCCCCGTGGCCTCCGTCCGGGCCTCCCCGCCACAACCGGCGAGGCAGAGGAAGGCCGCGCCCAGCGCGGACAGCATCAGCTTCTTCATGGTGTCTGTTCTCCTGGAAGGTGTGGGAAGGAAACGAGCGTTACGGACGGCCGGGCTCCGTCGGGTCGACGGCGAGGCTGGCGGCGTGCGCCGGCGTGGCCTTCCCCGCGTCGAAACCCTGGGGCAGCGGCTCGCGGGTACCCGCCTCGTTGTGGCGCCGCAGCTCCGTGGAGAGGCGCTCGGCGTCCTCGCCCCCCGAGGTGCGCAGCGCCCGCAGGGCCTCGTCCAGCGCGCGGCCCCGCTTCGCGTCGGCCCCGAAGAGGCGCTCGTTGCACGAGGACACCAGGGCCTCGCGCGCCAGCTCGAAGCGCCGGGCGTCCGCCTCGCCGCGGACAGCTCCGTTGCGGTCGAGCCCGGGGCTGGCCCACAACAGCCCCAGCGCCTGCTCCAGCGACTCCACCCTGGCCACGCCCAGGTCGATGCGGCCCAGCGCGAGGCACTGCCCCAGCGCCTGCTCGTGTACCTTGAAGAAGCCCGCGTTGCGCGAGGCCCCCACGGCCCCGGGGGAGCCCGGCTCCACGCAGTCGGGGTCATCCTCCGGGCAGGCCAGCTCGCAGTCCACGAAGGGCTCGCAGCACGAGACGCGCGCGGCGCACTGCGTCTCGCCCAGGGCCCACTTCACCCGGAGCGGGCTATCGAAGTTCCCGTCCGCCTTGCCGTCCGAGGCCGCCAGTGCCTGACAGGCATCGAGCGAGTCGAGCGTCACCTCGAAGGTGCCCTCGTACGCCTTGCCCACCCCGACGGCCAGCGGCGTGGAGAAGGGAGAGCGGAAGCCGTAGGGCTCCAGCAGCGGGGCCTCCACGCTGTTGGCCACGGACTCCGACTTGGGGTGGATGTTCTTCACCTTGTACTGGAAGCGCAGCGTGGCCGGGAAGCGCGTCACCCGGGGGCCCTCGCCCCCACCGGAGGACCCCTCGCCCTTCACGTGGATGCGCTTCTCACAGGTGAACTCATGGGCACTGGCCGCGCCCGCTCCTCCCAGCACCACGACCATGGCCGCGGCCTTCCATCCCCTCTGCATGTCGCTCCCCCGTGTGTGAACTCGAGCGCCCTGCCGGCTCGTGCCCGTGTTCCCCTTCACGACCCATACCGGGCGCTCCACCACCCACTTCGTCCACCGGCGGTCGCTCCGTGGGTACAACGTGCGACAGGCGTGCTCGCCTGCCTGCCCAGGGGGAGGGAACGGCTTTTCCCACGTTGAGAAGGAGGCTGCCCAGCATGGGGACGAACAGGAAACCGAAATGGAAAAGTGAATCGCGAGGAAACAACCCGTAGAGTCCGAGCGCTATGAACGCGCCTGAGACAGAAGCGGACTTCCTGCAGTGGTACGAGGACTGCTGGGCGGATCGGGATGAGGTGGAGTACCCCAAGCTCTTCGGGGCCATCAGCGAGGAGGTGTACACGCTGGAGCAGAGTGGTGCGCTCGAGGCCTGGCTGGAGAGTGATCTGGCCGAGGTGAAGGAGCTGGATCCGAACTGGGGCGGCGTGGGCGTGCGCGTGGCACCGCCGAGCCCCGAGTACCCCTACTGGACGTACGTGACGAGCGGCCTGTCCAATCCCTTCACGGTCACCCCGGGGCAGGAGATCGCCCCCGACGCCAAGAGCGGCATTGGCTACGAGATGGTCATCCACACGACGGAGGAGGCGAAGTGGCCGGTGCTCCGGCTGCTGGACATGATCGCCTACAACCTCGTGTGCCTGCGAGCCTTCGGCATGGGGCACCGCTATCCGGTGGAGGGCTCGCTGGACGGCAGCGCGGAGTGCAAGCTCAACGGCTTCGTCTTCGTGAAGGACCCCTCGCGCCCCTCGCACTTCCAGCTGGAGTCGGGGAGGGTGGAGCTGCTGACCCTGGTGGGCGTGACGAAGAACGAGATGGCCTTCTCGCGCTCCAACGGCATGGACCGGCTGATGGCGAAGCTGGAGGCCGCGGGCACGGGCTACATCACCCACACCAACCGCGAGCAGGTTCAACTGTAGGCGGTGCAAGCGGGGCGGGGGTGGAGTTCGCCCCCGCCCGCGCCGTGTCAGACGCGGCTGCTACGAACGTCGGTGGACAGGCCATGACCTCGACCACCTCCACCCTTCGACACACCGCTCGGGCGTCGACGATCGCCGCCCTCAAGCTGCTGGGCTGCACGCTCGTGGGCTCGGTGATGGGCGCGCTGCTCATCACCGCGCTCACCTCCTGAGAGACGGCCCCCGCCTCACGCCAGACGGCCGTGGAGGGCGCCTCCGGCATCCACGCCCAGGGCCCACTCCCGGCCGGCGATGTCCACGTGGGGACCGCTGGGCAGCGCGTGGGTCGACCACGTCCGCCCCCCGTCCTCGCTCTGATGGAGGGCCAGCTCGGCCGCCTTGGAGGGATCCACGGTGCGCGTCAGCAGGCGCAGCACGCCCTCGGCGGACACGAGGCGCAGGGGCTCATGGCCCTGGGGCAGCGGCTCCAGCCAGCGCACCTCGGTGCCCTGGCGCTCGCCGACCCGGGCCTGCCCCTCCACCACGGCGGCCAGGAAGGCCCCATCCAAGTCCACCACGCGCGTGGCGCCCACGTCCTGCCGGCTCCACGAGGCGCCCCCCTCCTGGGACAGGGCCACGCCCCGCCCCAGCAGGGCCACGCCGCCCTCGACGCGCCGCAGGCGCTCGGTGTGGGCATTGCGCTCGCCGGCCAGCTCCACCTCGGTCCACGTAGCGCCACCATTCGTGGTGCGCCCGAGGAACCAGGCACCCAGCACCCAGATCTCCTCGGGGCTGATGACGAGCACCTGTCCGACGCTCGGCGCGCCCACCGGCCCGCGGGCCCGCCACTCGCGGCCACCGTCCGTGGACACCAGCAGGTGGTAGTCCGAGCCCGAGCCCGACGGCTTCAGCGTGCCCCCGATGGCCACGGCCAGCGACCCCTGGCAGTCCAGGGCCTGGATCCAACCCGGACCCTCCCAGACCTTCATCACGGAACCAGCGGCGACGCGGTGCAGGTGGGCACGCCGGCCCCGCATGCGCTCCAGGAGGGCGCTCGCGGACGGCTCCATCACGGCGCCGACGAGGCCGAAGCCCTCACGGCTCACGGCCACCGCGCCGACCTTCAGGCCCTCGGACAGCGCTCCCAGCTTCTCCCAGTCTCTCTCCGGCACGCGTCACCCTCGGCGAATCACGGAATGCGGCGGGAAGATGCCAGTCCGCCCGCGACCAGGAAAGGGCCAGGTGCGGCAGCCGTCGACTACCCGGGAGGGGCGCGTCACGGCGCTCCGGAGCCCACCAGGTCGATGACGGCGATCTCCGGCCGGCACAGGAAGCGGATGCGGGGGACATGGGGTTCGGCCCCGACGCCACGGCTGACGAAGAGGGGCGTCTGGCCCACCACGTACAGGCCCATCTCGTACTTCTTGTCGAAGCGGGACATGGTGAGGACGGCACCATAGAAGGGCAGACGGACCTGGCCGCCGTGCGTGTGGCCCGCGAGGTAGAGGTCCGGCCCGAGCGGAGCCAGGTCCTCCACCAGGTCCGGCGTGTGGTAGGCGACGAGGCGGAAGCCGTCGGGGTTGTCCCGCAGGCAGGTGTCGATGCGCCCGGGCATGCCATAGGGGGCGCCGCAGAGCACCACGCGGCCCCCGGCGGTGCGGAGCGCCTCGCGCTGGAGTTCCTGGGCAACCCCACCCCCGAACAGGTCGAGCTCGCTCCAGTACCAGGTGTCATGGTTGCCCCGGACGGCGAAGCGCCCGTAGCGCGTCTGGATGCGCGAGAGCACCTCGCGGAGGATGGGCAGCCCCGCCTCGGAATTGAGGGAGTCGCCGGTGAAGACGAGCAGGTCCGGCTGGAGCGCGTTGACCTCGTCCGGCAGACGCTCGAGCGCCTTCGTCCAGCCGTCGACGTGCAGGTCCGACAGGTGGACGATGCGCAGGCGGCTCCCCGAGGGAAGCCGGGCCGTCGGCACCTCCACCCGGGAGACCTGGAGCCAGTCGGGCTCGACGGTGAGGGCGTACGTCAGGCAGCTCAAGCCGACGAGCAGGAGGCCGAGGAAGACGGAGGCGACCCGGCGCTCCACCGGCGGCACGGGCCGCTTGCGCACCCGGGCCAGGGCGAGCTTGAAGCCCAGGAAGAGCGCCCCACCGCACACCACGGAGATGAGGAGGACGAGGATCGCGAGTCGCTGCTCCTGGAGCTTGAGGATCTCGGGATTCATGGAGGGCTCCACATACCACCCCGACCCGCGTGCGAGTCCTCGTGGGAGGAGCCTCCCCGCTCGCCAGGCGGACGCGCATCGAAGACGTAGGGAAGTGTCCGCCCAGGCCCCTTGAGGCCCCTCGCCTTCCTGCCCAGGTTTCGGCCACGCGGGATTTCCGCGTACTTCAGGAGGAGGACGGGTATGGCGGCGATGGACCTGAACAGGATGATCGAGCGACTCAATGCGCTCATCGCGCTCGACTACGACGCGGTGGGGGCGTACGCGGCGGCGATCCACCGCATCGACGTGGAGTCCCTGCGGATGCGGCTGCGGGAGTTCCAGCAGGACCATGTGCGCCACATCCAGGACCTGTCCCGGGTGGTGATGGACCTCGGCGGCACGCCCCGGCAGAAGCCGGATGCCATGGGCTTCATCCTCAAGGGCTTCACCGCGGTCACCTCAATGATGGGCAACGAGGCGGCGCTCCAGGCGATGCGGGGCAACGAGGTGCTCACCAACCACACCTACCGGATGGCGCTGGACGAGAGCTGGAGCGACGAGGCCCGCGCCATCATCGAGCGCAACTTCTCGGACGAGCAGCGGCACCTGGCCTTCATCGAGGACGCGCTGCGCAACCGGAGCTGGGAGCAACTGCCGATGCAGCCGTAGTCCACGAGGGGGCCAGGAGGGCGACCAGGGGTCACGTGCCTGGTCGCCCGATGACCCGGCCCTCCGGGGAGCGCAACCGGGACGACTGCCCGCTCCCTCGTGTGTTCCTCCTCTATTGAGAGGAGGAGGACATGAGCGAGAACCAATACCCCGCGCGCTGGTGGCATGCGCTGGAGGACGGGCGCATCCAGTGCGACCTGTGTCCTCGCGACTGCAAGCTGCACGAGGGCCAGCGGGGCATGTGTTTCGTGCGGCAGCGCACGGGCGACCAGCTGGTGCTGGCGACGTATGGGCGCTCGTCGGGGTTCTGCGTGGACCCCATCGAGAAGAAGCCACTGACGCACTTCCATCCGGGCAGCAGTGTGCTGTCCTTCGGTACGGCGGGATGCAACCTGGCGTGCCGCTTCTGCCAGAACTGGGACATCTCCAAGTCCAAGCAGATGGATCGGCTCACCGACGAGGCGAGCCCCGAGGCGATCGCCCGAGCGGCGGAGGCGTACGGCTGCCGGAGCGTGGCCTTCACGTACAACGATCCGGTCATCTTCGCCGAGTACGCGATGGACGTGGCGGACGCGTGCCATGCGCGAGGCATCCAGACGGTGGCGGTGACGGCGGGCTACATGCATGCCGAGCCGCGCCGTGAGTTCTACGCGAAGATGGACGCGGCGAACGTGGACTTGAAGGCGTTCACGGAGGACTTCTATTTCCAGCTGACGGCCGCGCACCTGAAGCCGGTGCTGGAGACGTTGGAGTACCTCCGGCACGAGACGAAGGTGTGGCTGGAGATCACGACGCTGCTGATTCCGGGGAAGAACGACTCGGACGCGGAAATCGGAGCGATGAGCGACTGGCTGTTGAAGCACCTGGGCCCGGACGTGCCGCTGCACTTCACGGCGTTCCATCCGGACTACAAGCTGCGAGACATTCCGCCGACGCCGCCGGCCACGCTGCGGAGGGCGAGGGAGATCGCACGGAAGGCGGGGCTGCGGTACGTGTACACGGGCAACACGCACGACCCGGCGGGTGAGACGACGCTGTGCCCGGACTGCGGCAAGGGGCTCATCGTGCGCGACTGGCACGAGCTCCTGACGTACGGGCTCACGGAGGAAGGCACGTGCCCGGACTGCGGAGCGAGGGTCCCGGGCCACTTCGATGCGAAGCCGGGAGACTTCGGCCGCCGCCGTTTCCCCATCGCGGTGATGTAGCCGACACCTGATGCGGTGCGGCACAGGGGCACAGGAGGCCAGCCAGGCGAAGCGCGAGGGAACCCGTTAGGCATGGTCTCCGTGCTGGACTCCGACGCCTCACCCATCCGTCTCACGCTGGTCGCCGAGGACCCGCTGGCCCGAGGGGCGCTCTCCCGAACCCTCGCGGAGCAGGGCGGTGACATCGCCGTCATCGCGGCCGGCACCCTGGCGGAGATGGAGGCCTCGCGGCCGGAGCTCGCGCCGGATGTGGTGCTGTGGGACGTGGGCCTGCACCCGGCCGAGTCCGGTGGGCGACTCGATGCTCCCGAGCTGGGGGCCCCCGTGCTCGCGCTCGTCCCGGATGAGTCCGCGGGAGAGGGGGCGCTCTCGGCGGGGGCACGGGGGCTGCTCTTCCGAGACGTGGCGCCCGCGCCCCTGTTCGCCGCGCTCCGGGCCGTGGCCCGAGGGCTCAACGTGTTCGACCCGGCCCTCGCCTCCGTGCGCGCCACCCCGCGCGCCGCCGCCTCCACCCACGGCCCCGGGGGGCCGGAGAGCCTGACGCCCCGCGAGCGCGAGGTGCTGGCACTGCTCGCCGAGGGCCTGTCCAACAAGTCCATCGCGGACCGGCTTGGCATCAGCGAGCACACCGCGAAGTTCCATGTGAACGCGGTGATGGCCAAGCTCGGGGTGCAGCGGCGCACGGAGGCGGTGGTCCGGGCCGCGCGCATGGGGCTCGTGACCCTCTGAGAATGGGGAGGGGACCTGCCCGAATGGGTAGGTCGGGGGCCTGCCCGTCTCGCCGATGTGCCGCGAGGGCATGCCTTCTAGCTTTTGGAGCGAAAGGAAACGCCGCATGTCCGTCGACCTCCAAACCCTCTCCCAGTCCCTCGCCTCCATCATCGAGCGCATCGCCCCGAGCGTCGTCCGCATCGAGGCCCGCCGCCGTCACGGGGCCACCGGCCTCGTCTGGAGCGCCGAGGGCCACATCGTCACCACCCACCATGCCCTCGAGCACGAGGGCTCCATCTCCGTGGGCCTCGCGGATGGACGTACCGTCTCGGCCGAGTTGGTGGGCCGCGACCCGTCCACCGACCTGGCGCTGCTCAAGGCCGACGTGTCCGGCCTCACCCCGTTGGCACCCGTGCCGCTCGAGGGCGTGAAGGTGGGCCACCTGGTGCTCGCCGTGGGCCGCCCGGGCCGCACCGCGCGCGCCACGCTCGGCATCGTCAGTGCGTTCGGCGAGGGCTGGCGCACCTTCGCGGGGGGCCGCATCGACCGCTACCTGGAGACCGATGCGGACCTGCCCCCCGGTTTCTCGGGGGGCGCGCTGGTGGACACGCAAGGCCGCTTCCTCGGACTGCTCACCTCGGCCCTGTCCCGCACC
>NZ_DASVWK010000263.1:0-1707 GCF_036389735.1 Archangium sp. | reverse complement strand
ACGATCAACAAGATCGGCGGCGAGGTCGAGCAGTGAGCGACAACGACACCAAGAAGCCCACCGGAGACTCGCAGACGCCCCCCAAGGGCTCGCCCTCCGAGACCCGCGAGGCGCCCGGCTCCGAGCCGAAGCACCCGCCCGCGGGCGCGAAGCTGGACACCCCTCCGGCCGCGCACAGCGCGCCTACCGCGCCTCCGCCGCCCGCGGCGAAGCCGGCCGGCCCTCCGCCGCCGAAGAACCCGGGCTTCGTCACCTGCACCATCGACGGCAAGGAAGTCGTGGTGAAGCCGGGGACGAACATGATCGAGGCGGCCAAGATGGTCGGCTCGGACATCCCCTACTTCTGCTACCACCCGCGCCTGACCATCGCGGCCAACTGCCGCATCTGCATGGTGGAGGCCTCCAACGCCCCCAAGCTGGTGCCCGCCTGCCAGACGCCGCTGGCCGAGGGCCAGGTCATCAAGACCACCACGGCCAAGGTGAAGGAGCAGCAGCGCGCCGTCATGGAGTTCCTGCTCCTCAACCACCCGGTCGACTGCTCCATCTGCGACCAGGCCGGTGAGTGCAAGCTGCAGGACTACTACATGCGCTACGACTACCGCCCCTCGCGTCTGGAGGGCGGCAAGGTCATGAAGAACAAGCGCAAGGTGCTCGGGCCCCGCGTGGTGCTCGATCAGGAGCGCTGCATCATCTGCAGCCGCTGCGTGCGCTTCATGAACGAGATTCCGAAGGAGCCGCAGCTGGGCATCTTCGGCCGTGGCAGCCACGAGGTCATCGACACGTTCCCGGGCAGCGAGCTGGACAGCAACTACTCGCTCAACACCGTGGACATCTGCCCCGTGGGCGCGCTGCTCAGCCGGGACTTCCGCTTCCGCGCTCGCTCGTGGTTCCTGTCCGCCGCTCCGTCCGTGTGCACCGGCTGCTCGCGCGGCTGCAACATCTACGCGGACTTCATGGCCCAGGACACCTACCGCTACCGCCCGCGCGAGAACGAGGCCATCAACAAGAGCTGGATGTGCGACCAGGGCCGGCTCTCGTACAAGTACCTCAACCTCGAGCGCGTGCTGTCCTCCGTGGTCGGTCGCCAGCAGGGTACCGGCGTCGCACGTCCGGAGATCGCCCGCCGCGAGGCCGTGCAGGCCGCGGCCAGGGCGCTCGCCGACGTGAAGGGCCGCGTGGCCGTGCTCGCCTCGCCGGTGGCTTCCAACGAGGACCTGCTCGCCTCGCTCACCTTCGCCAAGGTGTCGCTGGGCGCCAAGGAGGTCTACGTGGGTGGCCGCCCGCAGGGTGCCGCCGACCACTACCTCATGACGGCGGACAAGAACCCCAACCGCAAGGGCCTGGAGCTGATCGCCCAGGGCCTGGGGCTGACGCTCAAGCCGTTCGAGGAGCTGGTGAAGGCCATGGACGGCGGCCGGGTGAAGGCGCTCGACGCCGTGGGCACCGAGGTGCCGGGCGACGCCACCGCGTTCGTCCAGGCGGCGGCGAAGCTGGACGTCTTCGTGGCGCAGGCGACGAACGAGTCGCCCCTCACCGCGCAGGCCACCGTGCTGCTGCCCGCCTGCGTGCACGTGGAGTTCGATGGCACCTTCGTCCAGGTGGACGGCATCATCCAGCGCTTCCGCAAGGCCTATCCCGCCAAGGGTGACGCCGTGGCGCACTGGGCGCTGGCGGCCGAGCTCACCCGGGAGATGGGTGGCACGGCGG
>NZ_DASVWK010000262.1:0-16273 GCF_036389735.1 Archangium sp. | reverse complement strand
CCGTACAACCCTTGAGCCAGGTAGACGTCGGCAAGCTCCTGCAGCGCGTCGGCGACGTCGGGATCATTCTTGCCATAGGCCGCTTCCGTGATCGCCAGCGCGCGCTTGAGGAGCGGCTCGGCACGGTCGTACAATCCCTGGGCCAGGTAGAGGGTGCCAAGTCTGCTCAGCAGCTTGGCGACGTAGGTGTTGCTCTCGCCATAGGCCGCTTCCGAGATGGCCAGCGCGCGCTTGAGGAGCGGCTCGGCACGGTCGTACAACCCCTGGGCCTTGGAGAGGCCGCCGAGGCTGCCGAGCGCGAGGGCGACATCATTGCTCTTCTCGCCGAAGGTCGCTCGCCGAATGGCCAGCGCGCGCTGGAGGAACGGCTCGGCGCGAGCGTACAACCCCTGGGCCATGTAGAGGTTGCCGAGGCCGACGACTGGCTCGGCGACGAGGAAATGGTTCTCGCCGAAGGTCGCTTGCCGAATGGCCAGCGCGCGCTCGTAGAGTGGCTCGGCTCGGCCGTACAACCCCTGGACCGCGCAGGCAACGGCGAACGTGTAGAGCGTCTCCCCGACGAGGGGATGGCTCTTGCCGAGGGCCGCCTCCTGAATGGCCAGTGCGCGCTCGTAGAGTGGCTCGGCACGAGCGAGCGTCCCCTGGCGCATGTGGACCGTCGTGATTGCCATGAGCGCATCCGCGACGTTGGGAGGGTTCTTGTCGAGGGCCGCTTCCAGCATGGCCAGCACACGCTGGAGGAGCGGCTCGGCACGAGCGGACAACCCCTGGGCCTGGTAGAAATCGATGAAGCCCCAGAGCGAGGCCACGACGCTGGGATGGTCCTTGCCGAGGACCGTTTCCCGAATGGTCAGTGAGTGCCGAAGGAGCAGCTCGGCACGAGCGGACAACCCCTGATTCAAGTAGACGACGGCGAGGCCGTCGAGCGTTTGAGCGACCTCCGGGTGGTTCTCGCCAAGGGCTGCTTTCCGAATGGCCAGTGCACGCGAGAAGAGCGGCTCGGCACGAGCGTACGAACCTTGTACCAGATGGAGTTGAGCGAGGTGGTGGAGCAACTCGGCGACGAGGGGATGATTCTCGCCGAAGGCCGCTTCCCGGATGGCCAGCGCGCGCTTGAGGAGCGGCTCGGCACGCTCGTACAACCCCTGGATCGGGTAGAGGCCGGCGAGGTGGGTGAGCGTTCGAGCGATCTCCGGGTGGTTCTCTCCGAGGGCCGCTTCCTGAATGGCCAGCGCGCGCCGAAGGAGCGGCTCGGCCTGGACAAGCTTCCCCTGAAGCAGGTGATGAGCACCAAGCTGGTCCAGACTCCTGGCCACGTCTGGATGGGTGCCCCCGAGCACGGCCTCCCGCAGCGCCAGCGCCTGCTCGCCCCTCGCGATGGCGTCGGCGTACCGGCCCGCGGCCCAGAGCGTGTTCGCCTCGTCGAAGGCCGTCCGCGCCTCCTGCTGTCGCGCATCCGGTGGCTCCTGCCCGGAGGCCGCTCCCGCCACACAGCACAGAACCACCACTACCAGCATCCACTCACGAACTCGCAGCATGTCGGTTCCTGGTACCCGTCCTGGTTCGATATCCCAGGCCTGACGTGTCAGACCTCAGCAGGCAGACCCGTGGCTCATCCACGCGCGCAAGGCCTCCGAACAGTGACCTCACAGTCAGATGGAGCCGGTGACCTGGAGAATCATGCAAACTTCACGTGGGAGCCGCCTGGCTAGGCCGCCATCGTCTCGGACTCCCCGGTGCGCTCGTCCACGTGGAGCGGCAGGAGCACGCGGAAGGTGGTGCCCTGGCCCACCACGCTCTCCACGGAGATGTCCCCCCCGTGCGTGGTGATGATGCGGTGGCACACCGAGAGCCCCAGCCCACTGCCCACGCCCACGGGCTTGGTGGTGAAGAAGGGCTTGAAGATGCGCTCCAGGTTCTCCGGCGGGATGCCACAGCCGGTGTCGCGCACCTCCACGACGACGTGGGAGCCCTGGCTCTTCCGGGCACTCAGGCGGATCTCATTGCGCGCCACCTGTCCCGGGGTGATCGCATGCGCCGCGTTGATGAGCAGGTTGAGGAACACCTGGCACAGGCGGGCGCCGTTGCCCTGCACCGGGGGCACGCCGTCCGTCTCCACCACGAGCCGCGCGCGGTTGCGGACCTCATGCGCCGCCATCTTCGACGCGCTCCGCAGCACCGAGCCCATGTCCACCGGGCCGACCTCCGTGTCGTCCTGCCGGGACAGCAGCTTGAGGTCCTGCACGAGCAGTCGCACCCGCTCGGCTCCCTCGCGCGCCTCGGAGAGGGCCGACAGCAATTCCTCCCGCTCCTCGGACGAGGGCATCCCCTGCGTGCGCTGGAGTTCCTCCTGCGCGTAGCCGAGATTGCTGAGAATGAAGGCGAGCGGATTGTTGATCTCATGGCCCACGCTCGCGGCGAGCTGCCCCATGGTGGCCAGCCGGTCCGCGAAGAGGAGCTGGGCATTGGCCTCCTCCAGCTCGGCGGTGCGCTGGCGCACGGTCTCCTTCAGCAGGGCGTTGTAGCGGCGCATCTCGCGCTCCGAGGACTCCGCCTCCGCCTTGGCCAGCCGCTCCTTCTCGAGCACGGTGTCGCGCAGCTCGGCGGCCATCCGGTTGAAGGCCCGCGCCAGCATGGCGTGCTCGTCCTGGCCCGTCACCGGCAGCTCGCTCGTGAAGTCACCCCGGCCGATGCGCTCCGCCCCCTCCAGCAGCGCCCGCGATGAGCGGTGCAGGGTGATGAGGAGGGTGGCCGCCAGCGCGAGCACGAGGACGAGCGCCACCAGGGGAACGACCATGCCCAGCACCTGGCCGAGGCGCAGCGCCCGGGAGCGCACGCGCTTGTGCTCCACCAGGCTGGCGCGCTTGGCCACCCAGAGCTTGTCGAGATGGGGCAACACCTCCGCCTGGAAGGTGTCGATGGACTCGTGCAGCACCCCGTCCGCCGCTCCCTCGGGAGCCTCCTGGACGCGGGCCTCCAGGCGCCGCATCCAGTCCAGATGCGCCTGCCGCGCCTCCTCGAAGCGGGCCAGCTCCTCCGTCAGCTCCTCGGGCTCCGCCCCGCGCAGCAGCAGCTCCCCCAGGTCCGCGAAGTCCTTCTCGGCGCGCTGCCGCTGGGCTTCGAACACGCCATGGAGCGCCTGCCCCTTCGCCTTCGCATCCAACAGGGCATGCGGCACCCACACGGCATCCGCGGTCAGCTTGCCATAGAGGGAGTTCTGCTCCTGGATGGCGAACACCCGCTCCATGCTCTGGCGCCCGCCCGTGGAGATGACGAAGAGCGAGCCTCCCACCACGGCCACGAGCCCCACCGCCACGAACGCGAACAGCAACACCTTGCCGCGCATTGTCATCAGGTGGGCCCTCGCATCGACCGTGGCTGGGAGCGGTCTACACCGAAATCATCGCCCAACCCGTATTTGTCGACAAGCCATCAAAGCGAGAAGCGCGCGAGGAACGCCTCGGGACGGGGATCCTTCTCCCACGCCTCCAGGACGACCTGACCAGGCGAGCGACCGGAGGCCGCCACCTCGGCGAGCGGCGCCAGCAGGGGCGCGTCCTCGCGATCCAGCCGCTCCAAGCCCCGGCGGGCGATGGCCACCATCTCCCCGGCCAGCCGATGCAGTTCGTGGTTGCCCAGCCGCCCGGCCAGACCCTGTCGGCGCGCGGTGTCGTGGAAGGCCAGGTGCTCCTCGTAGGAGAGCTTCGGCAGCAACCGCTCGCCCTCCTCCATGGCGCCCCGGTCGTACAGCAGCCCGCGCCACAGCGCCGCGAGCGCACCCGTCATCGGCGCCGACACGCAGTCCGCGCCTCTCACCTCGACGACCTTCTTCAGTCGCACCTCGGGGAAGAGCGTGGAGAGGTGATCCGTCCAGTCGCTCATGTCGGCGGGGCTGCCCTCGAAACCCTGCTGGATGAACTGGCGGAAGGTCATCTTCGGGCGGAGGTACTCGCCGCGCCGACGCAGGAAGAGGATGGGGGCATCCAGGGCCCAGTCGACGTAGGCGAGGTAGGAGAAGGAGCCGTCGAAGAAGGAGCGCAGGTAGCCACAGCGCGTCGGGTCCACCTCGTCCCAGACGCGGTTGCGGAAGGAGAGGTAGCCCGAGGGCTTGCCGTCCACCAGCGGGCTGTTGGCATAGAGGGCCACCATGAGCGGGGCCAGGCGCGCCACCAGCTCGGTCTTGCGCACGCAGTCGGCCTCGTCCTCCCAGTCGAGCGACACCTGCCCGGTGGACGTCATCAACATCATGTTGTGCGCCAACCGGCCGCGCTCGGGCAGCGTCTGCCGCATGGCGATGTAGCGCGACTTGGGCATCCACGACATGTCCGCTGGCGTCTGGAAGGGGCGATAGCCCAGGGCCACCAGCCGCAACCCGAGGGAGCTGGCGGCGGCCTTCACCTCGGCCAGGTGGGCCAGGTTCTCCGCGTGGGCCTCGCGCGCGGTGCGCCAGGGCGCGCCGGACAGCTCCAGCTGCCCGCCCGGCTCCAGGGAGATGGTGAGCATCCCCTTCTGGAGGGCGATGATGGGGGAGTCCGGCGTCTCCCGGAAGGGTGTGTAACCGGCCGGGGCCAGCCGCTCCAACAGCGCGCCGATGCCCGAAGGCCCCTCATAGGGGACCTGCCGCGCGGACTGGACGGGGTAGACGAATTTCTCGTGCTCGAGCCCCAGGAGGTGCTGGGACCGGGGCTTCTCGGCGGACCGGAAACCGGCCAACAACATGTCGATGGAGGTGATCGGCTCGGAGACTGCGCGCTGGAGATCGAGAGACATGGCGGCCCCTTTATAACCGTCATTGACCCGTCCGCTGTCATTTGCGCATCGTCCCGAGGATGACCCACCCTTCGCCGGTGCCCACCTTCTCCCCCCGGGCTGGTCCCGCGGACTTCTTCCAGGGGCTCGCCCTGCTGGGGCGGGCCGGAGGCCTCATCTTCCGCTCGCCCCGGCTGATGGGCCTGTCCGCCCTCTGCGCGCTCGTCACCCTGATCGCCCTGGGAGTCCTCTTCGGCCTCCTCTGGGTGTACGCCCCCCAGCTGCTGGGGGGGATGTGGACGCTTCCCACGGCCTGGTACGGTCGGGTCCTCTGGTACCTCGTCCTGGCGCTGCTGTTCGTCGTGCTGCTGGTGGTGGGGGCCAACGTGGTGGTGCCCGTGGTGCTGGCCCCCCTCCAGGACCCGCTGTCCGAAATCACCGAGGAGCTGTGCGGGGACTTCACCTCGCCGCCCTTCCGCCTGGGGCCCTTCTTCCGGGGCCTGGTCATCAGCGTGACGCACACCCTGACGCGCGTCTTCTTCCTGCTGCTGGGGCTCGCCGTGCTCTTCCCCCTCAACCTGATTCCGGTGGCGGGCAACGTGCTGTGGACGGTGCTGGGCACGCTGTGGACGATGTTCTGGTTGGCCGGTGAGCATCTGGCCGCGCCCATGACGCGCCACACGTACCCCTTCGCCGAGGTGCGCCGGGTGATGCGTCAGCGCTGGCTCCTCTGCCTGGGCTTCGGGCTGGGCGTCTATCTCCTCCTCTGGGTGCCCCTGCTCAACACCTTCTTCCTCCCAGTGGCCGTGGTCGGAGGCACGCTCCTCTTCCGGGGATTGCGTGCGGTGGGGAACGTTCCACCCCCTCCAGGAGCCCTCGGGAAATAATCCCCCGGCCCGGTTGTCTGGGTCTGGTCGCCCCGACGCGGGAACGCCGCGCCTCTTCTTGGCGTTCTCCAACGTTGCGCGATGACGACCGCTTGAAGCACCGAGGGTCCATGATTAGGCTTGCTCGGCTGCTCCCAGCGCTCGTTGCTCTCGCCAACTCCTTGAGTTTGCTGGGTTTTTCACGCATCACCCCCGGGGCTCACGAGCCCCACCCTGGATGAATCATGCCGCGACTTTTTCGCCGGATGCTCGCCGTCGCCGTCCTTCTTGGCGCCTGGGCCCTTGTGGGCAATGACCGGGCACCCCTTCCCCTGACGCTCGGCGTGGCGGAGGCCGGCCAGGGTAGCAACGCGTCGGACTCCACCCGGGTGGCCGGCGAGAAGGGTCAGCACGACCTCTCCTCGCTGCGCGTCTTCACCAAGGTCATCCTCTATGTGAAGGACAACTACGTCGACCCCAAGCGCGTGAAGCCCAAGGAGATGATGATCTCCGCGCTGGAGTACGTGGAGAAGAGCGTCCCGGACGTGCTCGTGGACGGCAACGCCGAGACGGGCAAGCTCAACCTCAACGTCAACGGCAAGACGCGCGAGTTCGACATCAGCCACGTCGACTCGCTCTGGAAGATGTCCTTCACGCTCAAGGACGTCTTCGACTTCGTCAACAAGAACATGCGTCCCATGGAGGACACCCGCGACGTCGAGTACGCGGCCGTCAACGGGATGCTCTCCACGCTGGATCCCCACTCGGTGCTGCTGCGCCCGGAGATCTACCGGGAGATGAAGCTGTCCACGAAGGGCGAGTTCGGCGGCCTGGGCTTCGTCATCCAGATGCGCGAGGGCAACCTCACGGTGGTCAAGGTGCTGCCCAAGACGCCGGCCTACCGCGCGGGCATCCAGAAGGATGACCAGATCAAGCGCATTGGCGAGGAGTCCACGGTCAACATGGACCTCAACGAGGCCGTGTCCAAGCTGCGCGGCGCGGTGGACAGCCGCGTCTCCATCACCGTGGAGCGCAAGGGCTGGGACAAGCCGCGCCCCATGTCGCTCAGCCGCGCGATGATCTCCATCGAGAGCGTCCAGTCCAAGCTGCTGGCGGGCAACGTGGGCTACGTGCGCCTGAAGAACTTCCAGGGCAACACCACCCGCGACCTGCAGGCGGCCATCTCCGAGATGCGCCGGCAGACCGAGAGCAAGGGCGGCCTCAAGGGCCTGGTGCTGGACATGCGCGGCAACCCCGGCGGTCTGCTGGAGCAGGCCATCCAGGTGTCCGACACGTTCATCTCCAACGGCACGCTCGTGTCCACGGTGGGCCTGTCGGACAAGCTGCGCGAGGAGAAGCGCGCCCGTCCGGACGAGGGCGAGGACACCTACCCCATCGCCGTGCTGGTGAACGCGGGCAGCGCCTCGGCCTCGGAGATCGTCGCCGGCGCGCTCAAGAACCTCAACCGCGCCGTCATCATCGGCCGCCAGACGTTCGGCAAGGGCAGCGTGCAGGTGCTCTATGACTTCCCGGACGACAGCGCGCTCAAGCTGACCATCGCCAAGTACCTCACCCCGGGCGACGTCTCCATCCAGGAGGTCGGTATCGTCCCGGACATCGAGCTGGTGCCCGCGGCCGTCACCGACGAGCGCGTGTTCGTGTTCGCCCCCCGCAAGACGATCGGCGAGGCGGACCTGGATCAGCACTTCGGCAACCCCAACTCGGACTCCGTGGCCAAGAAGCGCGAGGACGTGCTGGGCCGTGAGAAGCCGCTCGAGTCGCTCAAGTACCTCAAGGTGGACGAGAAGCAGCAGCAGGCGGCCAAGGCCAAGAAGGAAGAGGCCGACAAGAACCCCGAGGTCGCCGCCAAGGGGGAGAAGAACCCGCTGCTGGACGTGGAGTCGGTGGGCACCGTCGAGGAGCTCGACGACCAGATGGACGCCGAGAGCCAGGATGAGATCAAGGAGGACTTCGAGGTGCAGTTCGCCCGCGACTACGTCCTCCAGGTGCCGCTGACCGAGCGGCGCGCGATGCTCCAGAAGGGCAAGTCCTTCGTGGAGCAGAAGCGCCGCGAGGAGGAGCAGCGCATCAACTCCGCCATCAGCGCGCTCAACCTGGATTGGAGCGCGGGTGCCACGCCCAAGGACGTGAAGCTCGCCGCCACCTTCACCCCGGCCGCCGACCAGCGCATCGCCGCGGGCGAGACGTTCGACCTGACCGTCACCGCGGAGAACAAGGGTGCCGAGGCGCTCAAGCGCGTGCGTGCCTGGACGGAGAGCGACAACTACTACCTGGACCGCCGCGAGTTCCTCTTCGGCAGCCTCGCCCCCGGTGAGAAGAAGACGTGGAAGGTGAAGGTCAAGCTGCCCAAGGACCTCACCTCGCGCCGCGACGAGGTCACCGTGAAGTTCCACGACGACAACGGGGCCCTGCCCACCACGCTCGTCAGCGAGCTGAGCTTCGCCGAGCTGCCCCGTCCCGCCTTCGCCTTCAACTGGCAGGTCATCGACACCTGCGAGTCGTGCAACAGCGACGGCGTGGCCCAGCGCGGTGAGAACATCACCCTGGTGCTGGACGTGACGAACACCGGCAAGGGCAAGGCGCTCGACTCGTTCGCGCAGATCAAGAATGTCGGCGACCCGAACATCTTCATCGAGAAGGGCCGCTTCAAGCTGGGCGAAATGGCTCCGGGCGAGACGAAGACCGCGCGCTTCCAGCTCGAGGTGAAGAAGGCCTTCCACGAGGAGACCTTCCCGCTCAAGCTCGCCATCGTCGACGAGCCTCTCGAGGAGTTCGCCATGGAGAAGCTGATGATCCCCGTGACGGACGCCGCCGTGGCGAAGTTCGAGCCGAAGAAGGGCCTGGTGAAGCTCGCGGAGAAGGTGGAGCTGCTGGCCTCGCCGCAGGCTGACGGCGCGGTGCTGGCCAGGCTCTCCCGCCCGGCGATGCTCACCACCGAGGCCTCGACCAAGGGTTTCTACCGGGTGGAGCTGGAGAAGGATCGCTTCGCCTTCGTGCGCGCCCAGGATGCTCGCGACGCGCGCGGCAAGGCCACGCCCAGCAAGGACCTGATGACGTACGTGGCCCGCCGCGCCCCGCCGGACATCAAGCTCGACGTGGACGCCAGCCAGGGGGGCCTCGTGGCCAACGGCGACAAGTTCACCCTCAGTGGCGAGGTGAACGACCTCACCGGCCTGCTGGACATGTACGTCCTGGTGAATGACCAGAAGGTCTACTTCCAGGCCGTGGACCCGACCAAGGGCAACGAGCCGCGCAAGATGAAGTTCTCCACCGAGTTCAACCTCAAGGAGGGCAACAACAGCATCCTGGTGGTGGCGCGCGAGAGCACCGAGTTCGCCAGCCGGCGTACGCTCGTCATCCGCCGCCGTCCCGCCGAGGTGGCCCAGAAGGTGGCCACTCCGGCGCCGGCCAAGCCGGCCAAGTCGGCCACGCCGTAGCGCAGTAGCGCGGCTGATCGTCCGTCTCCGGGCGACTTTCGTCGGGGCTCTTCCGCCCCCTCGGAGGCCGCCCGTTTTATTGACCCCCTCCTCTCACGCACGCTAGCGTCGGTCCGTTCTGGCGCCTTGCGCCTGGGAGGCGGTACTGAGGATGCGGACGTTCAGCCGTTGGATGGTCCTCGCGGTGCTGGTGTGCGGTCCCGCCGCGTATGCGGATCGCAACGACCTCGAGATCACGAAGCTCGGCAACCCGAACACGAAGTCAGCCACGTTCGACCCCGAGGCGAACGGGAACTTCCGCGCCTTCGCCCGGACGTTCGCCGCGGTCCTCACCTCGGCGAACCTGATGCCGCCGGAGACGCTGGGACACGCGGGCTTCTCCGTCAACGGGGAGCTGGGCACCATTTCCCTGCCCTCCTCGGTGCTACTGCCCACGGAGCGGCCGCAGACGGCGTCGCTGCTGCTGCCCTCGGTACACGTGCGCAAGGGCCTGCCCTTCTCCCTGGAGCTGGGCACGCGCATCGGCTGGGTGGATCGCAGCCGCATGTTCGCCGCCACCGGCGAGCTCAAGTGGGCCGTCAACGAGGGCTTCACCTGGCTGCCCGACATCGGCGTGCGCGCCCACGTGACGCGGCTGCTGGGCAACAGGGACTTCGATCTGACGGCGGCCGGCCTGGACATGGGCGTGGGCAAGCAGTTCCCGCTCGGGGGCATGGTGACGCTCACCCCCTACGGCGGCCTCGATCTGATCGGCGTGATGGCCACCACGGACACGCTCGACTTCCGGCAGGACCGGACGGTGGACGACACGATCAACCCGGCCAACCCCTACGCCGGCCTGGATGACACCGGCGTCTACCAGGAGGTGAAGCTGGGCCAGAACATCAACACCCGCGTCTATGGCGGCGTGCGCTTCATCGGCGGCGCGCTCCAGCTCGGCGCCGAGCTGTCCGTCACCCAGCCGGGCTCCATCCCGGTGACCAACGAGGCCACGGGCGAGACGACCGACCGGAGCCTGCCGGCGGTGGTGGGCTTCAGCGGCACGCTCGGCCTGGACTTCTAGGCCGCCTTGCCGCGCAGGGCCTCGCGAAGGAAGCGGGGCTTGTTGGTGATGAGGTAGGAGACGCCCATCTGCTCCAGCAGCCGGGCGCGCTCCGGTTCATCCACCGTCCACACCGCCACGCGCAGGCCCTTCTGGCGCCACTCCTCCACGCGCTCCGGCGTGCACTGCTCGTGGTACGGGTGCACCGAGTGCGAGGAGACGAGCGGGTTCATCAGGTACGCCTGCGGTCCCCAGCGCTTGTCCGGATCGATGAGGTAGCCCCGGCGCAGGGAGGGCGCGGCGGCGGCGGTGCGGAAGAGGCACAGCGGGTTGAAGCTGGAGATGACCACCCGCTCCTCCAGGCCCCAGCCGGTGACGAGCTCCGCCACCTTCCGGGACAGCCCTCCGTCCTCGAAGTGGTCGCACTTGAGCTCGATGTTGATGAGGAAGTGCGAGGGCAGCGCGTCCAGCACCTCCTCCAGCAGGGGAATGCGGGCGGGCGCGAAGCCGAGCCGGCTGCCTACGTCCGCCTGTTTCAGCTTCCACCAGGACGTGGTGCGCACCTCCCAGGGCAGGCCGGCGAGCCGCTGGAGGTGCTCGTCATGGCACACCACCACCTCGCCGGAGCCGCACACCATGGCGTCCAGTTCCACGCCGTCGGCCCCCTGGGCCACGGCCTCCTGGAAGGCGGCGAGGGTGTTCTCCGGGGCATCGGCGCTGGCACCACGGTGGGCGAGCAGGAGCATGTCCCCAGTGTGCGACAGGCCGGCCCGGCGGGCGAGCGTCCCGAGCGGGCTCGTCCAGGGTGTGACAGGCGGCTTGCCTCACCCCGGGCTTTGCTGCACTGTGCGCGGCATGTTGGGCCTACGCCTCGGAGAGATTCTCTTCATTGCCTTCATCCTCGTGGTGGTGTTCTCCGCCGCTCGGATGGGACAGCTCGGCAATGCCGTGGGCAAGTTCGTCTACTCGTTCAAGAAGGCCTCCAAGGGTGAGGACTTCGTGGACGTGAAGACCCTGCCCCGCGCCAAGCGGGGCCAGGACGTCTCCGACGCCAACTACACCGACTCCGACTCGAAGCGCACCTAGCCCCCGGCGCCCAGCAGGCGCGCGGCCTGCTCTCGCAGCGAGGGGTGCACCGAGGAGTCTCCAGCCAGCTCGGCCAGGTCGCTCGCGTTGAGCAGGGGGACGATCTTCACCCCCACCTCGGGCGGCAGGTACGGGTTGAAGACGAGCGCGCGGCGCACCGAGTGGCGTGAGGACCAGCGCGTGGCCTTCCAGATTTCCACCAGCGGCTCGGGCCGGGCCGGGCGGCGCGCGGCCATGCGCACCACCAGGTCCTCGGTGAGGCGGGGGTTGAGGAGCGCGTTGCGGATCACCGCGGGGTTGCTCACCGTGGCCATCCGCGAGAGCACGTCCGGGTCCCGGGTCATCCGGGCCTGCTGCTTGAGGTGGCCCAGGGACTGGGTGAAGGCCTGGGCGTCCGACTTGGCCGCCGCGCCCTGGTCGAGCTCCTTCTGGGCCGGCCCCGTCTCGAAGAGGTCCGCCACCGACTCCAGGGACTGCACCTCGGCCATGCGGCGCAGCGAGTCCGCGTAGGGGATTTGAGCGGCCTCCAGGCCCAGCGCCGACACGAAGGCGGACAGGACACAGGTGGCCGGCTCCCAGCTCGCGCGAGCCAGGAGGATGACGTGGTGGAGGAGCTCGTTGGCGTCCAACGGGTCCCTCTTCGCCAGCTCGCGCGCGGCGGCCTTGCGGACGATCTCCGCACTGCCGCTCAACGCGTGCAGCCGCCGGACGACGACCTTGGCCTCGTCACGGCTGGGCATTGCCCGCCTTCTCCTGGGTCCCTCCAGCGGCGACCCGCGCCTGCGGCTCGAACGTCACCTCGAGCCGGAAGCTGCCCAGGTCGGAGGGGTAGTCGTAGAAGAGGACGACGAAGGGAGCCCGGGCACCGGGAGCCACTTCCTGGGCGGCGGCATCCAGGCGGGTGCGCAGCGCATCGGCGGCCGCGGCGTTCTTGAGGGTGAAGAGTTCCTCGGACGAGGGCACGGTGCCCACGAGGCCCTCGGCGGACTTCACCCGCTGAGCGCCGTCGTACAGCGAGACGAGCGCCTTCACGCGCACGGGGTCGGTGCCCCGGTTCTCCACCTCGCCCCGGACGAAGAAGAGGGTGCGCCCGTCGTGGGTCTCATAGAGACCGTTGGACAGGTCCTTCCCCATCAGGGGCAGCGTGGGCGACACCAGCTCCCGCATCTTCGAGGGCGACAGGGCGGACAGCTCCACCCGGCCACCGTTGAGCCAGGCGGTGCCCAGCGCGAGGAGGCCGAGCACCAGCACCGCCGCCACCACGACCTGGGCGGCCACGGCGGCCAGACGCTGGACCGGACGCGGACCCCCGGCGGAGTCCTCACGCGGCTTCTTCGCGGGCTCGGCGGGCGCGGCGATCACTGGCGCCGCGGACGTCGGCGTCATCGCCGGCAGGTCGGGGAGGATCTCCCGAGTTGGCGGCGCACCGCCCGGGAAGTCCGGGATGGGGAACGGGTTGCGCTCCGTCTGCGCGTCCGACTTGGCGATGGGCGTCGCCGCGACGGTCTGCGTGGCGCCCCAATCCGGGATGGCCGAGGGAGCGGCCTGCTGCGGGGCACCCCAGTCCGGGATGGCCGACGGAGCGGGGGCGGGGCTCGGAGCCGGCGGCAGCGCGGCCACGGGGTCGAAGGAGACGAACGGGTTGTTCCCCTCCAGGCCCTCCATCTCCTCGAAAGCCGGAGCCGGGGCGGGCGCGGCGTGCTGGGCCGGAGGCAGCGTGGGCGTGGCCCGCAGCGTCGCCGCGTCATCCGGAGGCAGGTTGAACGGGTCATCCGCGTCGAAGCTCACCGGCGCGCTGCTCCGCGACGGGACGGGCGCGGGGGCGGGCTTCGGAGCTGGAGCCGGCGCGGTGCTCCGGGCCGGAACCTGGACGGGCGCGGCGGGCTTCGGAGCTGGCGCGGGGCTCCGGGCCGGAACGGGCCTGGGTGCCGGAGCCGCCTCGGCGAATGGATTGCTTTCGTCGAAGGACAGCGACAGCGAGGGTCCCGCGGCCGGGCTGGCCGGAGCGGTCGTCTTGGCCTGAGGGCCGAACGCGAGGGCTCCCGCGGGCTTGTCGGGCAGGGGGGCCTTCGCGGCGAGCTGGAGCGACTCGGCGGGCGAGGGGGTGTTCTCGCCCATGAACTCCATCAGCGGGTCCAGGTCGAGCGTGCCCGGAGTCTTCGGCACATCCATCCCGCCGCCCACCCGGGGCAGCGACGTGGGCACGGGCGCGGTCCCACCTCGGGGGAAGGCGACGCCTGGGGCCGTGGCGGCCACGGGCCTCGCCACGGGCGCGGAGGCCCGAGGGGCCTCGAGGGGAGTGCCGGACCGGGGAGGCGCCGCGGGCTTCGCGGCGGGCTCGACGGAGGGCACGGAAGGTCCAGCCGGAGTCGACGTGGCGGACGAGGCGTCCTCACGCACGACCCGGAAGGTATGCTGACACTTGGTGCAGCGGACCTTGACCCCCTTGTCGGTCACCTTCTCGTCGGGGATCTTGAACCGCGTCTGGCAACGCTCACACTTGACGATCATTCAGGGCTCGGCCGGTTCGTGAGTATAGGCGCAGAGAGGCACCACCGCGAACATGCCTCCACCCAGCTTGCTCGCCCCCAACCCCTCTGCTACAGGCTTTCGTCCCGCACCGAGTGCGAAAGCCCCGGATGTGGGGGAGAATGCGGACATGAGCGAGCCAGAGCAGGCAGGCGTGCCGGGCAAGGAGCCCAAGGTCATCAAGCGGTACACCAACCGCAAGCTCTACGACACCGTGGAGAGCCGGTATGTGACCCTCGATGAGATCGCGCTGATGATCAAAGAGGGGGTGGAGGTCCAGATCGTCGACAATCGGACGAAGGAGGACCTGACCTCGGTCACGCTGGCGCAGATCATCTTCGAGGAGGAGAAGAAGCGGAACCGGATGCCGCTGACGGTGCTCCGGGAGATCATCCGCCATCCCGGCGAGTCGCTGACGGGCTTCATCCAGAAGGAGGTCACCCCCCGGGTGGCGTCCATCCGTGAGGAGGCCGAGTCGCGCCTGGACAAGCTGCTGCGGCGCGAGGACAAGCGCGAGGACGGCACGCCGGAGGGCGAGGCCACGACCGCCGAGTCACCTACCGAGCAGACGGACGCGACGGCCAACGCCGCGGCCACTGCGGCGGGAGGCCCCGCGGAGCTGCTCAAGGCCAGCCAGCGAGCGCTGGAGGAATGGCAGCGCCGGGTCGACGAGCGGGTGAAGCACGTCGTGGAGAACCTGGCGGGCAACCTGCCAGCGATGGGCCGCGACATGCAGGCGCTGGTGCAGCGGCTGGAAGAGCTGGAGAAGAAGCTCGACGAGCTCGAGAAGAACAAGCAGCAATAACCCTGGAAGCGGGCGGGGGTGAGGGTCAACGCTCGGACCCTCCCCTTCCCCACCAGCGCTACGCCACCCGGGAGGCCTTCTTGCGAGCGCCACCGCGCCGGGTGCCCTTGGCCGGCTCGCCATAAATCTCAGAGGCGATGGCGCCGAGCATCTTCGCGCCGGAGCTGCCAGGCGCGTACTCCCAGATGGTCTTCCCATGGCTCTGGGCCTCGTCCACCTTGACGTTGTAGCCCAGGGGCGTGGCCGCGAGCGTGTCGGGGAAGTAGGCGCCGAGTCGCTCGAGGATGGCGGTGGCGAGGGAGGTGCGCCGGTAGAGGGTGGGCACCACCTTGGTGATGCGCAACTCGGGGCGGCCCTCGGACTCGGCGACCTGGCGGACGGTGTCGGCCACCTCGGCGCACCCATCGAGCGCGAAGTACGTGAGGCCCACGGGCACGACGACCTCGGTGGCGGCCACGAGGATGTTGCGGGTGGTGAGGCCCATGGACGGAGGCGCGTCGAAGACGAGCACGTCGAAGCCGGCGGCCTCCGCGGGGGCCAGCCGCTCGGCGAGTCGGTGCGCGCGGCGCGGGTCATTGGCCACGGCGAGCGGAAAGTCCGCCATCTCCTTGTAGGAGGGCAGGACGGACAGGCCCTCGATGGCCGAGGGCCGCACCACGTCCTCCAGGCGCACGTCGGGCTCGGTGAGCAGGTGGAAGACGTTGCGAGGCAGCGTGCGCACGTCCAGGCCGAGTGACTTGCCCGCGTGCCCCTGCGTGTCCAGGTCCACCAGGAGGACCTTGAGGCCGCGCTCCCGCGTGAGCCACGCGGCGGTGTTGACCGCGAGCGTCGTCTTGCAGGTGCCACCCTTCTCGTTGATGAAAGCGATGCGCCGCATGGAGAGCCTCTACTTCTTCCGGGACGAGGCCAGGGTGTCCACCTTGGACTCGATGGAGGACAGCAGGCGCTCCAGGTCGTCCACCTTGGTGCGCAGCTGCTCCACGTCCGCGGTGGAGGGCAGGTTCATGGCGGCCAGGGCCGAGCGCAGCGCGCTGTCCATCGTCCCCTTGGCGGCCAGCGAGCGCGACACCAACGTCTGCACCATGGTGACGAACTTCTCGTTGGACATGAGCTGCTGCGCCAGCTTGCCGACGCGCTCCTCGCCCGTCTCGACGAGCTTCTTCACCACGGGATTGTTCTTGAGCATGAATGGTCCTGGAGAAAACGCGCGAACTCTGGAAGGACGCGACGCGACGTGTCAAGCGATGGAAGCAAGAGGACGGAGCGCGTTGACAGGGGGGAGGGGCGTCCTTACGGTTCGCCGCTCCTGATGGCCGGCCTGCTCGACAAGAGGGTGTGGATCGTTTCCGGGAAGGGCGGCGTGGGGAAGAGCACCATCTCCGCCGCGCTGGCCTTGCGCTCGGCGCGCGCCGGAAGACGCACGTTGGTGTGCGAGGTGAACACGCAGGAGCGCATCAGCCGCCTGCTGGGGCACGAGCCGGTGGGCCCCGAGGTGAAGAAGCTGGAGGACAACCTGTGGGCGGTGGACGTGCGCCCCCAGGAGGCCATGCGCGAGTACGCGCTGATGGTCCTGCGCTTCGAGACCCTCTACAAGACGGTCTTCGAGAACAAGGTCGTGCGCTACTTCCTGCGCTTCATCCCGTCCCTCCAAGAACTGGTGATGCTGGGGAAGATTCTCTTCCACGCGCAGGAGAAGCGTCCGGATGGTCAGCCGTTGTGGGACACCATCGTGATGGAC